>JADGCS010000078.1 GCA_015228875.1 Deltaproteobacteria bacterium | reverse complement strand
TCGTCCCTGACCTCTTGCCCATCATCAATATGCTCCGAATCCTCACAGGGGTCGTATTGTCTTACAATATAGGCACATTGATTTTCTTCGTCATAGCCATACCTCACTGTCTGGTATGGTATAACCTCTGTATTTGCTGTTGTTGCGTTGTCTACAGGTTGCGTATTGATGTCTGACACGTTGTCCTCCTTTTAATGTGTAATCACCTTGCCACACCTTTAATTTTGACCGTCTTTGTCCCGCACCCGTCTATCTTGATTTCCAGACGACCCTCATAAGTCCCTTTTTGGGGGTGTTGAAACAGTACGGGGATTTTAAGCTCTTTGTTTTTAGGCAGTGTAAATCCTGTTGTTGCCGCTGTGATGCCGTTCACTGTGGATTTGATGGTAAACACAAGGGGCGCGCCAAGCGCTTCGTCGTCGGCGCCTGTATATTTGTTGGAGATTGTGAGGTCGGCGGTCTTGACTGCCTGATCGTGAACATCAACAGTACCAAAATTAATAAAAGAGGGTGAAATGCTGCACTGGGGGATTTGGCCGCCAACGCCCTGGACATTTATGGTCTGCACATCTGGCGTGTCGAGCGGTGTGACCGTTACAAGGCCTGTCTTTACCCCGCGGGTCTTTGGTAAAAAAGAGATAGGGACAAAAATCTTGTTGTCCGGTGCAATATAAGAAATGACATCAGAAAAAGCGCCAATATGAAATTCGGGATTATCACTCCCTATCGTTTTAATCAGGGCAGGGTGGGGGCCCACGTTTTCGATCTCAATAAACTGATGTTGATTGGGATACGTGCCGCGGTGGTTGCCAAGACCAAAATCCATTGCTGGTGTGCGTATCACGATCCTTGTGTTTTCGGGGGCGTCGGGGTCGCGGCCTCTTTCCAGTTCAATCCCATCAGCAACCGAGTCAGAGTCTGTATCACGGTTGTTGGGGTCAAGGCCTAAAGCATATTCATCGCGGTCGTTTACACCATCACCATCCGTGTCAGTTGTTGGGGACTCCGGCAAGACAAGACGCAGACCGCATTGGACAGACCATCTGGTGATATTGGCCCCATAGACGGCCCTGATACGCACACAATAATTTTGATCGGCAACCAGTGCGACACTGCCATTTCTGTAAGGGATGTTGATGGTCTCACCTGCGTAAGGTTTAAGTTGTGTGTTGTAAGCCCTCCACGCCTCATAGGGGTTGCCGTTGTCGAGTTTAACATGAATCTCATAGGCGCTTAAGTTTGGGTCAGAGATACCAGAGGTTGTTATACTCAGACCATAATACGCTGGCCCTTCGAGGGTTTGTGGGCTGACATTGCGGATTTCTATGTTCTCGTAGGCAAGGGCGCTGGTAGAAATGAACAATATACATAGGAGAACAGTCGTTAAGGTGTTAACAGATTTTTTAAAATTCATATTATGTCCTTAAAATCTTTGCATAATCACCAGAAGGTCTTTATAATAATATAATCATAGTTTATTGTTGATTATTAATATTTTTAACATTATAATCTATGTTATGTTAGATGTATCGGCAAACAAAACACAAAAGTTGCTAAAAATATAAATTAAATTTATATTATTTTAAATTTATGAGAGATGTAGGCAAAATTATTCAGTTTTTTAGAAAGATAAAAAAAATCGGACAAGATGAGCTTGCCGGTAAGCTTGGTATTACCAAACAGAGTTTAAGTAACATCGAGCAAAACAGGGTTACGGTTCACACAAAGAGGCTCGAAGAAATTTGTCGTATCCTTGAGGTTGATGAAACCGAGTTTTGGCAAAAGGTATTGGGACTTGATTACGATCTTGATGCTGGCAAAATCAAAATCATGGGTTATGTTAACGAAAAAGAAAACAAGCATCCCATCACATGGTCTCAAGAACGTCTGCCGGTGTCCAAAGAGATCGGTTCTATTTCGCCTTTTGTAAATCTACCGCACACGCATTTTTACGCGCTGATCCTCGCGGATGACAGCATGGACCCGTTTAAAAAAGACTGGATCGTCGTGGTTGATCCGGACGGCGAGATCGTAAACGGTGATCAGGTTGTTGTGCTGTACAATAATCGATTATTATTGAGGACAATAAATATTACAGATAGTAACAGCTTTAGTTTGACGGCGCTTCGAAGTTTTGAAGAACCCATGGCTGTCTTAAAAAAAGATGCAAAGATACTGCACAAGGCATGGTGCTTTGTTGTTAAATAGATTGTGATTGGATTTTTTAAATTAATTTAACCTTAATTGGGAGATCTTATGTCATCAATAGACTATCAACCCGAAAAATCATCCTTGCCGACAGGCAAAGAAAAACAGGCCCCCCTATATGACGACTTTGGTCTTGGGTTTAAGATTTACAAAAGAAGAATTTATCTCAAGAGAAAAAAGGGAGTCAGCGGCAACAAGACCACTGAAGATGCCGCCAAGGCATTGGGTATTGATGTTGATGATTATATTGGCATCGAAAGAAGAAAAAGCGGTCTGAGGAGTGATGTTGGCGTTCGCATCAGAGAAATATTAAATGATATAGACAAGATTGAAAAACTGGCAATCTTTTTAGAAATGGACTCTGACAGATTGCATCAGTGGATTATGTCGGCGCAGGATAGCATAGAAAGAAAATTAAAATATTCAGTGGGTCACGATTTTGAACCCATTGAGAGCGCCTTGCTTTTAAACAGCTGGGGGAGTGTAAAAAAAGAATTTACCGAAGCTTATTGCAAACGATTTAATAAAAATGAAATTGACAGCGATATCAAAACTGTTTTGAACAATGTAGAAAAATATTCAAAGAGGATAACCAAGGTGCCGTTTTTACCCCAGCCCCTGTTTATCATGCTCAATGCCATTCTGGGGCCAAAGGACCCTGCCGTGGGTCTGGACAAAATCAATGTGTTTACCGGTGAAGACGAAAACATGTGTGACTTTCTCGAATTCTGTCCCAATTATTCATCGGCCTTTCTTTACGCCTCAAACAAGCTGTTTGACAGCGATAATCCCAAAAGAAATTTGCGGGATTGTTTTAAACCCATGTCCAAAGAAAGATTGTCGATCCTGTTGTACGTGATGATTCACAAAATAGGGATCTACGAATTTAATGAAGACCTTAAACCTCTTCAGAAGTTCCACGAATTTCACACGCTGGGCATGAGGATGGCAGAACTGTTAAAACCCCATTTATCAGAAAACATCTCATACGACGTTTTGCAGAACGGGCTTGCCATGCAGGGCATTGGCACCTACATTTTATATGTTATTTTGTGCCCGTCACTCAAAAAAGAAGAAAGTTCGAGGGTGGGTCATTTTAACAAAAAATATCTTTATTACAATCTTAACAATGCAGAACTCGATTTGATCAATTATTATTATCACCCCATTGTGAGCGCTCAACTGGCCACAAACTGGGGTTATGATGAGACTGTTGTCAAATTATTGCTGGATCACCACAACAATGATTACAAAGACATTTCACCGGAGTGTGCCTGTTTAAAACTGATCAATCGTTTAGTGGATCAGGATTTCAGGATAAAAGACCGCGATGATATTGATATCATGCTGTCTGATTTTGAACAGCTGACCATAAACAGGGAGGATTTGTTTAATATTGTCTGCAAAATGGACAGATTAAAAGACGAGCTGATCAAGGCATCATCAAGCCTGATTGATACACGCAGTAAACAGGCGGCAGAGGCCAAAAAAGAAAGGATTAAAACCTTTACAGACAGAGAAACAGAACTCAGGCATGGCGGTATTATTAAAATTTTTCCGGGTGCCATTAATGAGGATAGTGTACGCTTTGAACCCGAATATCTGCTGGCCCTTAAAAATGAGTGTCATTTGATGCTCAATTTGCTCCACGAGTCTGTGACATCCAAGAGAGAAAATGAAGCCTACGAAAAATTCACCAACAGAATGTTGCTGTTGCAACTGGCACTGGACGTTGTGATGAGCAATCATGAAGTTGTTGCCCAAAGGATGGGGATCACTGTCGAAGACTTAAAACGCAAGTTGCAAAAAATAGGATAGGCCTCAAGCGGATGGCGCGTGCAGTAATAATTTTCTGTAAGGTCTTTTTATGGGACTATTTGCAGACAGATACGAAATCATAAAAGGTCTTGGACATGGGGCCACCGGCAGTGTGGAGCTGGCCGTTGATACCAAGACGGGGATGAAATCTGCACTAAAAATTTTAAGGGCTTCGGGAACCTTAAACCGCGGATTGGCCCTTGAGGGGTTTAAGCAGGAATTTGAAATACTCAAAGAGATCAATCACCCCAACATTGCCAAGGTCTTTGACGCAGGATTTGATCAGGAGAGCTCTCAATTTTTCATATCAACCGAATATGTCCCCGCAAAGGACCTGTACAGCGTTACCGAGGGGCTAAGTTTTGAAGAAACAGAAGATATATTTGTTCAAACCTTAAGGGCGTTAAATTATCTTCATTATCGTCACATCTATCATCTTGACATCAAGCCCCGCAATATTCTGGTCATCAATGAAGACAATCGCTTTATTGTAAAGATCATCGATTTTGGTTATGCCAATTTTTTTGACAGTCAATATGCAAAAAGAAAAAAAGAAGAGGACAAGGATCACATCATTATTGTCGGTTCGCCAGCTTACACCGCACCCGAGATCATCAGTGGCAGCGGTCACGATGGCAGAACCGATCTGTATTCTTTGGGGTGTGTGTTTTATGAGGCCCTGACCCGCTGGTTGCCGTTTAGGGCCGATTCAAAAAATCCGGACGAGGTTCACCTAAAACATCTCCATGAAACGCCGGCGCCTCCCAAAGGGGTCAATAAAAATATTCCCGATTACTTTAACAACATCATCCTGCGGCTGATGCAAAAAAACCCCGATGACAGATTTGCCCTGGCAGAAGACGTCATAAAAGAGATTAATTTTTTTAAAGACAAACCTTATGATATTGAAACACAAGAAACCCGCCGCAGTTATTTATTAGAAAGAAGCAAACTCATCGGGCGTGATGAAGAATTAAAAAAATTTAGAAAATATTATGAAGACAGAATTCTGACAGAAGAGTACCAAAAATCACCTTGTCTTGTTATCAGGGGCGAAAGGGGGAGCGGCAAATCAAGGTTGTTGCGTGAATTTAAACAAGAGGCACAACGCAAATTTGATATTAACATTTTAACCTGGGATGAGTTTAATAAAACCCTGATGGAGAATCTTAAGACCCCCTGTCTTGTCATTGGTGATGATGTACAACTCAAAAAACTTCACCTGTCCAAATTAAATTACGGCTACAAACAGCGGCAAATACTTGTTGTTTTAACCACAAGTCAAAAAGAAATCCCGTGCGAAGAAGAAAATATTATTAAATTGAGCTATTTTACAAAAGAGGAGTTGGTTGAATATTTAAACAACACCATCGGCATTAAAGATATTCCAGACAACATAATTGATGACCTTTACAAATATACAAATCACGGGTGTCCACTTTATCTTGTTCAATTTTTAAAGGCCGCCTTTGCAAGCTCCTATTTAATTGACTCACATGGCAGGTGGTCATCAAGGGTGTTTAATGATCTGGTTGGCAGACTTAAAACGACGGGCTTTACAGATTTTATAAAAAAAGATCTTTTAAGCAAGGTTGACACTTTAACATTAAATGAAAGCCAGCTCGATCTTATCTACACCATGGCGCTGACCGACAAGCCCACGCTTGTTGATATTAAAGAGATGACTGGTGGGCATTTGATTGAAGAACAACTCGAATATTTTGTAGAAAAAGGGATCTTAAAAACAGATCCCGAAGACAGGTTTGTGTTCTCAAACCCCTTGTATAAAGAGATTTTCACAGAGCGGATGCCCAAAGAGGTTAAAGAGGAATATTGCGACCAGATTGCTGATTATTATGAGATGCAAAATGAGTCAGAGGAGAAAATACTTTATTTCAGGGGGCGTGGGGCAGGGGATAACAGCGGCGAGCAACTTTTTAAACTGGCCCAATTAACAAGAAAGGAGTTGCTCTTTGAAGAGGCCATAGAGAATTTGTTGGAGATCACAAAAAAAGATAAAGTGGATAAAGAGTTGATGGCCAATGCCCATTTGATGCTGGGGGAAATTTATATTGAAAAAGGGCAGTATGACGAGGCGAGATTGTGTTTAAATAAGATTATTAATAATAAAGTGGGAGATGGGGACATATTGACAGCAAGAGCCTATGAACAGAAGGGGATATGTTTCTATCGCAAAAAGTTATACAGCGAATCGACTGGGTGTTATCTAAAAAGTCTGGCGATTTTGGGTAATAATAATGATTATGGCTGGATGGCGGCAGGTTTAAAGAACAGAATGGCTATCAATGAGATAGAGATGGGTAATAACGATAAGTCAGAACAATTATCAGAGGAGGCTTGGGCGATTTGGAATGCATTAATATGCAAAAAAGAAGGGGACAAACACTCAATTGTTGAGCGTGAAATCATTCATTTTAATAAAGGGGAGTATTCAAAAGCGATTGATTCTCTTAATCAACAATTGGAGGGACTAAAGAATAGGCAACATTTAGAACTGTATCCAATAACTGTATATAGATTGGGAGTTATCAAAATAAAAATGGGATATACGGATGAAGGGGAAATACTACTCAATGAGTGTATAAATCTGGTAAAAGAAAGGCAGACACCAAACTGGTTATTTTGGGTTTATAATGAATTGGGGGTTATTGCAGAGAAAAGAAATGATTATAAAAAGGCCTCAGAATATTATCAGCACAGTTTTGACCTGGCAGAAAAAACATCTCTTGAAGAAATCAACGCGTATATTGCGGCCTTTAATCTTGCAAGGACTTATGTTGCACTTAACAGACCAGAAGATTCTAAAAACCACTTTAATTATATTATCAATAATGTAGAGAAATTTAAGGATAATAAAAGCGTTAACAAAGACTTTATTGTTATTGCAACGCACATTGAGTTGGCAAAAATTCTAAGAAAGCAGGGTGATTTTGATGAAGCTCATGTTGTTTTGGAACGAGCCCTGAGTATAATAAAGGGTAAGGAACATTTTAAGGTGTACGAACAATTTTACCTACAAGAGAAGGCCCTCATTTGTTTATCAAACAAATACATGTCTGATTTTAAAAATATTGAGAAGGAATTAGAGTGTTTAAAGAAAGAATCATGGTTTGATAAAGCTGAGTTTGAATTTTGGATTAAGACCAAAGATCAAATTTGTTGTTCAACGTGATTTACCTGTCGTAGTTTTTCTGTAGTTTTTCAGTAATTGGTTTTAATTGGTTTAAGTGGTTGTTTGTGGTTGTTTGTGGTAGGCGCGACTATCATTATGATAATTTTGTCATTTTGATAAAAGCAAGTTTTTGTTTATAAAATAATCAAACATAATTTCAACAAGTTAACACACACAAAACATGGGTGATTTGGCACTTTATTTGCATAAGATTTGTGTGTGCGAGTCTTAGTTCAAAAAATATTTTTCATCTTGCAATTGATATGCGTATTGTTTCTGGCGCAATCGTGTTCTTCGGGAACGGATGCTTTGTTTGTACAGGGCAGTTCTGTTACGAGTGCCACATCAGAAGTAAGCGGTTCGGATATTGATTACGAGGGCGAGTCTGCATCGGATCCAGTCACTTCGCCTGTTATTCCTGAGAATCCCACCAACGATCCCGATTCAAGACCCGCTACGCCACCAATCAGTATTTTTAGTAATGAGATCAATTCAAACAAACTACTCACCGTAGCACCGGACACCCAAAACATGGTTCCTGTACTGGGTTTTGGTGCTACTGAATATCACGCTGGTTATAAGGTTGCCGTGAGCACAAATGTGTTGGAAAAGACGCTATCGTGCAATGAAAAAAATATTTACCAGAAAGCAAAGAATTTGCTTATACCATCTGCAAATGCGCAGGCGCCTACTGATGATGTATGTGCAAGAGAAGATGTTTCGTGTTGTGATGTAAAGGATACAGGAAATTTTGAATGTTTTTTGCCACTCGTGGATGAGAGCAAGTCAGATGTGTATGTGGCTGTGGTTGATGGGGAAGGTAACATCGGAGACGCGGTTAAAGAAAAAATTCAGAACAATGTCTTTTATGTGACAGACAAGCAAACAGATACAAAGGTTGTTGACGATGTGGTTTACACGATTGCTAATGGCCAAGCTGTTAAAATGAGCTTTGATGAGACAAAAAACCGTTGGGGAGTAAATGGGGATTATAAAGAGGGCTATAAGGCGTTTGATGTTACCGGTTCCGCGCTTGCCTATGATGCCTCTGCTAATCTGCTTGGTGTCATGGATCAATCAAACGGCGTTGATGTTTTGGACCTTGGCGGTTCGGTGCTTGGTTCGCGGACCGTTGAGGGGGCCAAGAGCTATACAAAAATTAAAACCGCTTCTAATGGCAAGGTTTATTTTGGGGCTGAGGTGGTGAGTGGGGTGGAGGCTTGGATATATTACTATTCGAACCTAAGTTATTTTGAAGACAGATCTAAGAATGACTCATCAGGTGATATTAAAATTTTTAATGCTGGTGAGGTTGATGATACAGGTCATCAATTAACTCATGCTAAAACCATTTCGTTTGATATAAACTCAAAAGGTTATGCCCTTGTTGCTTATCAAGACATAGCTGGCAATTACAGAATCAGAGCATCTAACTATAAAAATTCTTTTGAAGGCACTATATTTGGGGGCGCAAAACCCCTTACATTAGAAGCAGGTTCCAAACCACCAGACTTCCAAGACATCCACTTCATCAACGACAAAGAGGCGCTACTGGTTGACAAAGCCAATAATAAAATTTGGATCATCACAATGGATGTTGACGCCCAAACTGTTACCTACAAGCTGGATAGCGCGAACAGCATATCGGTCGGAGAATCACCAATCGCCTTATCTTTTAACAGCAATAAATCGCGTTCCTATATTTTAAATGAGGCAGGCGAAACAGTATCAGTCATTAACACCAAAAACAGTGATGGCACGGTGCGCAGGCATATAAAGGTAGTGGCCACAAAGGCATTAAACGATGTGGTGCCCGGAAAAAATTTAACCTACAAACCCAACTCAATGGCATTAGCAGGTAAAGATTTAATGATTGGCTCTGATGCTACTAAAGCCTTGTTGCTGATGGACACATCCAAGATCGTAGAGACACCGATTGAAGAAGAAGACAATGATGGGGATGGATTCACGGGTGTCAATGGTGATTGTAATGATAATGACTCCGAACTAAATCCGGACACGATCTGGTATTTGAACCACGACGGTGATGGCCATGGTGATTTGAATATTGAGTTGATACAATGCGAAAGACCAGCCGGATATGTTGCAGACGGCGGTGACTGCAATGACAATAATGCCAATACCTACCCCAATGCCCCTGAGCTTTGCGATGGACTGGATAATGATTGTGATGGGCTTGTGGATGAAAACATCGAGGCCCTTACATGGTACCATGATGCTGACGGGGACGGTTACGGTGCTGTTGCTGATTCTACTGTAAATTGCAGACAACCGGTGGGTTATGTTTCTAATAGTACGGATTGTGATGATGGGGAGGGTAGTGCATTCCCAGGCAATACTGAAATTTGCGATGGCATGGATAATGACTGTAACGGCGATGTTGATGAAGTGTGTGAATTAGGTAGACATTGAGTTGGTAGCTGTCATTCACCTGATCCATAATAGGTATAATCACGCCCCTTATCAACTACGGTGACCCCATCATAATAAGGTGCTCCCACCGAGATATCATCAATCCCATCCCCGTTATAGTCGCCCACACCAACTTCAGAACCAGGGAGATCAGCTTGATGCTCTCCCTCGAAAAAGGCATCTGCCTCTGATGCTGTTAAATTGGGCGCAGAGATTGGACCATAAAAAAGATAGGCGCCGCCGATGAATGAGTGATTATCGTATCCGGCGGCTTCGCCTCCATTAGCACCAACAAGGAGATCATCAATTCCATCACCGTTAAAATCACCTGTTTTAACAGCAATACCAAACCACATACCGGCGCCCGTGCCTTTAATTATTGTGTCCTGATCTATTCCGGCCGTCAGAGTGCCCGAGAGGGTTGATGATCCCCTAAAAACATAACAAGCACCATTGACTGTGGTCAGACTGCTTTCATATGTATCGCACGCCACAATATCGTTGAAACCATCATTATTCAAATCACCATCAATTGATACTGCCGCACCAAACTGTACATTGCTTTCTGGTTCACCGTTAATTCTAACATTGCTAGTATTTGTATTCGTAACACCAGAAGTAACAGGCCCATAAAAGACATCAACGCGACCTTCACCGCTTGCATTGGCATTTGGTGATCCAATAATCAAATCGTCGTACAGATCACCATTAATATTACCAATAGAAAGACCCACCCCTGTTTCATCACATGGACCAGCACCTAATATCCTTACATCTGCATTGGTGATCAAATTGATATCCGATGAGATAGGACCATAAATGAGATACCCCGCACCATGTGCACAATTGCTAAAATTATCATATCCCGGGGCACCAATTAAAAAATCAGGCACACCATCATGGTTAACATCACCACCACCTGTAACACTAAACCCAACACCCTCTAGGGTATCAACGCCATACATAGTTGATGTAGCAATATTATCTAATGAGTTTGTTACTACATCTAAACCATTTACCAAATATGCGGCCCCGGCATCAGTTGCATTGGTAGATTCATCACTCGCACCAACAACAACCTCATCTTTTCCATCCCCATCAAGATCACCAACACCCGCAACAGAGTAACCAGCAAAGTCCCCATTGGCCACACCCCGCATATACTTATAACCGGTGGTCGATAATCCATCAGGCCCCCCATACAATACATAAACACCACCACCAGAAGTCCCTGCAAATTGAGGTGCCCCTACTAATAATTCATCATAACCATCGCCGTTGATATCAGCCGAGCCTAGCGCCGACCCATCCCTTGCATTATTGGTTGTAGCCGACCCCTGAAAAGGCGCGTCCGCAAGCAGGTAATGTCCCCTCAAATAACACTCAGGTGAACCATCGTGACTGCAATTATTGTCAATGTGGTCGTTGCAGATTTCTGCAACCCCGGGATTGATTGAGGCATCTGCGTCGTTGCAGTCTGTTGAATTGGAAACATAGGTTGGATAGGTTGAATGGCAGTTTGTTACTGACATATCCGGGTTGCCATAATTATCGCTATCAGCATCCTTGTACCATGTGTAAAGCGGCAGGCCCTCATCAATGCCGTCAGCACAATCATTATCCAACCCATCACAGACTTCATCTGTTGGAATATAATTGGTTGCTTTGGGTTGATAACCCGCTACACCCTCGCAGTGTTCGAGGTTTCCTGCACACTCACCATTTTGATTTGAGGTGGGCCTATCTGCGAGGCCGTTGTCAATGCCGTCTGTGCAATCGTTATCGAGGCCATCGCAGACTTCTGCTACAGGTGTGTAATTGCCTGCAAGTGGTTGCCATCCATCTGCACCCGCGCAGGTTTCTTTATTATTGGAACATTCTCCCTCTACATTAGTGGCGGCCCTGTCAGCTAAGCCGTCATCAACACCATTAGCACAGTCATTATCTGCACCATCACAGACCTCTGCTGTTTTGATGTGATTTGTTGGCTTTGGTTGCCACCCAGAGGACCATTCGCAAGATTCCATATCGCCAGAGCAGGCGCCTTGCTGATTAGCTGTTAGTCTATCTGCCAATCCATTATCAATTCCACCCGCGCAATCATTATCAACACCATCGCAGATTTCTGTTGTTGGGGTGTAATTACCTGCAAGCGGCTGCCAGCCTGATGTGCCGGAGCATGTTTCTGTGTTGCCAGCACATGCGCCCTGGGTGTTGCTTGCAGGGCGATTGGCTAAACCGTTGTCAACACCGCCCGCACAATCGTTATCGAGCCCATCACAAATCTCAGTGGTTGAAATATAATTTGTAGCCGAGTCAACAAATGTTCCATCGCTACAAACCCTGATGTTGGCCGAACACAGCCCCTGCGTGTTAATGGCGGGGATATTGAGACTGCCTTCATCAACAGCGTTGTTGCAGTTGTTGTCTTTATTATCACAAATTTCATCTGTGGGAATGTAGTTGGATGTCTTTGGTTGCCAGCCCGCTACGCCATTGCATTGTAGCTTGTTACCCGCGCACAGGCCTTTTGTATTGTCTGCAGGGCGGTCAGCTAAACCATTGTCAACACCGCCTGCGCAGTCGTTATCCATGCCATCACAAATCTCAGAAGCAGGAACATAATTACTCGTTTCATTTACAAAATTACCACCCTGACAAACCTTTATATTAGAGATGCAAAGCCCTTGCGTGTTGTCTGCGGGGATAGGTGCAATCCCATTATCAATCCCGCCGGTACAATCGTTATCAATATTATCGCAGACCTCAATCGCAGAAGGATTTATTGCAGGGTTGTTATCATCGCAATCGGTGCCGCCAATTACAACAGCATCAAACCCATCACCGTCCACATCAGTCAAATCGCCACCCACACAGTCGTTGTCTTTGCCATCGTAGGGGATTTCTACTGCACCGGGATGAACACTGGCATCATTGTCCCTGCAATCAGTCCCGCCCTGACCGATAGAGTCAACCCCATCTCCATCGCAGTCGTTGTACTTTAGCGCGTTGCGACCAAAGAGATTACCTGTTCCACCTAGCCGTCCCCATTGATCCCACTTGTTGGGGCAGGGTTTTTTAAAGGGGACTTTAACGGGCTGGGTGCGGCTGTGTGTGGGAAAAAGCAAAATGGGTTTGGATGGTTTTGCATGGGCCGTTAAAGGTGTGGTTAAAATAAAAAAGACGCAAATATAATAGAGGATGCGTTTTGCGGGTCTGAAATTCATGGTTTATTGGGTTGATTTGCCCGATACGTAATCCGGGCGGTTTTATCAATTAATGTATCGCAATATTTATGGTTGGGTTGCGGATTATTTTGTTTTTTTTGTCGTTATTTTTTAATAAATTTCGAGGGGTTAAGTGTCCGAAGTTATTTTTTTAGTTTCTATTTGTTGATGGAGAGACTGTCCTGCCCCCCTAAAACTTTTTTCTTGAACTTCAAATCAAATCTGTTAGCCACACCAAACAACCTGTTTGGTATTTTACACAATGGGTGTTTGTAATAAATAACACATCATTTTTGAGACACCCAACTACTGATTTTACAAAGGGTTAATATTACATTTTTTGGTACAAAAATTGCTCTTTTCAAAGACAAATTTAACGAAAAGGACCACATCATGTCTTATAATATATTGTGTCTCGATGATGACAACCGTTTTTTGGATAACCTTAAATCTTATCTTAAGACGCATTACAACGTGATTGCTGTTGATAATTTTGACTGGGCAATGGCCACACTAAAAAGCACCGAGATCGATCTTGTTTTGCTTGATGTTGAAATGAAAGACCTTAACGGGATTGAGGCCCTTAAGCTGATTAAAGAAAAATACCCCTCGATCGAGGTGGTGATGCTCTCGGGGCATAAAGATCCAAAAAACATTGTTGAGGCCATTAGACACGGGGCTGCGGATTATTTGACCAAGGACACTTTTCCCGAAGAGTTGATTGCCTATATTAACAAAACCCTCAGCCGCAAGGACATAAAGGACAAGTATGATGCCCTGTTGCAGGATTACAATTCCAAGCTTAACAAAAATTTGTCTCTCAAAAATCCCAAGTCGTTTGATGCCATACTTTCTAAGGCCAACAGGCTTAAAGGCAGTAATGCCAATGTTTTGATTAACGGTGAGAGCGGGACGGGTAAAGAGGTTTTGGCACGGTACATTCATTCCATTGAAGAACAGCCCAGGCGTCCTTTTATTGCGGTTAACTGCGCCGCAATCCCCGACCAGATGCTCGAATCCGAACTCTTTGGCCACGAAAAAGGGGCCTTTACAGGGGCTATCGTGAGAAAGATCGGAAAGTTTGAACTCGCTGACAAGGGCGATATTCTTCTTGATGAAATCAATTCGATGAAAATGGACCTGCAGGCCAAGATATTAAGGGCTTTGGAGACAAAGGAATTTTACAGACTGGGGAGCATTAAACCCATCAAGGTCAGTTTTAGGGTGATTGCAACCTCTAATGTCAACCTCGAAGAGCAAATCAAAAAAAACAGATTCAGGGGAGACCTGTATCATCGGTTGAATGTTATCTCAATTACGATCCCACCTTTAAGAGACAGGATTGATGACATTCATGAGATGATCAACCAGTTTATGAGCAAGTATTGTCTGGAACACAAGGGGACTAAAAAAAAGAGCTTTTCAACCGATGCCATGAAGGCCCTTTTATCGTATGATTGGCCG
The DNA here is from genome assembly GCA_015228875.1 of Deltaproteobacteria bacterium. Taxonomy (GTDB): domain Bacteria; phylum UBA10199; class UBA10199; order UBA10199; family JADGCS01; genus JADGCS01. The sequence continues at coordinate 8,379 of JADGCS010000078.1, read as the reverse complement.
GGCAATATCCGCGAATTAAAAAACCTGATCAAGGGCCTTGTGATTATGTGTAGTGGCGAGGTTATTGAACTCTCTGATCTGCCCGATGGTTTTGTTAAGGTAAACAAAGACCATCATCATGAGGTGCCAAAGATTTCACCCAATGAATATATTGAACAGTTTACAAACAAAACCAATCTGCCGCTTTTTTTATTTAGAAAAGAGGTAGAAGAAAAATATATCAAACGCATTATCAGAGAAAAAGAAGGCAACAAATCAGCGGCCGCAAAGGCTTTGGGGATATCAAGGTACACGTTGTACGAAATACTTAAAAAACAGGACGTACAAAACACCATCAATTAGAGTCTGTTGGATATTTTTTAGACAGACACCAACAGGTGTTTTTTAAAAAGCGCATGAAACAAGACAACGATATCAATGCAGAAAAAAAAATCCTGCACAGCATCAGGAGCGAGATGAGTTATATTGGGACCTATCTTTACCAGTCAAAAAAATATCTCAATGAGGCAGAGGTCGTTAAGATGCATGATGTTGCTGTTAAAAGTTACGACAATATAAGAAGCTTGATCAACGAGCTGAGTGCGATTTTTAGAAAGAACGGACAAACACCTTAAACCGTAATTTTACAAGATGTTAAAAGGCGCTGTCACAATCATATCCCTTGTTTTGTTTGTTGTAACCATAACAAATGTTGTGCAGGCTAAAGACCAGCAAAGACTGATCAGCATTGGTTTTATTGACAACGAGGTCAAGCCGGGGATTCATAACATGCCTTACAGGGACAAGCTCGTCAACGCAGCACTCAGTATGGCCGAAAAGGACTGGCGTCTTAAATCAGGAAAAAAATATTACAACATACAGATTAAAAAATATTTCTTTGGAGAAAAATTAATAGATGCAAGACGTGCCCTTGACGAGGCCATCAAGGGTGAGACGGTGGCAGGCCTTGGGCTTGCAACCAGCGGTCATGCCTCAATTGCGGCGCCTCTGCTCAAGGGTACAGACTACACGGTGATTAGTCCCTGTGCATCGGCAAACCCCCTGCGCGCCTATTATCCCAATTTATTGCTGTTGTCTGATACAACAGTTGTAGAGGGCAGGGCCCTGGCAATATTTATAGATGAACACTTACAGGCCAAAAGGCCTCTTGCCGTTGTGGCATGGAACGATCCTTATTCACGCGGACTTTTTGAATCGATGCCCGAATTATCAAAAAGTAAATTCAAGCTCATTAAGGTGCTTGACGACACAAAAGATCTTGCCAGGGTTGCTGGAGAGGTCGTTGAGTACGGGCCGGATGTTGTTTTTTTGCCGCTATTTGGTGTTTTTTCGGGCCATCTGGTGAGAGAGATCACTCAAAAGGGTTTTAAGGGGATCTTTGCAGGTGGGGAATCCTGGGGCGAAACAAACGGCAAGGCCTTTCAACTTATTACACAGAATCTGGAATTTACAGCCTTCGAAGTGCGGTATCCCTCGCGGTATTACCTGTCCCCAAGGCAAAAACTATTTTCTAAAAGGTTAAGCGATGAGTATGGGGTGACATTTTCACCACTCGCGATGAATATATATGACGGGTTGCTGTTTTTGTTTGAGTCGATCAATTCGATTCCAGATAATCTGACCAGAAAAAAACTGCAAAAGGTGCTGACTTTGGCGCCTTTGATTAAGGGACACATCAATGATACGATTTGCCTTCGTGATGATTTTTGTACCGAGAGGCGTTACAGTATAATCAAGGCAGACAAAAACGGGTTTGTTCCATACAAACAATTTGTTGTTACGCGCTGACGACAGGAGATCATATGTTATCACATACCGCACAGGTGTTAACGGCCAGACGGGCCCTGGCCTTTGAACAGGGCAATCCCCTTGTTTTGGACAATCTGGCCAGTCATTTTGTGACCGCCGAATACATGAATATTGCACGTCGCAGTGATGATGCGGTTCATTATGTCCTGATGCGCCACCGTGTGCTCGAAGATTATTATGTTGAAAGGGCAAAGACGCACAGACAGGCTGTGATTCTTGGTTCCGGATTCGACACAAAATTTCAAAGGCATGCCGGTCTATGGCAAAGGCACCTTGAGGTTGATACGCACGAGATGGTGGCACACAAACGGGACGTCCTTACAAGGCACCACCTTTCTGTACCTGATTTTATTACCCCAGAGGGCGAAGCGATAGAGCAGTTTAAGCAGATTCTTTTGGCAACAGATCCCTCGTTACCGACCCTTTTTTTGGGAGAGGGGTATTTTATGTATTTTAGTCTTGACCACTTTAAAGGTTTTTTTGACATGGCATTTAATTATTATCACACACAGCCTTCATTTGGTTTTGATATGATCTCTGACACCTACCCACAAAACCCCGCAAACAGGGCCGTGCTTGAAAGGATAAGGGCCGCCGGAGAAAAGGTGATGACGTGGTGTGGCCCAGAAGTCATTAAAAAATATTTTTTAGAAAAGGGGATTGACGTTGATGTCTGGTTTCCATCCAGATTGCAGGGTCATTATCTCAAGACAAAATGGAACAAAGAGGACGACAAGTACGTGGTGCTTGCAGGACGGTGATCTTAAAAAAATCAAAAACCTATGAGCAGGTCCATCAACAGCATATTTCGCCAAAATTATTACAAACTACAGGTTATCACCTGCGTAATAATCTTTCTGCTTTTTTTTGGTGCGAGCTATGTCAATATTGTACAATCTTTGGATTCACAAAAAGAAACAGCCAAGGGGCTGATCGACAAAAACTGGTCTCAGTTGTTGACTGTGCGGCTCATGGGTGATGATGAGTCACTTAAGCTTGTGTTTGATGAACTCAACGAGAATGACCAACAGATCAGATTTTTTTTCAGCAAAACAAGACCAGGGCACAAATTATTAAGCTATGTCTACAAGATTTCGTATGCTGACAGTGACTATGGGTATGTTATTTACAGCATCTCGCTCAAATCCATTCTGGTGAGCCGGTTATTATGGTTGTTTGGTCTTTTAATTCTGGGTGGGCTTTTTGTTTATCTGTTTTACTGGTATTACACAAATATCTTAAACAGGTCTATTATTGTGCCATTAGAAAACCTGTTTAATAAAATATCAAGCGGGTCCTTTGTTGAACAATACGACACGCCAAATCAGGATTGTGCAGACTGCAAAGAAATAACATCCATTGATCTCGCCATAAAAGACCTGTGCAAAAATATTGTCGAAAAAACGGGCCAGATTGCCACGCTCGAAAAGAGCGCGGTCATTGCAAGACTAGCCTCGCAGGTTGCCCATGATATACGATCACCGCTTTCGGCCCTTAATGTTATTCTGCACGGTCTGTCGACCTTGCCCGAAGAAAAGCGCATCCAGATCAGGGGGGCTGTGCAAAGAATTGATGATATCACCCGCGATCTTGTGGCAAAAAACACAGTTGAGTCAAACGACCCATCGCAAAACGACGAGTTGGCAGAGACCCATTCTGTTCAGCTTCTTTCGGGACTTATTGATGCGCTGTTATCAGAAAAGAGAATCCAATATCTTAACTTAAGGGGAATCAATATCGAGTCAAGACTCAATCAGGATTCTTACGGCCTCTTTGCAAGTGTGCAGGGGATTGAGTTTAAGCGCGTCCTGTCCAACCTTGTCAATAATGCTGTAGAGGCCGTGGGGGATTTGGGCAATGTGATCATTGGCCTTGGTAAGGCAGGCGACCGATATATTGAGATCACAATTAAAGATGATGGAAAAGGAATCCCCGCCGATGTGTTGCCGCGTCTTACCAAAAATGGTGAAACACACAACAAAGAAGGTGGCTCTGGCCTTGGGCTTTATCATGCAAAAAAGAGTGTTGAGTCATGGGGTGGACAGCTTGAGATCGAGTCTACAGTCAATAGAGGGACAACAGTTACAATCCAGTTACCCAAAAATAAAGAACCAGACTGGTTTGTCCCGTTTATTGTCATAAAAAATAAAACCAGAATTGTTGTGCTTGATGATGACAATTCAATTCATCGTGTGTGGCAGGACAGATTAATCTCGTCCGGTATCAAACAAGAGAGGGTAATTCATTTGATGTCACCTGATGAAATGATAACCTGGTTTAAAAAACAAAAACATCCCAAGGCCTTTTTTTATCTGTGTGATTTTGAATTTATCGGCAGTGACAAAAACGGTCTGCAGGTGATTAAAGAGCTGGGCATTGCCTCAAGGTCAATACTGGTGACCAGCCGCTTTGAAGAGCCCCGTGTCCGAGACGAATGTGCACGGCTTAAAGTTAAATTGTTGCCAAAAAATCTTGCGGGGTTTGTGCCCATCAACCCCGCAATCCAAAAAACAGAGAGGTCCAAAACCAACGATGATGCCGATTTTATTGTGATCGACAATGATCCCATCGTGCATGAGACATGGGCCTCTGCCGCAATACTCAACAATAAAAAAATATTGTCGTATAGCAAGATCACTGATTTTTTTAAAGACTGCGCCCACATCAACAAGGACATCCCTGTTTATATAGACTCAGACCTTGGGGACAATAACAGGGGTGAGTTGATTGCAAAAGACATCAAGAAAAAAGGCTTTGATAGAATCTATCTGTCCACAGGCTACGATGCGGCCGATTTTGGCGATATGCCGTGGATTACTGGTGTGGTTGATAAGATCCCACCCTTTATAAAATCCTGATAAATGATGTGGTCTTTGTCTTACACATGTTTGTGATTCCAAACAGTCGGCTGTCTGCTATTCATAACACCCAACCTTAACCTGTCAGTAAACAATCACAACAGAGCGATATGTTTGTGGAATTATTTTTATAAGATTTGGCACGTCGCGTGCTTAACAGGATGGAATGATAAGAGCCACATACCGATGCGTCAGTCTGATATTGATTATTTTATTTGCAATCCCGTCGCCAGTCACAGCAAAGGCCCAAACAAAAACAACGGTCGCGCTGGTGGCCTATCCGTCTGGTGATGCGGGGGTTGATACCATTAATCAGGAATTTGTGAACGCACTGGGACTTAAACTCGGCAGTGATGTTGAGGTTATTGATCCAAAGATTATTGAACAGGTGATTAAGACACGACCAGATTTGCATTATCGCAGTCTGCAGGACGAAAAGATATACAAGTCACTGGACAGTGCAAGACAGGCGTTTTTAATCAGTAACAATGCCCTGCAGGCGCTTTTGGTGCTTGATGATGTGCAAAAACAAATTCTCTTGAGCCCCAATTACTCAAAGGCGTTTTCTGATTTGATGGAGACAACCCTGCTCATGAAGGCGCTGATTTATTTTAAATCATCGCAAACACAGAGGGCCGCAGATGAGGTTGCAAGACTCTTGATGTTAAAAGGCAGTCCCCCCGATGTTACAGGGTGCCCTGAGTCATTTAAAAAATTTGTGCGTGGTTTGAGCTCAAGGTCTACTCATGGCACGGTGAATGTTGATTCAAAGCCTGTCGGCGTGCAGGTCTTTGTAGACGGCATTTACAGGGGGGTAACGCCGTCAATGTTTGCGCTCTCTCAGGGGAGATACAAGATCACGCTTGCATCAAACGGACGCAAAACAGTGAGCAGAACAATTAATATCTCTGATCGCCCTGTGACAGTTGCAGTAGTACTGCCATGGCAGGGTGTTGATCGTGACGTTGTTAATAGCAGAGGGGTGCCAACATCCGTAGACGGGCTGGTTGTTGCCGACACGCTATCATCTTTTGCCGCCACCCAAAAAACGATTGTACACAGTCTTTATAAAGATTTAAGCGGTTACCACAGCTCCATTCAGGTTATTGATGGCACCTATCATCAACCGTTTAAAAAAATTGATTACAAAAAGGCCATTCGTGATTTTAAAACATCCGCTCCAAGCCTCTTGTCATACTATTTATCAAGGATAGACACACAAGTCGTTAAGCCCGCAGGTAAGCTCTATCAATCTGATTACGACGGAGCGACCTACAAGTCATTAAGACTCTCAGACAGGCCAAAAAAACAGCTCACCAAAAACCCCGTATTTTGGGGTGTGTTGGGTGGTCTTGTCCTTACGGGGATTGTACTTGGCCTGACACAAACATCAGGGGCATCGGGGGGTGGTACCGTGCCGGCCACAGGGTCTGTCTCTATTGATATGGGGGGCTTTTGATGACACGGTTTTTAAAAATTATTTTTGGCCTTTGTGTGGTTTTGGCGATTTTTTCATGTGGTGCCGAAAAGCAGGGGGACAGTATCCCGCAGTTGCGTCTTGTGTTTAAAGGTGAAACAGGTGGTGATTTTGATCCTGATATCGATCACGGTCAGATCGACAAATTCAAGATCACCATATCTGGCGATGGATTCAAGACGCCGCGTGTAAGTTATTTTCCATCGGATGTTTCAACAATTGAAATAAACGATTTGCCCACAGGCGAAGATGTAAGTGTTAAGGCAGAGGCCATCAATTACAATGGATACACAATAAAGCGCGGGGTCTCTGAACCTGTTACCATTGTGGGTGGCAAGACAGCGACGGCGCAAATTACTGTTCATCATGTCCCAATCTTTGCCAACGTAAAAGATGGTGCCACAATAAAGCTCGAACGATTTATTCCAAAAATATTTGCCACGGGTGAGATGGACGTTGAACTCACCGATGCTGTTGGAACCGGTGAACCGCTGGTCCTTGAAGATATTGTCTCAGGCGCAATCAATTTTTCTGTCAGTCCTGCAACTGGTGCTGTCGTCAAGCCCGTTTTTATTCAGGCGTTGTCAAGGGGTCTGCACACACTTACTGTTATTGATCGAGAGACTCACGAAAAAACACAAATAGCGGTCAACGCCATTAATGCAAGCACCAACAAGCCGCTTATTACTACAAGTGGGGCCTATCTGGGGAGTTTTGATTCTATTGGCAGTATCAAAAATTCATCACTCAACCTGTATTTTGAAAAGATTGTTCAATCATCGGGGGAATAATGAAGATTATTAAAACCATCATGACCATAATATTTTTGTGCACCATTATTGGCTGTGGATCCAGCTCAGGGACAGTAACAGCACAACAACGGTTGTTGATTGTTAAAATAACCGAGCCGCAAGACCTTGGTGGTGTTGATAAAGATGAACTCTCATATCAGGCCGTATTATATCAGGGCACCACTTTAGAATCAGGGGAGAGTGCCTTTGGCCCCGCCGAACTTGCAAGCTACAATGCCGATGAGGATTTGTATTACAGCCGGATCGATAATATTCTCGATGGCGCATACACGCTTCAAATCAGGCTTGTAAGCAATGATCCTGCATTAGCTGTCAGTACATCACTTGGGTTGATGAATATTACACAAACCATTACCATCAGCGGTAACGAAACAACAGTAGAGGCCAACATAGATCAGTGGACCGCCGAAGCCTTTGATGACGATGGGGATGGGGTTTTCAATTATGATGAAATTGTTTTTGGCACAGATCCCAATAATACCGATACAGATGGTGATGGTATCTCCGACAGCATTGACGCTTTTCCAATCAACGCCAGCGAATCCTACGATATAGATGCAGACGGCCTGCCAGATGGACAGGACAATGATACAGACAATGACGGTCTTTCAAATCAGGCAGAAAAATCAGCCGGTACAAATCCCCTAAACAGTGATTCTGATTACGACGGTGTGCTTGATGGCAAGGATAATTGCCCTGTGGCAGAAAATGCCAGCCAGACAGATACAGACGGTGATGGGTTGGGGGATGCCTGCGATCCTGATAAAGATGGCGATGGGCTTACCAACTCTCAAGAGGCCCAAAAAGGGACAAATGAACTTAAGCAGGATACCGATGGTGATGCGTGTCTTGATGGTGATGATATGTTTCCAAACAACGCGGGCGAGTGCAACGACAATGACGGGGATGGCATTGGTGATAACGCGGATGCAGACGACGATAATGATGGGATAAATGATGTGATTGAAATCAAGCAGGGGACTAATCCCTTGTTACCAGATACCGATGGTGACGGGGTAAAAGACAAGGTTGATAATTGTCCGTTGCTGTCAAACCCCGGACAGGCCAACAACGATGGCGACAGCATGGGTGATGATTGTGATCTCGACGATGACAATGATGGTGTGGCTGATACCGAAGAAGAAGTTATAGGAGATGACGGCTTTATTACCAATCGCCTGCTCTCTGATACTGATGGAGATGGATTTGATGATTCAAAGGATAACTGCGCCACCCTTTACAATGTTTTGCAAACAGACACCGATGGTGATGGTTTTGGTGATGTCTGCGATTGCGGGCCAACTGATTTTAAAATCAACCAGCTTAGCCCTGATCTACCTGACCCGCAGGCGATCGACTCAAACTGCGATGGCATTGATGGCAACAGGTATAAAGCGGTCTTTGTTTCTACAGCGGGAACAGC
>JADGCS010000077.1 GCA_015228875.1 Deltaproteobacteria bacterium | reverse complement strand
ACATGTACATCAAAATCACCATTTTAAAACTGGTGAACAAACAGCAGGTCGAGCAATTGCCTTAAACGAGCACCAGTCCTGTGTTTGCTCTGATTTTTGTGGTTTTGAGTCGCGGAATCAAGGTTTGCTCTTTAATTCGACATTAAATTTTGAGTTCTATGGTGGAAAACATTGAAAATAGCGCATTGAACGGAGGGAGAATCATTGTCAGAACCGCACCCCAACCCCAACAGAAACAGCATCCTTATTTTTCACCCCGTGTTGTTCGCCCTCTGTGTGCAGATAGGTCAGCCCCACATTAAATTTTTCTGCCCTGGGATATGCGTGATAGATGTTTAATCGCGCTGTCCCGCCCACGCCGACAGCCCTTGTATCATAATCCCCGAAGGCCTCCAACGTCAGCGTGTGATCGCCCCATGAGATATCGGGTGTAAAAAGACTTGCCCCCATCTTTAACGGGGCAGCAGGACTAAACCATCCCCGTGACAAACCAAAGTGCGGGTTATGGGTGATCCCTGCGGTGGCAAGTGTTGAAGAAAGTGAAACCTCTGCGCCACCATAAGGTGTGTTGGCCTTGAGGTACCCTTCTCCCGTGAAGGAGAGGGCCGGTTTGTGATCGTCATCAAACGGGAGAAAGACAGACTGGGAGAAGGCCACGCCCGCCCGCAACTGCAGCCATGACAAGGGCGCGTAGGGGATCACCGTCTGCAGTCTCTCGCCAATGGACAGGATCATCTCCTGCGCGCTCATCTCTATCGCGCCTTTAAGCCTGAGGGCGGGTGAGACGAGAGAGGCTGCAAGCGGCGAGGTCGAAGCCCCGTAGAGAAAACCATGGGGGTCCTGTCCCATCGCCAGAGAGAGTCCCGCATACGGCACAAGACTCGGTGGCAAGTTACTAACTTGACTTTGACGCGGTTGAGTTTCCTCGTCATGCGAGGTATGCACCCGCGCTCTGTCAACTTTGAAATTCCTATATATTAAATTGAGACTGACCGCCCTGTCAACACGCTGATGCCCCTGAGCAGCATCCCTCAAAACCCCAGTGCCAACCTTGGTCAAAACCCGCGCCACATCAACGGGCAAACTGGCAATCATGGAAAGAACACCCCTGTCACGTTTTTCGCGGCCCTCATCATCAAGAGGCAGATTAACGGGGGCCGTTGAACTTGTTGCCTCATAAAAAACAGCGACAAGAGGATCACCACGCACACCGTTTCTGTAATCAAGGTGCAACGGGTAGGCCTCTGTGATCATTTTTTCTATATCGGCAACAAGCGGCTTGGCCTCGGCGCTTTTTTTGTTTAACACCACCAGTTCCTCGGCGTCGCTGAGAGAGTGATAATCCAGATTGTGGCTGCCAAACGCTATGTTAAAATCATTGGCATAAACCTTGGCATGAACCTTTCCGCGTACCACATACACCTCTATGCCCGCGGCAAGAATCTGTTCCAACACCGCATCGCGGTCACTGTCTAACAGGGGATGCATCTGCGAGATCACGTAACGGATTTTTTTTCCCTTCTGTGCCGCAGCCATCATCGCGCTGACGATACGACCCGTCGGGGCAAAAGAGTTGACCAGTGTGACCTCGCCTGCCCTTCTGTCATTGAGAAGCAACAAGATAACATTAAGGGTGTTCTGATCATTATAGGGATCGTGATAGACATAACGAAGCGATGCGTCCTGACTGTATGAGCGCTGTGGCCCGATAAAGGGGAGATCATCAGGACTGCCGCCGTATTCGACCCAACTCTCCCTGAATTCCTCATAGGCGACACCCGCCACCGGTCCCCTGATCATGGCAAAGTAATCTTTAAAGGCACCCTGTCCCGTCCAACGCTGGACCAGCAGGCTCTCCAGCGCAGACTGCTCCGTGCGGTCGTTGGACAATGAGGTTCCACTCAACACACCGCCGCCACAGTGCACACTCACCTGGCCTTCTTCTTCGTCAGCCATGACAATTTTTCTGTGCCATTGTGTGGCAAGACCAAAGAGGGGGAGATCGCTGTCGGGGTAATGATCTGTTGTATGAAGCCTGATTTCAATCCCGGCCGCCCTCATTTTTTTAATTGTTTCTTGAGTGAGTCTGTCGACCCCCTCTTCACCAAGAAAACCAATTTCTACCATCGCACTGTCCAGGATTATTTTAACCCTGACACCGGCAGAGGCCTTTTTGATAAGAAGGTCGATCAGTTTTTTCCCCCAGCGATCTTCAGACAGGGCGTAATTGGCCACAAGAATAAAGGTCCTTGCGTTGTTGATCACCCTAAACATGCCCTCTCGAATCTTTTCGTTCTCTGTCATGAATTCGATGGCATTGCCCAAAATCTCCCGAGAGCTTGTCAGCCCGTCCCACAAGTATTCGTGCGGATTAAAACCTGGGGCAGATCTGGTTTTAATCATTTCCTGAGAGGACCTGATCAGTCCCTCTTTATGGGCACCCAGATTTTCTGTGAATGAAATAACACTGATCCCTGCCCGGGCATATTCAGCAGGTCTCTTAGGGGGCCGCGTCACCACGCCTACAATGGGCAGACTGTCCTCAAACTTGAGGCGTTTGAGTTTTTCGATCTGCGTCTCCCCAAAGCCGGCGCCGTATCTGTTGTAGTATGAGTCATGATAATCGTTATCCAGAACCCTTACACCAAAAGATCCAAATTGACTTACAGCGTTTTGATATTCCGCAGGAGTGCGCGCATGTGTCATCGCGATCACTTCATAGCCCTGGTCCCTGATCACGTTAATATGTTGAACAGTCTTTTCAATATCCCTGTTGTGATGAACGTGGAGTCCATCAAGGTCAACAACAATCACGGGTTGCTGTCTGGTGGGCCTTGAACAGGGCGCATCGTTGAATAACGCGCATTTACGGTACAGGGCCGTTCCCTCTCCAGCCTGCACAACCCCTGTGTGCGGCGATGCAAAATGTTCCACAAATCTGTCCCGCCCCGACCCATCAAAGGCAGGCGAACCGCCAAGTATTGCTATACCTTGATCTCCCGCGTCCATCTTTTTTTGAGGCGGGGTAATATCCCGGCAACCTGGCGCGGGTGTGTCATCAGGTTCCTCTGTCGCGATACGGGTAAGTGTTGAGATGCAAGCCATAATAAACAAAAGAGTTCTTTAAAAAAAAATAAAAAAACTTTTTGATTATTACGCCCAAGAAAAAACAGTCTGTCAAAAACACAATGAATGTCATCTGTCGTTAACATGAAAGGCCTGACGCGAAATAGCGGGATTATAAGAAATGTCTCAGCGGCATTGACGCCAAAATGATATGATGACTTTAAAAGTTATGCTGATTTTAAAATTTGCCCCCCAACAACACCCTGCTCCGGTTTAAGCCCGGATATATCTGCATCAAAGACATCATATAAGTCACCCATTCGGCTAAAACCTGCTCTCGCAGGCGAAAAACCTGCTCCGCAGGTTTGGTAGATGGGTATGGTAGATGGTTTATGGGTCAATCTTGAAAAAACCTCGCGACTGCTTTTGCCAAAAAAAACCTGCTTTCGCAGGTTTGGGAGATGAGATATGCCACAAAATAAAAAATCCCGCATCGCGGGATTTTTGTGCCCTGGGCCGGACTCGAACCGGCATGGGTTTCCCCGTACGCCCCTCAAGCGTATGTGTCTACCAAATTCCACCACCAGGGCAAAATTTTGCGCAGCAAAATTTTCCTCTATTTTCTATTTTCAATTATCTATTTTCAACTCTCTATTCTCTATTCTCTATTTTCAATTATCTCTCTTCCAAAAAAAAACAACCAACATCACTCCACCGGAATCCCGCCCTCGTCGTTATAATCCCTAGTCTGCGTCCCCTCTTTATTTTCTGTTGCACCTTCAGTCAATTGTTTCTTGACCATAGATTGTTCTGCCCCCACAGCCGCCGTTGTCTTGGAGATGGCGGCAAGCGACAGGCTGGTCACAAGAAAAAAAATGGCACACCCCGTTGTTATTTTACTGAGGAGGGATGCCGCGCCCCTGGCACCAAAGAGACTTTGTGAACCGGCGGCACCAAAGGCTGTGCCAATATCGGAGCCTTTTCCCGACTGCAGCAAAATCATAAGGATCAACATCACAGCCGTTATAAAATGAAAAACAAACAACACAGGCTCAAAGGCCAGCAAAAAATTTCCCATAAAAAAACCTCTGTCTTTAACACACCGTCTTGTATAGTAATTCAACTTTTGCCAAGTACAGCAGTGCTTGGCAAAAGTTAGAAATTACTTATGGTTGTAACAATTAAATGTACTAACGAAATCATAAACAACCACAGCACCAGCGTCCTTATAAAAAAGAACACCAGCCAGTTAAACCACACGGCAACGAATCACAACAAAAAAATTGCGGTTTATTACCGGCAAACCGATATGATCTTTAAAAAATTGGAGGCACTTAACGAGGCCCCTCCCACAAGGGCGCCGTCGATATCGCGCTGCGCGATCAGCGCGCCGGCGTTGTCAGGAGTGACTGAGCCACCATAAAGAATACGGGGCAACTCGGCATACAGCGTCCCAAAATTTGTCGCAATCCATTTGCGTATAAACGCATGAACCTCCTGCGCGATCTCGGGGGTGGCTGTTTTTCCGGTCCCAATTGCCCAGACAGGTTCGTAGGCAAACACCATCTCCCCTATTTGATCCTTGGCGAGACCGGCAAGGCCCTCCTGCATCTGCCTCGCAATGACATTAAAAGTATCGCCTGACTCGCGCTCGCTTTCGAGCTCGCCAATGCAGTAAATGGGGATCAGTTTGGCCTCAATGGCACAGTGGAGTTTTTTATTGAGGAACTTGTTGTCCTCTTTAAAATACTGACGCCGCTCTGAGTGTCCTATGATGACATACTCGCAGGACAGCTCTTTAAGAAACTCAACACTCACCTCCCCCGTGTAGGCCCCCTTGATTTCAAAGTGGCAGTTTTGCGCCCCGGCCTTGATCGTTGCGCCCTCTCCGAGGGCCACACTCAGTGTGTGCAACGATGTGTAGGGCGGGCAGAGAACGACCTCGACCTTGTCGGGCAGCGTGCTGCGGCTGATTTCTGCCACAAACTTGATGGTTTCGTCGAGACCGTGATTCATTTTCCAATTGGCAACAATTAAGGGAGTGCGAGTCATAGTACCGCCTTTAACCCCGGAAGCTCTTTGCCTTCGAGATATTCCAACGAGGCCCCGCCGCCCGTTGATAGATGTGTAAATTTTTCTGACAGGCCTGATTTTTTGATCGCGGCAAGCGAATCACCGCCGCCAACAACGGTGAGGGCCTTGATTTCTGAGAGTTTGCGGGCGATCTCCATGGTCCCTGTGCTGAAGTTGGGCATTTCGAAAACGCCCAGAGGACCGTTCCAAAACACTGTTTGAGCACCCTCCAGAGCAGCAGCATATTTGCTTAACGTAACAGGCCCCACATCCATCCCCATCCAGTCTCCCCAGTCATCCCCGTTTTTAACTGTTTTATACGGGGCCTCGTTGTCAAACGAGGCGGCAATGATATGGTCCTCGGGCAAAATGAATTCGATGCCCTTGTTAAGCGCCCTCTCTAACATGCGCTTGGCGTTGCTGATTTTATTTTCTTCGACAAGCGATTTACCAACCGCAACCCCTTTTGCCATAAGAAAGGTGTACGCCATCCCGCCGCCAATGATGATTTTGTCTGCCACATTCATCAACTGCTCGATCACCAGTATTTTATCTGATATTTTGGCACCACCCAGTATGACCACATAGGGCTTGGGCGGTTCATGCAGGACCTTGCTTAAAAAATTGATTTCTTTTTCGACCAGCCTGCCCACCGCCCTCTGTTTAAAGTACTTGACCATCCCCACCGTTGACGCGTGCGCGCGGTGCATGGAACCAAAGGCATCGGAAACATAAATATCTGCAAGTTCGGCAAGCTGACTCGCAAATTTGTCGTCGTTTTCGGTTTCTTCCAGATGAAACCTGACATTTTCGAGAAGGACGACGTTTTTGTCCCTGAGTTCTGACACCAGCTTTTTAACAGGCAGGCCCACACAATCGTCGGGCATGATGACCTCGACGTTTAATAACGCGGCCAGATGTTTTGCCACAGGGAGCAGGGAATATTTTTTTTCGGGTTTGCCCTTTGGTCTCCCCAGATGAGACGCAAGGACCAGACGCGCACCCTTGTTTTGAAGTTCGGTGATCGTTGGCAGGGCCGCCCGGATACGCGCATCGTCCCTGACATTGCCGTCATCATCAAAACTGACATTAAAGTCTACCCTGACAAAAATAGTTTTATCGGCACAATCGAGTGTGTCTATTGTGGGATATTTCATGGGGATTCCTTGTTGAGTGTCTGTACGTTGCACATGTGATGGCACATGTGTGACTTACAATCTGTCTGACACATACTTTGCAAGATCCAGCATGCGGTGCGAAAAACCCGTTTCGTTGTCATACCACGCCAGTATTTTAATAAAGTTGCCGCCAATGACCGTGGTGGACAGGCTGTCAACATTGCTTGAGTGTGTGTCGCCGTTATAATCGCAGGAGACCAGGGGTTCGTCGGAGTAACCCAGGATGCCCTTAAGATTCCCCTCGCTTGCGGCCTTAAAGGCTGCATTGAGTTCTTCTTTGGTGGTTGACCGTTCGGTCTCGCAGACAAGATCGACGCAACTGACATTGGGAGTAGGAACGCGGATGGCATAACCATCCAGCTTGCCCTTGAGATCGGGGATCACCAGCGCGATGGCCTTTGCCGCGCCCGTTGTTGTGGGTATTTGCGACATGGCGGCAGCCCGCGCACGGCGGAGGTCTCGGTGACCAACATCGAGGATGCGCTGATCGTTGGTGTACGAGTGAATGGTGGTCATGAGCCCGCGTTTGATTGTGAGTTTGTCGTGCATCACCTTGACAGCAGGGGCAAGACAATTGGTGGTACAGGAGGCGTTGGAAAGAATGTGATGCTCCTTGGGGTTGTATTTGTCGTGATTGATGCCCATGGCAATGGTGATGTCTTCGTTTTTGGCAGGAGCTGAGATCAGTACCTTTTTGGCCCCGCCCTTAAAGTGGAGTTCTGCCTTATCGCGGGCAACAAAGAGCCCCGTGCATTCCATGACAACATCGACACCCATCGCTGCCCATTGGATCTCGGCCGGGTCTTTGCATTTTGTGATCATGATTTTCTTGCCATTGACCGTAAGAGAGTCTTCTGTGAAACTGACAGTGCCATCAAGACGGCCATGGACAGAATCGTACTTAAGCAGATGCGCGTGCTGTGCAGCAGGCAGAAGGTCGTTGATAGAAATAATATTATAATTTTTATCTTTAAGGGCTGCCCGTAAAACACCCCTGCCAATCCTTCCAAAACCATTAATACCGATATTGACTGTCATAGGACCTCCAAAAAAAACAAGTTAGTAACTTTGACTTTGATGCCCAAAGGAAATCCCCTTGGGGGACGCGATTCGATTCTTCTCTTGTGCGAGAAAAATACCCGCGCTCAGTCAACTTTGAAATGCCTGTACATTTAATTAAATTGCAGAAACGCTTATACCTCAACGGTTTCAGGTGTCAACACAACTGTCTGTTTATTCAGGGCTCCACAGAGAACCTGGTCTGTTTATTTGTTGACACCGCAACACCATAAAGGCATGGGCACCGGATGCGCTCTTGTTCCAACCTCACAAAATTTGCGGCCATCATCAAAAAACTCAGGGGCAAAAATGGCTGTCCCTGGGACAAAAAACAAAATCACAAATCCCTCAAACCCTTTCTGCTCGAAGAAAGCTACGAGGTCCTTGATGCGATAGACAAAAAAAATCCAGCGGCACTTAAAGAAGAATTGGGAGACCTGCTTCTGCAGATCTTTCTGCACGCACAGATTGCGGACGACCACGGGCAGTTTGATATCGAGGGTGTTGCGTCTGTGATAAACGAAAAAATCATCCGCAGACATCCCCATGTCTTCGGAGACCAAAAAGTCAAGAATGCCGATGCCGTCGTCAAAAACTGGGATAAAATCAAGCAGGCCGAAAAGGCAGATCATAAAAAAAACACAGCCTCTGTCCTTGATGCCATCCCCAAAAACTTTCCCTCCCTGTTCGAAAACTACAAGCTGTCCGCAAAGGCAGCAAAACTGGGGTTTGAATGGCAAAAGCCCGCAGATGTGTTTGATAAAGTCCTCGAAGAATTTAACGAGGTCAAAGAGGCCCTTAAAAACCGCAACAAGACCCACCTCGAAGAAGAACTGGGTGACCTCCTGTTTGCAGCCGCCAACCTGTGCCGTGTCTACAAGGTTAATCCCGAGATCGCCCTCAACAAGGCAAACAAAAAATTCAGGACCCGATTTGGCAAGATGGAAAGGCAGATCAAAAAAAGTGGCACCGATTTTAACACCCTCTCCTTTGAGCAATGGAACTCTCTATGGAAGCAAATAAAAAAGACTTAAATCCCCCTGCAATTTTTTTTTCGTTTCCCCTCATGCCGCACAAACTCATCATCTCCGTCGTCATATTTGTCCTGCTGGTGATCCCCGTCTCTGTGTTTGCAAAAAAAAAAGAAAACAAGCACCCCAAAAAACAGATTGAAAACCAGCAAATCCAGGATTCCTCTATACCAGAGGTCAATCCCGCCCTGCTTGGTGCTCTTAAAGGGCAGGTCAATGCCGCCGACATCAGGGACGCTCAAAGACTCTTTAAGGCCATGGCACATATCGAATCAAGGCAGTTCGACGCCGCTTATTCCCTGTTAAAGGACAGCAATGATCACTCCATCCTTATTGATTACATCAACTACTACCGTGCGTTAAGCCTGACGTATCTGCGCAAATATAAAGAGGCGCTGGGTTATCTCGACACGGTCAAAACACCCGTCAAAAAAATCGACCTCGAAAAATTCTGGCTTAAAATGCAGTTGCTCTCCCTGACAAAACAAAAACAGGGCCTCAGCGAGGCTATAGACGGACTTAAAAAACAAAGACGCAACGATCAATGGGTCACAATCAAGGGCGACTATTTTAAGGGTCGCGCAGAACAAGCCTCGGGAAACAAAAGGGCCGCGATGGATTACTTTACACAAATCCTTATTCAAAACCCCGGAACCAAATACGATCAAAAAATATTAAGGCTCCTCGAAAAAGAGGGCATCCCGCAAAGACAGGTTTTGAACACGGCGCAGTTAAACGCAAGGGCCGAGAATCTCATCAAGGCAGGACAACCACACGAGGCGCTTAAAATTTGGCGGGCCCTTTATGCAGACGACAGATTCTTCGAAGAAAGGGTTGCCTACGGGACCTTTAAATATCGTGATTACAAGACGGCCGCCTCGCTTTACGAGGGGCTGCTAAGATCGGGTAACCATCAGCTTTCAGAACCGGAGATTCTTAAACAGATTGCTCAAAGCTATGCCCGGCACGACCAGTTTGAAAAGGCCATCGACACCTACCGGTCTATCCTTAAAAAATATCCTCAAAGCTCCGAGGCATCGTTTGCAAACTTTAAACTGGGGTTTATTTATTTTGATGCCGAGCAATACAAGACAGCCGCTCAATATTTTGAAAAGTTTTTAACCAAAGGGGCAAAATGGCAGAGGGACAGCGCCCGCTGGTTCAGGGTGTGGAGCTTTTATCTGACAGGCGATCATGCGTTTGCCCTTGCCGAAATTGACGCGAGGCTCAAAGAACCAGGCACCAGTAAAGGTGATAAAATCACGCTGACCTACTGGAAGGCGCGTCTGTTTGACAAACAGGGAAAAAAAGAAGAAGCGCGTGCCCTGTACAACAAGGTCGTCCAGCTTGATGGCCTCGATTATTACGGCCTTCTCGCCCGTCAAAGGCTTAAACACAACAAACTTGTGACAGGCACATTAATTGCCCCCGATGTTCTCTCTGAGGTCCCCGATGGAAAAACAGACCACGTTTTTGATCAGCCAGATCTTGCCCCCCTTGCGGGCGATATCAACCTTATCAAGGCCGTGCTGCTTAATCACATCGGGCTTTACAACTTTGCCTTTGACGAGTCCCAATACGCAGCATCGCTAACGTCTGTGGCAGACTACAACACCGCAAAGGCCTTTGAAATGGCGGGCAACTATAACAGGGGTTACACCGCAAGAAAGGCAGCACAGTCTGGTCAAATGAGCGGGGCTGATCTTGATAAGGGTTTCCGCCTCTCGTTTCCCAGGGCCTACGAACAATTTGTAGAGGCCTACGCCGCAAGATGGGGGATCAGCGCAAACCTTGCCTACGCGGTGATGCGTCAAGAATCCACATTCAAGCCCGAGGCCATCTCCTATGCCGCCGCCTACGGGCTGATGCAGATTATCCCGCCAACCGGTGACGAGATCGCCCAAAAAATAAATTTTTCTGATTTTGAGGTAGACAGGCTTAACGACCCCAAGGTCAATCTGCTCTTTGGCACTTATTATCTCAGTTATCTGCTTAACCAATTAAACAACAACATCATATTTGCCATTGCGGGTTACAACGCAGGCCCGGATGCCGTCAAACGATGGATGGTCAAGGCCGCAAACCTTGAGATGGATGAATTTATCGAACTCATCCCCTACGAGCAGACCAACAAATACGTCAAAAAGGTCCTGGTGAATTATCTGATTTATGAAAAACTTTATCGGTGAGGGAGAATGCGGGTTAAAGCTCTCAATGCGGGGCTGGGCTCGTTGACAGACATCATGTTGTATAAAGCAAGATACAGGTTTTTATCAAAACGATAAATTCAAAGTGATAATTCCCAAAAAAACACTTTTTAGTTTCAATTAAAAACTTGCCAACACCATACAATCCTTGGATCTTTTTTTTAACAAAAAGGCATGGGTTTTGCATCACCAAATACGGCTATGCTGCACTCTTAAGCGGGACAGTCCTTCGAATCTCGTAGGGGTTCATATCTCTGTGGCATGGGCCTGACGGGGGGTTCAACATGCACAACAAATTTAAACATGCACTCCTCTTGGTTGCCTTTTTATTGCTCACCTTTAATAATCATTGCACACCCGGCGGTGGATTGATTGTATCACCAGGGGCCGATGCGGGGCTCTCCCCGGCGGGATCGGCCGCTGACAACAGTGATATCACCACCGAGACCCCTGACCCGGCTTCCAGCGACTCAAGTCAACCGGCGGGCGTTCCCGAGCCAACCTCGTTGGAAGGCACCCCACTCTTTATCCCCCCGACAGTGGCCAAGCTCATGAGCGGCAATATCCAAAAAGGCCCCTTTATTAAAGGGTCGATGATCCAGGTGCAGGAACTCAACGACCTCTTTGAACCCATAGGGACCTACTTTACCCTCTTTACCAACGATGACCTGGGCACATTCAAATTAAGCAGTACGATCACGCAAAATTATATAGAGCTTATAGGCTTTGGTTTTTATTTTAACGAGATTTCAAACGAGATCTCACCAGCGCCCTTAACCTTAAGGGTGTTTTCGGATATCACAGAAGATCGGGACGTGATGATCAACCCCTTGACAACGCTGGATAGGGAGAGGATCGAATATCTTTTAAGAAACCCTGGCGACATCACAGTCACGAGTGAATCCAATGTATTCAACAACGCCAGAAAACAGGCCGAGACCGAAATCCTGCAGGATATTTTTAATATCAACGAGGCCGAGGTCTGTTCGTTTGATAAAATGACGATCAGCGAAGAAGGTGTGAGTAACGCTATCCTGCTCGCAGTCTCCCTGGTCCTTCAGGGTTCAAACTCGGTTGGAAAACTCTCCGAACTCATCAGTTCGATCAGCTTTGACCTCAAGAGAGACGGGGTTCTTGATAACGAGGCGATCAGGGAACAACTGGTTTCATCGGCGGCCTGCCTCAACCCGTCAACCATCAGGGCAAACCTTGAGGCCCGTTATGAATACGTTGGCGCCCTTGATGCCGTGGTCCCCAGATTTGAAGACTACATAGACAGTGACGGCGATGGCAACATCAACCTGTTTGACGAGACGCCTCCCACAGTCGTCACCCTTGAGCCCGAAGACGGACAAACAGAGGTCCTAGTCAGCACGACCATCCAGGCCTCCTTTAGCGAACACATGGACGGTGGACTGATCACCCCCGAAAGTTTCAGGCTCTTAACCGACGACACAGAGATTGAGGGGGCGGTGTCTTACGATTGCAAGACCAAGACAGCAAGTTTTCTGCCAGGGCAGTATCTTGACGAGGACACCACCTACACCGCCGAGATCACCGGCACACTCATTGATGGTGCGGGCAATCCCATCGATCGTGCTTACACATGGAGTTTTACCACCACCGCGGAGGAGTGCAATAACATCGATGACGACGACGATGGCGAGGTAGACGAGGACCTCACACGTCCCACAGCCTGCGGCGTCGGGGCCTGTGAAGGGAATACCGGTATCGAGACCTGCACCAAGGGGCAGTGGGGCAATAACACCTGCGACCCGCATGCCGGCACCTCTACAGAGGTCTGCGACGGGTTGGACAACGATTGTGACGGGACCCCCGATAACGGTATACTTGGGACCACACGACCCACAACATGCGGTGTGGGTATATGCGCAGCCAACACAGGTACGCAGACCTGCGCCGTTGTTAATGGCGGGACCGAGACCCAGTGGACGGGTGATACTTGTAATCCCCTTGCCAAAATGGCCACAGAGGAATGTGATGGAGTGGATAATGACTGCGACGGGTATACAGATGAAGGCCTTGGGACACCCGGGGTTCAATGTGGTATCGGGGCCTGTCAGCGGTCTGGGACCAAAAGTTGCACGGAGGGTGCATGGGTAGAAAATTGCACGGCGGGCACACCTCAGGCTGAGGTCTGTGACCATTTAGACAATGACTGCGATGGCCAAACCAACGAAGGCGTGCTCAAGACCTACTACAGGGACGAAGACAAAGATGGCTTTGGTACTACTTCCTCCAGAATGATCTGTGGTCCCGGTCTTGATGCAACAGGTGATCCCGCAAATGGTGATGCGCAATACTACACAGCAACCCAGAGCGGTGACTGCAGTGACAACCCAAATAATTCAACGGACTTCAAAAAGGCGGCCCAGAGATACCCGGGGAACACAGAGGTGTGCGACTACGTTGACAATAATTGTGATGGCGCTACAGATGAAGGCCTGCTGCAGACCTATTACTATGATCAAGATCAGGATTCCTATGGGACCGATAAGGATCGTTATACTGCGGCCTATCTGCCGCCCAAACAGCTCTGCCCCCCTGAAGTGCCCAACAGACCTTATAACAGCAGCTACTACACAGCAACAAATTACTCGGATTGCAAGGACACCGCTGCGACCACCAACCCGGGTGCCGCTGAACTCTGTGACAATGCCGACAATGACTGTGATGGAGTTGTAGACAACGGAGTAACAAATACCGAGAGGGACGTAACCTGCGGCAAGGGCGCCTGTGCGGGTAATACAGGCAAGGAAAGGTGTGTGGCAGGCACATGGGGCAATAGCACATGTAACGCAACTGCCGGCGCAAATGCCGAGACCTGCAACAACATCGACGACGACTGCGATGGATCGACGGATGACGGGTTAACAACGACCAACTCTTCTGTCTCATGCGGCCTGGGTCAGTGCAAGCGATACGAGCAGACTCAATGTGTAGACGGGGCCCTGGTGACGGCCTGTACACAAGGCACCCCGACGACAGAGGCCTGCGACTATACAGACAACGACTGTGACGGCGTGACAGACGAGTTTGGAGATGTCCCTCTTGGTTTAAGGACAAAATTCTACTACGATGAGGATGGTGACGGGTATGGCCAAACGCAGCGATTCTACATGTTGTGTTTAGCCGGTGATTATGCAAAGTACACAAACTCCTCCTCAAGTACATTTTGCTATACAGGGGCATCAACCCCTGAGCAGTACATTGCGCAGTGTGACGCCGCCGGTTGGCCGGGTGTGAGGTATACTGGATCCTACCAATCTTATACGGGAACAACATACTTCCGCTCTGTGAGCCCGGGTGATTGCAAAGACAATTATACTTCTTCTTCGGAAAAGTGTGGGACCATTTCTGTTTATGAAAACAGAAGGTACATCAACCCCGGCGCACCAGAGTTGTGCAACGACCAGTGCGACAACAACTGTGATGGTTCGACAGATGAGGGGTGTTAACAGGAAATTTGAGGCATAACGATTTGCCTTGCTGTCTGACGTGCCTGAGATAACGTCTTTAATGTCGTCTTAAAAATCTCCCCACGGTCTCTGTGTGGCTTTGTTTTTTTACCGATACGCCAGCTTTCTGGGTCTCACAGAAGTGATGATGACCACCTTGGCTTTCTCATCGATCGAATAAAACAACCGCAACCCCCCGATGCGGTAGCGCCATGTTGCGGGCTCGTAGTCTCTAAGTTTTTTTATCTGCGGGCCATAATGCGGCTCGACGCGTAGTTGCGGGTAGATGAGCTGGGCAAGTTTTTTTTGCACAAGGATATTTTCGATACTGGAGATTCTTTTTTTGCATTCTTTGTGAAAAGTGTCAGTTTCGAATATGTGATATTTTGCCTTAGACAAAACGCCCCCTGTTTTTTTTGTAATCGGCCAGGGCCCTTTTAATCTCCTGTTTTAACGGTGCGTCTTTTTCAAGTTCATGCATTTCAACCTCATCAACAAAAAAACTCTCGTTGATGTACTGGATGAGGATGGTTTCTATGAGATTGGGGGTGCTGCGGTTATCGCGCTTGGCAATGATTTTTATTTTTTTGAGAATATCATCCTGAAGACTGATTGTTGTTCTTGCCACAAAATGCCTCCTTTTGATTACTTTGACATCATTTTACATCACTATGCATTAATTTGCAATCATGGAATACTCCCAGGCAGGACTTCGTAGTTCGGGACCATAACTCGCTACATTCATTTAAATTCAATTAAAAACTGACCAAATGTTTTGCCTTGTGGTAGGCAATCCGTAAATTGGGGTGTTTTTTTTGGGAGAATCATGTCCCCGTCCTTAACCCGTAGGGTTTTCAGCTATTAGCCGGTGGCTCCAGTCCGCCATTGGCGGACATTGGCGGACGATACCACCGGAATAGAAAAACAAAAAAGCGCACCCCGGAGGGGGTGCAAAGACTGGCACCCCATCTGGGGTGCAAAATCTACTCTATCATGGACCGGTGGTGTCGGCCTTCGCAAGCTCATGCCTCAACCACCGGCTAATCGCTAAAAAAACCCTCCGGGTTTCACCAAGCCCCCCCCCAATCTCATGGACTCATCAAAATAACCTAAAATCACAGCCCCCATCTTCTATTTTTGGAAATATCAAAAAAATTTGCCTACGAAGCCCTGTCCTGCCCTGTCTGTCTCGTTGGGGCATTGTGAGAGACTACAAGGCCGCAAGCCCTTTGTTGCCAATGGTGAGGTACTACCGTAATTGAGGGGGCAGCGTTTTCTCCATCATCAGCGCATGGGCATCAAAGCGATCATCTTGAATTTTTTTAACCTATCCCCACACACCCCGTCACAGGACACACATGCTCGCAGAGGGCACAGCCAACGCATTTTTCTGAATCTACCACAGGTGTTCTGTCATCCTTGAGAGAAATGGCCCCGTGCCCGCCGTCGCGGCAGGCGGTGTAACAAAAATCGCACCTGATGCATCTGCTGATGTCAATCTTTGAAACCACCCTCTGCGTGTAGGGAAGTTCGTCATGCGAGGTAATAAACGGAAGCGATTTGCCGATAATTTCTGACGCCCTGCCAAATTTTTTGCTCACGAGATAGGCAGCAAACCCGTCCTTAAGATCGTTGATGATGTCATAACCATAATGCATAACCGCCGTGCAGAACTGCACAGTCGTTGCCCCGCACAGCATAAATTCGACCGCGTCACGCCAACTGACAGGACCACCGGTGCCTGTAATCGGAATACCCACCTTGCGGGCGATCTCCGAGATCACCTTGAGCGTGATCGGACGGATTGCCGGCCCGCTCATGCCCGAATATGTTGATTTTCCGCCGACATTGGGATGGGGGATGAAATTATATATATTAATGCCCATGAGACTCTGAATGGTATTGGACGCACAGACAGCATCTGCCCCGCTCTCCTTGACTGCCCGGGCCACATCGACAATATCAGTCACATGCGGTGTGATCTTGATCACCACAGGGACATTTTTGGGATGTGCCTTGGCGGCATCTTTAATCCACCCCGCGACCTGTTTGGTCAGTGCCACATCCTGCCCCAACATCTGCCCGGGCTTCGCCCCAAGACTCCCCTGCGGGCAAGAAAAACTGCACTCGATCATGTCCACACCGGCTGCTGAGAGCCTTTGGACAAGGGTTTGCCAGTCTTCCTTTTTTCCGCCCATGATGGAACCAATAATCACCTTGCCCGGAAATTCTGCTTTGAGAACCCTGACCCTTTGTTCTACAACATCGATGTGATATTCGGAGATCAGATCAATGTTGCCAAGCGCCGTGACTCTCTTTCCCTCGTATTTAATCGCGGTCATCATCGGGTATTTGAGAGGAACCTGTGTCCCCTCTACCGACGTTGTTTTAAGGACTGCTCCGGCCCAGCCCGCACTAAGACCCGCGCGCAACATGTTTAATTCGTCTGTGGGTGGGGCCGCGGCAAGGACAAACGGGTTTTCAAATCTGACGCCGCAAAAAGTCACACCAAGATCGACATCCGGCCTTTTAAAGTAATCAACACGGGTCGTCCTGCAACAAGAGCATGTGGTCAGAGGCTGCGCATCAGGCTGGTCTTGCTGATCACCACAAGTGGCACTGCGCAGGTAATGGTCAATAGCCTCTGCCGCCATTGTCCCGCTGTTCACCGCGGCAACCGCTGTTCCCGCACCAAGTGCAAAATCGCCACCCACAAAAATGCCGTCGCCTGCCAAAAAACTTCCGCTGTCATAGCTGATTTTTCCACCTTCTCCCGAGAGCCCAAAATCCCCGTCCATGGCCTGCCCTACAGCATTAATAATGGTGTCGGCTTTTATTTCAAATTCCGCCCCCTCTTGTTCGTACTCGCTTGCACGCCTGCCCGCATCCTTCCAACTCACACGTTTAAGAAGCAGCCCTGCGACCCTGTCATCGCCTACAACAGCAACCGGCACAACTCTAAACCAGAACTCGACACCCTCGCCAAAGGCCTCGTCGATATCGGGTCTGTAGGCCGGCATGTCTTTTTGTGTGCGCCTGTAAAGCATGAGAACCTGTGCGCCCGTTCTTACAGCAACCCTTGCGGAATCAATCGCCGTGTCTCCGCCGCCGACGACAAGAACCTTTTTGCCAAGATTGATTTTTTCTCCCCTTTTCGAACGGATCAAAAAAATCAAGGGCCTGATACACACCTTTTTTTTCCTCGCCCGCAATACCCAGTCTGCGTGATCCCATGAGCCCTGGTGATAAATAAACGGCATCAAAACCATCATGTTTCAATTTTTTAATATCCTTGATCTCTGAGTTGAGCTGGATCTGGACACCCAGTTTTTTTACAAATGCGACCTCGTGATCAATCACCTTGGCAGGTAATCTGAATTCTGGAATCGACAACCGCAACTGACCGCCCGCAACGTCATGTCTTTCAAAGATCTCCACTTGATAACCGCTTTGTGCCAGCCATGCAGAACACGCAAGTCCCGCCGGGCCTGATCCAATCACGGCAATTCTTCTGCCGTTTGCAGGTGCCTTGTTGATCTCTGCAAGGCCGTTCTCCCTCTCCCAATCCATCACAAAGCGTTGAAGTGCAGATATATTGATGGGCCGGTCAAGCTCATGGGCGGTGCATTTTGAACCGCAGGTTGAGAGACACGGACAGATGTATGCCGTAGAACCCGCAAGAATATTGGCATTCCTGAGCATTTTTGCCGCACCGGCAAGATCGGCAAACCTGATTTTGCGGATAAACAATTTGGGATTGACAGACGAAGGGCAACCCCCGTGACAGGGCGCGTCCTCGCACATCAGACACCGCGATGCCTCTGTAAGGGCCGTGTCATGTGTGTATTTAATCATAGAAGTCCTTTTTTTTGATCATGTGACAATTAAGGTCCCGCTCTTACCGTCAAGGGCCGCGCCGAGATGCTCAAAGTTGGTGATGATGGCCTTTTTGCCACCGTTTTCAAGATAGCTGATCACGGCCTCCACTTTGGGCAACATCGAACCCGGGCTGAATTGATTTTGTTTGATGTAATCTTTGGCCTCTTTAATGGTCATGTAATCAATCGCCTTCTCATGGGGCTTTTTGTAATTAATGCAGACCTTCTCTACATCTGTGGAGATGATAAAAAAATCGGCGGCTATTTTATTTGCAAGAAGAGCTGAGGCATGGTCCTTGTCGATCACAGCGGCTACACCTTTAAGATCACCTGCCTCTGTGCGGACAACAGGGATGCCGCCCCCACCCACGGCAATCACAACCACTCCCGCACTAATAAGTTTTTTGATAACATCGAGCTCGATAATTTCCTGCGGAGCCGGTGAAGGTACAACGCGCCTCCACCCACGGCCTGCATCTTCCACAACATCCCAACCTTCCTGTTCTTTGAGTTTAAGAATTTCTTCTTCTTTGTAAAAGGGACCTATCGGCTTTAAAGGGTTCTTAAAGGCCTTGTCCCTGCTGTCCACAACAACCTGTGTGACTACAGTAGCCACCGATTTGTTGATGCCACGCCGTCTGAATTCGTTGCCAAGAGCCATCTGAAAATTATAACCAATGGCGCCCTGTGTATCGGCACCACACGAATCGAGCGGCACTGTGTGCAGCCTGTCCCTTGCAAACTCCGACCTCAACAGAATAAATCCAACCTGCGGGCCATTGCCATGCGTGATCACGACCTCGTAGCCGTCTTCAATAAGCGAGGCAATATAGGACATGGTCTTTGCTGCCTGTTCGGCCTGATCCTTGACAGTCTGGTGGTCTTTGTCGGCAATAAGAGAATTGCCCCCTACAGCCACGACAACGATTTTTTTCATAAAAACAAAAAGGGCCAGGTCCTGACCTGTATGCAAACAAGTCAAACCTGACCCTTGTGCTCAAAATGTTACATCCCGCCCATGGTGGCTGCCATGACGGCCTTAGCTGTGTGCAACCTGTTTTCGGCCTCGTCGTAAATAATGGACCACTTTTCGTTGTCAATAACAGCATCAGTGACCTCTTTGCCACGGTCTGCGGGTAGAGCATGCATGTACTTGACATCAGGACCTGCGAGCTTCATACGCCTCTCGTCACAGATCCAGCTTTTATATTTGGAAAGATTTTCTTTCATCTCTGCCCACTGTGTTTGTGAATCCTCCCATTTATTGAAATTGGCAAAGCCTCCCCAGTTTTTGGGAATCACAACCTGCGCCCCTTTAAAACCTTCGTCCATATCGTTTACAAACCTTAAACTTCCGCCCGATTCTTTGGCGTTTGCGTTTGCCTTGTTGATCATTGCGGGCAAGAGCGGGAACTCCTTGGGGTGAGCGATGGTGACGTTCATGCCAAATCTTGTAAAGAACAGCATCTGCTCAAGGGGGACCGAGATCGGTTTTGCATGCGATTCGGCGTACGCCCAGCTGATCGTCATCTTGAGACCTTTTAAGTTTTTGCCAAATTTTTCCTGCAACACCATGACATCAGCCATGCACTGCATGGGATGGTAGAGATCATCCTGCAGACTCATGACCGGGACAGTAGACCACTGGGCAAGCTCATTAAGATATTGATTACCTTTATTGTAAAAACAACACCGGCAGGCAATGGCGTGTCCCATGCGGCTTAAGACAATGGCGGTGTCCTTTGCCGTCTCACCATGGGAGATCTGCACCTTGTCCGGTGTGAGATCGTGAGAATTGCCGCCAAACTGCGTGATCCCGCAACCCATGGAATTGCGTGTGCGGGTTGACTGCTCAAAAAACAGCATGAACAGGGTCTGGTTTTTAAGAAGGTCACTCACCTCGCCTTTTTTCTTTTTTTCTTTAAGATCGAAAGACAAATCAAGCAGGTGATCAATTTCATCCTTTGCCCAGTCTTCTGTTGTGATAAAGTGTTTACCTTTCAGGTTTTTCATTTTCGTGCTCCTTATGTTAGTTAGTGTCTGTCGGGAAATGCCCTGTTTCGTAGGAGTCCTGAAAAATCATGTCCCGTGACAAAATGTAACGACATGATTTTTCAGGGTTTGAAATATTTTGCAAGCGGCAAAATTTTCAAACTTCCGGAGAAACAGGGGCTTTCCCGACAGACACTAGTTAATCAAAGTTTTTGCTCACGTCATCCGCATACTGTGCATAAAATGCGGTGGCCTTTGAGAGATGATCCACAGGTGTCCATTCGTTTGGTGCGTGGGCCTGTTCTTCGTGACCCGGCCCAAAACCAATGCAGGGGATGTTGTGAATCCCCATAATAGCCACGCCATTTGTTGAAAAGGTCCATTTATCAACCTTGGCCTGCTGGTTAAAAACATTTTTATAACTCGCAACCGCGGTCTTTAAAAAATCATGATCCGCCGGTATTTTCCATGTGGGAAAATATTTTTTCATCGGAAAGATTTTGCCCGTGTAGCCCTTGCCCTCATAAACAGGCACAACCACCTCTGCCGTTTGATCTGTGAGGATCGCCCTCACCTCGGAAACAGCCGATGCCTCGGTCTCTCCCCACGTAAGCCTGCGGTCGAGGTGAATAGAAGAGGCATCCGGAACGGCGCACAGCGAGGGGCTCACCGATTTAAACTCGGTCACACAGACGGTTCCCTTGCCCAGAAATTCATCACTTGTGATCCGCTCATTTAATTTTTCGATTTCAAGAACAGACCTTGCCATTTTATAAACGGCATTGTCCCCCCGCTCAGGGGCAGAACCATGGCAAGAGCGGCCCTTCATAAAGACCTCGATCTCCATCCTGCCGCGATGTCCCCGGTAGATATTGAGGCTGGTGGGTTCGGTCAAAACACACAAACTGGGCCTGAAATGCTCTTCTTTGATAAGATAATCCCAGCACAACCCGTCGCAGTCTTCTTCCATGACAGAGCCCACCATGTAAGCGGTGACGGCATTGGCCAGGCCAAGCTCCTTGATGATCTTGCCGGCATACACCATCGAGGCCATCCCACCCTTTTGATCTGCGGTCCCGCGGCCATAGACCCTGCCATCCTTGATATGAGCCTCTTTGTGGGGATCGAAATGCCAGAGATCGCGGTTGCCGACATCGACGGTATCAATATGCGCATCAAACGCAATCTTTAATGGCCCGCGGCCAACCTTGCCAATGATGGATCCCAGCCCGTCGGTACCCACGTCATCAAAGCCGCATTTTCTCATCTCGTCGGCAATGCGGTCCACAACCGCCTTTTCCTGTCCTGACAGGGAGGGGATTTTGACAATATCCACCAGAAAACGGGCGATGTCATTCTCGTATTTTTGTGATAACTCGAGTATTTTGTTTGTCATGGTTTGCTCCTTTTTTTGATCACTTGTTTAAACCCGCATTTGCAGTTAAAGCAACCCCACCTCTGCATTAAACTCTTTAATGAGTCTATCGTACTCATCGGCCATTCTAAAACGGCTTGTCCAGTAATCGCGCTCGTACCACTGGGCGTTGAGTTCTGGGATCTCCTTGGCCTGTTGTTCGATCCATGTAAAATACTTGAGGTTGTGTACCCTCTTCTTATCCTGATAGGTCATTTCGAGGACGTAGTTCGCGTCCTGACCTGCGAGGTACCTGTTAAAATCAACAGCCGCTAGCTCATGATTGTAGGCACCCAGACGGTCTTGTTCTTCTTTGAGCCTTGATTGATACATCTCCATCGAGTCTGTAAAAATTGTAAAGAGGATATCGTTTTCGGTGAGTTCGTAGTACTTGGCGATCTTTACCGCAGAAAGCATGTTGGAGATTCCGGAGATGCCGAGCAGATTAAGGTTTTCAAGGACCGCACCACTCACGCCTTTTTCTTTTAAATAAGCAAGCCCTGCTGCTTCGTTAAAAAGGCGCATCACATGCATGCAGGCCTCGTCATCGATGGCGGTGATGAGATCGGTGTTTTTGACATTGTGAATCCACGGCACATGTTTGTCGCCAATACCCTCGATGCGGTGACCACCATAGCCATTGTTGTAAAGGGTGGGACACTGCAGGGCCTCGGACGCCACGATTTTTGAATGGGGGTAAAGTTCCTTGAGCCTGTCACCGGCCGCAATGGTGCCCGCGGAGCCCGTGGCAGAGATATATCCCGCAAAATTATCTTTGGGGCCCATGGCCGATTTTAATACTTCTTCAATCGCACTCGCTGTAACACTGTAGTGCCACATACCGTTACCGAACTCGTCAAACTGGTTAAAGACAACAACCTTGTCGCCCCGCTCTTTTTTGATCTCCCAGCACTTGTCGTAAATTTCTTTCACATTGGACTCGCAACCCGGAGTGGCAATGACCTCGGAGCCTATTTTTTTAAGCCACTCAAAACGCTCGCGGCTCATTTCTTCGGGGAGGATGGCCACAGACTCACAGCCCAAGAGCTTTGCGTTGTAGGCACCACCACGACAGTAATTGCCGGTCGAGGGCCACACCGCCTTTTGAGAGACAGGGTCAAACGTGCCCGTGACCAGACGCGGTGCCAGACAACCATAAGTTGCCCCAACCTTGTGGGCGCCCGTTGGAAAAAATTTTCCGACAAGACCAAAGATACGTGCCTTAACACCGGTGAGGGTTGAGGGTAACTCTAAAAAATTAACACCACCGTAACCGCCAGATGATACGTTGTTCTTCCAGGTGATCCGAAACAGGTTGTTTGAGTTGACATCCCAAAGCCCCACGCCCTTAAGATTGTTTTTG
>JADGCS010000076.1:3955-22949 GCA_015228875.1 Deltaproteobacteria bacterium | reverse complement strand
CACAAAAAAAAAAAAAAAAAAACGAAGAACGAAAAACGAGAACGAAGAACGTCTCCACCCAACCATCAACCATGATCCCGGCTTAAGGCTCATAACCCGCATAAAGCGGAAAACACTACGCGGGCGGACACCATGCAAAAATTGATGCTGAAACGCGTAGAAAAAACCTTCCAAGGTTCTACCAGCTTTCGAGATCTTTTAACAACTCCCTTGTTTTGTTTAAATCGGATGCCACACTCACAGCGAGTTCCTGCTGTTGTTTGACAACATCCGGGCTTGCATTTTTTATAAAATCGTTGTTGGCAAGCTTGCCGTTGATCCCTGCCACATATTTTGAGAGCCTTTCAATCTCTTTGCCAAGGCGGTTTTTTTCTTTGGTGACATCAATATAATCGGCTATTTCAAGATAAGCCTCGAAGGCAGGGTCTATCAGGGTGACGGTCTTTTGAGGCTTTGCCTGCTGCAAGGGCAGCACAGTGAGTCCCTCAAGGCGCGCCAGACTCAAAATGACATCACTCGATTTTGTGACAAGCGTTTGAGCCGCCTGATTGAGCGGTCGCACGCTGGCCCTTAACCCCTGTCCCTCTTTGATCATGTAAGTTTTTCTGAGCATCCTGATCCCGCCCACAAGTTTTTGCAGTGTGGCAAAGCGATCTATCAGTAGTTGCTGATCGGGAGTTGTTTCGCGGTCTTTGGGGAACGCTGCCTTCATGAGTATGGGAGAGGCGGGTCTCAGACCGTTCCAAAGACAGTGTTTGTCGGCCAGTGTGACAATTTGAGAGTAAAGTTCTTCTGTCACAAAGGGGATGAGCGGAGAAAGAATGGTCAGGGTGTCCGTAAAGACCGTGACCAGATTGTGCAGGACTGTTCTTCTGATGTTGGTGTCCTGAGAGCCCAGGCGTTGTTTGCAGAGTTCGATGTACCAGTCGCAGAAATCGTTCCAGACATATTGGTAGTAGGTTGTCCCGAGACTTGCAAAATCGTAGGTATCGAGACAGGCGCGAATCTTGTTTGCCGTTAATTGCAGACGGGCCCTGATCCAGAGGTCTTCATCGGTCAGGGATGCAGAAAAGGCGCTCAAAGCATTGTCTGTGTTCTCTTTTTCGAGATGCATCATGATAAAACGGGCGGCGTTCCAGAGTTTGGTCATAAAGCGCAGGCCGATATCGTGAAAACCGCCCAGCGAAATTTTAATCTGTTGCCCGCTTGAGCACAGATAAATGAGTGTGTAGCGCAGGGCATCGGCCCCGACGCCCTGATAGCCTTCTGGAAAGGCCTTTTCCAGCCTGCGGCAAATTTCCTTCATGTTGGAGGGTCGGGCCTCTCTGACGGGTTCTTTAAGTTCTTCGAGCGTGGCCCCTTTGATGATGGTCATGGGGTCAATCCCGTTCCCCTTTGATTTGCTCATGGTCTCGCCTTTTTCATCGAGGATCATCGGGTTAATGTAGACATTGGTGTAGGGGAATTTGTTTTCAAAATGCACCGCCATGAAATTCATTCGGGCAACCCAGAAGAAGATGATGTCCTTTGCTGTGACCAGTGTTGAAGTGGGGAAGTATCTTTTAAAATCTGGTGTCATGTCGGGCCAGCCGAGGATGCTCATGGGCCAGAGGGCAGAAGAAAACCATGTGTCCAGAACGTCACTCTCCTGAACGAGATGTGTGGAACCACAGCAGGGGCACCGCTCGGGAACAGTGGTTGACACAATCGGCGGGCAGCTCGCACGGTCGGATGGGGCAGCCGGTGACTCGCGGTCAGCAGAAGTGGCCAAACAGTACCAGGCCGGGATACGGTGTCCCCACCAGATCTGGCGGGAGACGCACCAGTCCCTGATGTTGTGAAGCCAGTCAAGATAGACCTTGTTCCAGCGTGCAGGCACGATGTTGAGCGCCTCATGTTTCTCAAGGACTTTTTCTGCAAGCGGTTTGACTTTAACAAACCACTGATCAGATAACCGGTATTCGATCACGGCCTTCGAGCGGTAGGATCTGCCGAGCGGTGTCATCCGGGGTTCTTCGCTGATCAGCAGGTCTTTTTCCTTAAGGGCCGCTACCGCCTTTTCGCGGCATGTGAACCTGTCAAGACCGCGATACTCTTCGGGGACAATGTCATTCATGGTGGCGTCTTCGTTCATCACTGTAATGGGTGTGAGGTTGTGGCGGCTGCCAACCTCAAAATCGTTGGGGTCGTGAGCGGGGGTGATTTTGAGACAGCCGGTGCCAAAGGAGGGATCGACATAATCATCGGCAATGACTTTAACAATTCTTTGCTGCAGCGGGACGACCACGTTTTTTCCCACAAGGCCCTGATAGCGTTCATCCGCGGGGTTTACGGCGACGGCCACATCACCAAAGAGTGTTTCGGGGCGTGTGGTGGCGACGGTCAAAAAACCTGAGCCATCCTCAAAGGGGTATTTGATGTGCCAGAGAGTCCCCGGTTCGCCGCCATCCTTTGTCTCGATTTCATCATCGGAGAGGGCTGTGCGGTCTACGGGACACCAGTTGACAATGCGTTTTCCCCTGTAGATGAGGCCTTGATCGTACAGTGTTTTAAAGGTGTGTGTGACAGCACGGCATAAACCCTCATCCATTGTAAATCTGGTCCTGTCCCAGTCGCAGCTGCAGCCGATGCTCTTGAGCTGGTTGAGAATCATGTCGCCGAATTTGTGTTTCCACTCCCAGACCTTTTTGACAAATTTTTCCTGGCCGAGGGCGCGGTAATCTACATTTTCTGCATCGAGCATTTTTTTGACAACCGTTTGTGTGGCGATACCGGCGTGGTCTGTGCCCGGGACCCACAGCGCGTCAAAGCCGTCCATGCGTTTGTAACGGATCAGCATGTCCTGCAGGGTGTTGTTAAGGGCGTGTCCCATGTGTAGCCTGCCGGTCACGTTGGGGGGGGGGATGGCAATCACAAATTTTTTCTGGCTGGCCCTTTCGCTGTCAACCGGATCTCCCTTTGTGTTGACTGCGGATTTAAAGCAGCCGTGATCCTCCCATAACTTAAGGATGCGCTGTTCGACCTCGGCGAAATTGTAGTGAATATTTTGGTTCATTGTGTGTTTTTTACTCAAGCTACTGTGAGGGCCAGCAGCAATTTTTTATCGTCGATGTCGCATGTTTCCTTAACCTGTCCCTCGGGGTTACTGTTAAAGGAAAAATCCAGCGAGAGTGTCTGCTCTTTAATGTAGTCGAGATTTGCCGTTACGGCCTCCGTGATTTCGGGATCAGCAGTGTAAGTCACGTTGATCCTGTCTGAGAGTTTAAGGTCGGCTGTTTTTCTGAGTTTTTGAATCCTGTTGACCACCTCGCGTGCGAGTCCCTCGAGAATTTGATCCCTCTCAAGGGAGATATCGAGATCGACTGTGATAAAGGCATCTGACACAATGTTGTCGCGCGACTGTTTGATGGTGCGGTAGATCAGCACATCCTCCCTGGATATGCTGACCCCCTCAACCTCTATGTGCTCCCCTTGCTCCAGTGTGACAATACTGCGGTTGTCAAGGGCCATGATTGCGGTGTTGACAGGTGCAAACATTTTTCCGAGTTTTCTGCCAAGGGCCGCTCCATTTGCCTTTGCGGACAGCGCGACAAAATCGTCCTCATTGGTCAGGTAATCAATATGACGCAGGTTGAGTTCTTCTTTAAGGTAATTTTCGATCTGTTTTAAATTGTCCAAGAGGACCTGTTCGCGGTGAATAATCGCGAGATTTTTAAGGGGGATCTTGATCTTGATGTTGTTCTTTTCCCTGATGTTGCGGACCATCAGGACCACACGGTTCATCAGCCTGATGGACTCTTCCAGGTCTTTCTTGATGAGCGATTTTTCGGCCTCTGGAAAATCTTCGAGGTGCACACTTTCTTTTGCCGCAGCGGCTGGTTTAAGATTCTGATACATCTGCTCGGCTAAAAAAGGTGTAAAGGGGGCCATGACCGTGGTCATTGTGTAAAGGATGTAGTACAGAGTCTGGTACGCTGCTTCTTTGTCTGCGGGGTTTTTATCGTCCCAGAAGCGCTTGCGGTTGAATCTGATGTAGACGTTGGTCAGGTCCTCGATAAAATCAAGGAGTGCCGGTACCACATTGTAAAGATGATAACAGGCCATTTCTTTTTCTGTGTCAAAAAGAAGCGACTGCATTTTTGAGACGATCCATTGATCCAGGATATTGTCGGAGACCGGGGGCGTGGCGGCCTCTGGCTGCCAGTGATCAATCACGGCGTAGCTGACCAGAAATGAATACGAGTGCCACCATTTGAGCAGGATGCGGCGCACGATATCACGGACACCGGTCTCCGAAAAACGAAGCTCCTCGGCCCTTACAGCGGGCGATTGAATCATGTAGAGTCTGAGGGCGTCTGCGCCATGTGTGTCGATGATTAACCCGGGGTCGGGGTAATTTTGAAGACGCTTGCTCATTTTTTTACCGTCCTCGGCAAGCACCATGCCGTTGACAATCACATTTTTAAACGGGAAGCTGTTAAAGAGCGCTGTGCCAAGAATACCCAGCGTGTAAAACCAGCCGCGTGTTTGATCGAGACCCTCGGCAATAAAATCTGCCGGAAAACCTTTTTCAAACTTTGCCTTGTTTTCAAACGGATAGTGGGACTGTGCGTAGGGCATCGAGCCGGATTCGAACCAGCAGTCCAGCACTTCGGGGACGCGCCTGAACACACCGCGGCCCCTGGGATCGGGGATTTCGAGGTGATCGATGTTTTCGCGGTGCAGGTCGGTGATGTTCTGCCCTGTGAGCGATTCGAGCTCACCAATGCTGCCGACGCAGATATATTCGCCCGTCTCTTTATTTTCCCAGATGGGGATCGGGTTTCCCCAGTAACGGCTGCGCGAGATGTTCCAGTCGCGCGCGTTTTCGAGCCAGTTGCCAAAGCGACCGTCCCGCAGGGTCTTGGGCACCCAGTGTGTGGATTTGTTGTTTTGGATGAGGTCATGTTTGATTTTTTCGACATTGACAAACCATGAGGAGACGGCCCTGTAGATGAGCGGGGTATCCGAGCGCCAGCAATACGGATAATTGTGGTTCACGGTGTCGTGTCTGAAGAGTAGACCCTTTTCTTTTAACCTGGCTATGATGTCTTTGTCGGCATCCTTGACGTAACGACCCGCAAAATCAGACACCTCCTGCGTGAACAGGCCATCATCATCAACAGGCATGACGAGTTGGATGTTGTATTTTTTGCAGATGTTGTAGTCGTCCTCTCCAAAGGCAGGGGCCATGTGCACGATACCGGTCCCGTCGTCATCGGTGACGTGTTCGCTGACGATGACGGTAAAGACAAAGGGTTCTGTTTTTTTATGGGCGAAGTAATCAAACAGGGGGGTGTAGGCAATGCCCTCGAGATCCTTGCCCTTGTATGTTTCGAGGATGACGTAGTCCTTGTCTTTTTTAAAGAAGGTAGCAAGCCTGTTTTTTCCCAGAATAAATTTTTGATCGTGAATCTTTGAAAAAATTTTGACGTATTCGATTTCGAGACCCACAGCAAGGGCCAGGTTGCTCGGCAGTGTCCACGGGGTGGTGGTCCATGCAAGAAAACTGGTGTTTTCCTGATCCGGTATTTTAAAGGAGACGGTGATTGCCGGGTCCTGCACCTCTTTGTAGTTTGAGCCTGCCTCAAAATTGGAGAGCGGTGTTGTGACCGCGGTGGAGTAGGGCATCACGCGGTGTCCCTTGTAGATGAGCCCCTTGTCCCAGAGTTTTTTAAAGACATACCAGACGGATTCCATGAACGAGGGATCCATTGTTTTGTAGTCGTTTTTAAAATCGACCCACCGACCCATGCGATTGACGGTCTTCTCCCATTCACGGGTGTATCGCAGAACGATGTTGCGGCACTCGGCGTTGTAATTTTTGATTCCAATTTTTTTAACGCCCTGACTGCCACTGATACCCAGTTTTTTGTCGATCTCGTATTCCACAGGAAGGCCGTGGCAGTCCCAGCCAAAACGGCGTTCGATGTGGTAACCCTTCATGGCCCAGTAACGCGGAACAATGTCTTTTATAATCCCGGCGAGGAGATGGCCATAATGAGGGAGCCCCGTGGCAAAGGGGGGACCATCGTAAAATGTGTAAAGCTTATCTGCCGATCTTTGCTGCACACTTTTTTCAAAAATATGATTTTCCTGCCAGAAGCCTAAAATCGCCTCTTCCGCCGTTGGAAAATTGATCTGCTGTTTAGCCTCTTTAAAAGTCATGCACACTCCTTGCTGTTCAAGGTTCCGTTATGGTGATCTTATGCAATATTACACCAGCGTTAACAACAACTTAAGTGCGCGTTATCTATTATCAGTCTTTAAAAACAGCAAGGTTTAAAATCCAGTGTGCGAGGAGCCTGTCCGACAGGCTCCCAGTGCTTCGACAATTTAATAATTTTCTTTATTAGAAAATTATTAAACGCTCAGCACTAGTACTGAG
The DNA here is from genome assembly GCA_015228875.1 of Deltaproteobacteria bacterium. GTDB lineage: Bacteria > UBA10199 > UBA10199 > UBA10199 > JADGCS01 > JADGCS01. The sequence continues at coordinate 16,522 of JADGCS010000076.1, read as the reverse complement.
CAATCTAGAAAGATAAAAATTAAGTTGTCGAAGGACTAGGTCTCCCTGCCGGTTGTGGCGGGTCGTGATAAGTCCATTTACAAAAAAAATGCAAAAATCACGAAACTTTTTAAGTGCCACACCGATAAACAAGACGTCGGCAAGACGAGAAACAGACAGACCACAATGTGGCTCGTGATAACAACAATGATAAAGGAGATTTTATGCCGGTATTAGTTTTATCAGCAAACGCAACAAGCCCAACTATTTTTCAACAGATGGATCTCAATCTTATCCCCGTTATTAAACCAGGACAACCACAAACATTTACTATGGGAGATGCACTTGACACCGATTGCCCACAGCGTCAGGTGACATTGACCCGTCCGATTGATGTGGTCCATCGTCCGCTGACCAGACTCGATGTGGCAACGATTTTGGCGAGAGAGCCACAGGCGAAACAGGTATTATTGGGATTGGATGTTAATACAGGTCGAGAGCATGTGATGGGGATTCAGAGAGAAGGGGCTGGCGAGATTGAAAATTTGGTGCCTTATGGACTTGATGCCCCCTGGGGCCCAAAAGGGATTGCAGCTACAAGGCTGCATGATGTTACCGAGTTCATGCGTGCCTTTCAGGGTGGACGAGAAATGGTAGACCCCGATCACATTGCCAGAGGCATTTCAAAATCTGATGCCCGATTTTTGGCCGCGTTGTTGGCGATGGCAGCAGGCCAAGAGGTTCGGTTACCCTTTGAGGCCGAGTGGGAGTTTGTAGCGCAAGGGGCAAAACTGCAAAGGGGTGTGGATCAAGGTGCAAAGGGTCCTGGTTCAATAGACCTTTATCCAAAAGACAGTCGTGGATTTCAGGCCCTATTGGGTGCAGTCTGGCAGTGGTGTGAGGACTGGTACGGACCTTATCCAGAAGGCGTATTAACCGATCCTACGGGACCGTTGACAGGCGGCGCGGGTGTTTTGCGCGGCGGTGCCTGGTACAGTGATGATCGCAACAGTCGCGCGTCGTATCGCTACTTCCTTCACCCGGACTACCGCTTCCACGGCAGTGGTGTGCGCCTTGTTGTCCCCAGGACTTAAATTACCCTTTATTCTTTTACCCTTTTTCCTTTTCCATGACCGCCGTGAGGCGGTCGCGGCCTATTTTTTATGCCAGCACAAAGTCCGCAGGTTGTTGATTTGATGTACAGGTTGATGTTGTATCTGATTCCGCAAACGTCAAAATTTCCAAAAAATCAACGCTATCTCTTGGGCGAGCGGATAGAGCAAGAGGGGCTCGATGTCCTGCTTGCCTTGGTGGTTGCCCAGTACCAGCGTGACAAGCAGGCAGATCTTGTGCGGGCCAATCTGGGGTTGCAAAAAATGAGGTTTCTTATTCGTTTGTGCAGAGACCTCGATTTGTTGTCAAACCACAAATATGAATTTGTGACAAAACAAATCCATGAGGTTGGAATTCAAGTGGGGGGTTGGGCAAAAAGCACAAAATCAAGGTGAGAACACACAACAATTTGTTTGAAAAAATTGTCTCATTTGAAAATCTTCTACTTGCAGCTAAGTTTGCCCGGCGAGGAAAACGCCAGAAATATGCCACAGCACGATTTAATCTTGATCTTGAGTGCGAACTCTGGCGTTTGCAGAATGAGCTTGTCACAAAATCTTGGCGGCACGGCGGCTATCATAATTTTAAAATTTTTGAACCCAAAGAGCGTCTGATCAGTGCTGCTTCGTACCGTGACCGTGTCGCACATCATGCCCTGCATAATATTTTGGGTCCAATTTTTGACAGCACATTTGTGTTTGACTCATACGCAACTCGTCTGGGCAAAGGGACTCACAGGGCCATTGATCGGTTCCAGGAATTTGCCCGCAGGTACCGATATGTTATTAAATGTGACATCAAAAAATATTTTTTCAATATTGATCGCAATATCTTGTTTGACTTCATTTGCAAAAAGGTTGCCTGCCTTGATACACTGTGGATGATTCGAGAGGTTCTCGATTCAAGTACCCGCTGTCCTGGATTTGAAGAAAAAGGCATCCCTATCGGAAACCTGACTTCGCAATTTTTTGCCAATATCTATTTGAACGGTTTGGATCATTTGATCAAAGAGGACATGTTGTGCAAAGGCTATGTGCGTTACATGGATGACAGTGTTATTTTTGATGACGATAAATCGCATTTGTGGCAAATCAAAACAAAAGTTTCGGAATGTCTTGCAAGACTTGGACTTGAACTGCACGAAAACAAGTGCAGGATTTATAGAACGAGTCATGGTGTGCCGTTTTTTGGGATGATTATTTTTGACACGCACAGAAGAATTAAAAGACAAAATTTGATTCGATACAAGAGGCGTCTCAAACGATTGCAAGGTTTGGATCGAGATGGCTTGGTGAAATGGCATCATGTAAGGCAATCGGTTCAATCCTGGATTGGTCATGTCAAGCATGCCAATTCTTACAAAATCAGAGATCTTGTTCTGAAAGACATTGTCTTTCAACGACAGGCGGGGGTTGATTAAAAACACGGGTGTTTTGCGCGGCGGTGCCTGGTACAATAATGATCACAACAGTCGCGCGTCGTATCGCAACAACAATCACCCGGACAACCGCTACAACAACAATGGTGTGCGCCTTGTTGTCCCCAGCACTTTCTTTAAGCCGGTACCTTAAGCTGGGAAGCTCAGGGGTGTGCATAAAGGGAGTCCAAATCAGCCCCACGGGTCATCCATTTTTTGGAAGACCAAAGAAGGAAGTTGCCACCCGTCACTCGTAATCCTTGTGGATGAGCGTGACGGGTGGTTTTGTTTCGCGAACTCTCACCGGATAGTCCATTTACAAATTGACCTTTTTGGGTTTATCGATTAGTCTGCGACAACTTTTTTTCTAAAAAATAAAGCAAAAACAGGGGGTTAAATTTATGCCTCAAAACAAATCAACCGTTCAGGATCCGGGACTTGGCTATCCTCAAATCGAAAAACTGATCGAAGCGGAAAATTTTGAAACCATCAACAAAAGTTTTGCAGAGGCCTACAACAAACTAGAGGCCATAAAAAAAGACAGATCAGGCGGGCTTAAAAAACAAAAATCAGCTCAAAAGGCCATGCAATCATACGAACTCACAACGCAACTCATCAACGAACTCCTTCAAGTAAAGTATCAGCTTATCAAGGCAAAAGAAGAAGAGGCTAAAAAGGGTCAAAAAAAATAAGAAAAAAAACAACTGTGGTGATTAAAAACCGCGATAATACTCATGTGGGAAGAAAAAAAATGCGAAATTAACAATTTTGGAAATACCTTAGCGGGTTTCCAAAACTAAATAACGGAGTTTTTATGACAGTTGTATCAATAGGACAGGACCCAGGGTTAAACACGGGGACAATTCAAAAGCCAAGAGCCAACAACTCAGACACCTTTGCGCTATTTGCCTCGGCCACGGGTAACACGGTGGCGCAGTCGCTTGCGTATTCCGGCGATACCACAGGGGCTGCTATTTCGGCCGCAGCAACAAATGCAACGTACTCTGGTTTTTTAGCGGCAGGCGGCAGCACGGTCCCAACTTATGGTGCCGGCATGGGGATGACAGGTGCCGGTAATTACGCCTCCGGAGGTGTTGGCCCGCAGTACTTGGTGCCTGGCGAACCGTCTATGGGTGATCCCATGAGCGGCAACCCTGTGGCCTCGGATGTCGAAAGCATCCTTGCCGATTCGGCGCTTAGCCAGGCCTATCTTATTGGTATACAGGCGCAGTTGGGGCAGCAGCAGTCCACTTTTACGGCACTGTCAAATGCGATGAATGTAAAGTTTGGTATGGAACGCTCTGCGATCCAAAATTTTAAATCATAATTGAATTGTTTTTAAAGGGTGCCCGCTGCGTGCGGGCACCTGTTGTTTTTTTGCAGTGGTCGATTTGTTTTGGGGCGTTTTTTTTGTTTGTCGGGAAAGTCTTGATTGTCAGGGGTTGCAGGGGTTAATCCATCATTGTTCACGCATCTATTGTTTTCCTTGTGTCCGTGTTTGGGGTTCGTGTATCGTGTATCGTGTATCGTGTTTGGGGTTCGTGTTTGGGGTTCGTGTTTGGGGTTCGTGTTTGGGGTTCGTGTATCGTGTATCGTGTATCGGGGAATCAAATTGATTTTGTTCCAAAATCAATTTGATTCAAAAGGGGGTATTCCATGATCGATGTTCCTAGGGAAGATATTGTTGTCATGTTGGAGGCCGGTTATATTTATCTGGCGATGAAGCGCTTTAAAGAGGCTCGCACGCTCTTTGAGGGGATCTGCGAGCTCGCGCCAAAACACGACGTGCCGCTTGTGGCTGTTGCCAATGTTTATTTTGCGATGGCCAAATATATAGAGGCGATCCGTGTTTTAAAAAACACCATCAAGTATAATCCTAAATCGGCCTTTGCCCATGCGCATCTTGGCGAGGCCCTGCTTTTTTATGGCAAGCGTGATGACGCAAAAGAGATCCTTGAAAAGGCCTCGCAGCTCGAGCCCGACAAATCGGGCCAGTCCGGAGAATTTGCGCGTTCGCTGATCGAACTGATAAATCTTGGTTACGACCCGCTTAAGTACAAAAAGATCTTTAAAGAGGTGGTTAAAGAACAGCGCGAGAAGGCAAAGACTTCATAAATCCCGCTCAGGTTTTTAGTGGGCCTGTTTGGGCGTGCTTGAGCGGCCTCTGGCTGGCTTCTGCACGGCGGCCGGTGTTGTTTAATAAAGGTTTGTCATGAAAAAAACGTTGCAGTATTTATTTTTGATTTTGATTTTTGTGTGTGTCCCCGCCTGCAAAGAGTCTGCCATTGTGCACGACCTGACTGAGCGTGATGCCAACGCGATCATGGTTCTTCTTGCAAAAAACAACATCAACTCGGTTAAAGAGAGCGAGCTTAAAAATCAGGAGGTTTCCTGGATTGTCAAGGTCGACAAAAAAGACGAGGTTTTGGCCCAGAGCATCCTTGTGGCCAACAAACTCCCCAAGGTTCGTCAGGGGGGGCTTAGAGGTATTTGTGAAGATACCAGCATGATTGTCACCGAAGAGACCGAGCAGTGCCGCAAGCTGCTTGCCTACAAGGGTGAAATCATCAATTCTCTCGAATCCATCCCCGGTGTGGTCTCTGCCGACGTGGTGCTTAATATCCCCGACAAGGTAGAGTTTCCCGATGAGAACACGCAGATCGACAGACCTACTGCCTCTGTGACCATCATGTACCTTACCGATGCCAACGTGCGGACCGATCTTAACGAGGGCAAGGTGCAGGAGTTTGTGGCAAACAGTATCACAGGAATGGACGCACGTGATGTCAGCGTGATTATCAGCTACCTGGAACAAAAAATTGAGGTTGATCCGACCAAGCCCTCTGATAAAACAAAAAATGCGGACAAGGATGATGCAAATAAGGGTGATGCAAATAAGGGTGATGCGAGCAAAGATGATAAAAACAAAACGATCGACACACTGCCTCACGACACAACTGACCAGACAGAAACCACGACACTCATTGAGGGCACAGAACCCGATCAGGTAAAGACCATCAGTGTTGGCGGGATTATGATGGACCAAAAGTCGGCAAAAAAATTCAAGATTATCTCGGCCGTTTTTTTGGGTTTGTTGCTGTTGGTGTCTGCTGCCTTTGTTTACGCCCTGCTCCGGATGTCAAAACTGCGCAAGTTGAGTTCTGTAGATGTTGAGCCTCAGTCGCCTGCTGTGGTTGATGATAAAAAAGAAAAGAAAATGCTGGGGGCGTAGCAAATAACGATACACGATACACGATACACGATACACGAAAAATAACGATACACGCACACATTCTTCACCGGGCCTGTTAAAAAAAAGTTTTTTTCGAAACAGTCATGATTTTGGGGACGATAACTCTATCAGATGAGAGAAACAACGGCATGCCTTGATTTTTTTCGGTGTGAAAAAAGTCTTAACAAGCCGGATTTATTAAGTTTTTATATGCCTATCAACCCCGCCTCAACAGGTATCCTCAGAATTGATTCGTCGCGAAATGCAGAATATCTCTACGCCGACAGGCCTAAAGTTGGTTTGTTTAAGTCTGTGGGGAGGTTTTTTGGCAAGGCCGTTAATTTTTTGGGCAGGATCGCGGCCCCGGTCGTGGCCATTGCGGTCCCTGGTCTTGGCCTGCCGCTTGCGGCCGGTATCTATGGCGCCTCAAGCCTTGGCGGACATCTTGCCTACAAGTCTGAGGCAAACGACGCGGCCAAAATGCAAGAGTGGATGGCCTCCAAGCAAAATCTTAACGTTGTATTGCCGGGTCTGTTTGAACAGGCAACAACAGCCGATATCAAAACAGATTTTATTACCCCTCAGCCCCTGATGCCGCAGGCCACCATGACCATTGTCGACAGAGAGTTGGCGCAGCACAGTTCTGTCGAAAATTTCAGGTTTTAGTCCTTCGATCACCCCATCCTTGCCCTACAAGAATACCTTTACAAGATTGACCTGACGGCCTTGTCAGGGACCAGTGTGCAATGACTTTGGGTGGTTGGCACTGTGTGATGGCCTTGAGGTGTCTTATTGGGTGCCGGGCAACCCATGGTGGCTGACAATGTGGATCGGGATCTTAAAGCCTGGTTCCCCGGGTACTAAAAAGATGAGACCAGAATCGAGCAACAGGACGCCGGTTCCTTCATAGAGCATAAAATCAACATGATATCCCTCTGACACACCAATGGCGCGTATTGTCTGTTTGCCCGTAAAGTGAGGTCTTGTTAAAAACACACCCTTGACGTCTCGATATTGCAGTGCGTAACGATCATGTTCGGAGTGTGTGTAGTGCCATGTTCCCGCCATGAGCATTGATTCTGCAACAATGGTTGCGAGCGCATCAGCATCGTGGGCATAGTGACGCCATATTCCCAGGGGTGGAACGGGTCTAAATTGGTCAGGGATGCCCCTGTACTCCAGTACCACCTTGTCCTTGCCGTGTGGTGATATGTCATTTTCTACCACGCCTAGCTTTGCTCTCTCCAGATATGCCCGAACATTATTTGCAGAATCAGCAATCAGTTCCCTTTGCGGCATCGATAAGCCCGTTGCAGACATGGCCGGCGTATGATCTGCAGGTGGAGAGGCGGGTGGTAACACGATCATGCTGTTTGGGATGAGACCGAAACGCATAAATGACAGATCTCTTATCGGTAGGGCCGGATAACGAACCGACGGCTGTTATCCTGGCTCACAGGCAAAAGACCTTCAAAAAACTCAGCATATTTGTTCATGGTATCGGCAGTTTTTTTAAATTGTTGCTAAAAAAAACGATGGAGAATTGAGGTGCCCCTTTATGCGGGGCATACCGGGGCATAAAAGGCATGAGATGAGACCACATTGTTGCATGTTATAAAAAAAAGAACACATACACCTTCATCACAAGGGCAAGGATGGCTATCCCAAAAGACGCGTGATTTATAAACCGCCAGACCTTGTTGTGTGTTTTTAAGATCTCAAATTTTGCGACATACACCACCTCGCAGGCCCCGTCGCCCGTGTCGTTGCGGGTGATGCTGCTTTTTCTCACACCACCCCCGGCCCCTATGACGGAGTAATCGACAAGATAACCCTTAAAGTGTACCTGATCGCCTTTGCGTGCGTACTTAAGCACCTCTGATACGGTTTGATCCTGCGGCAAAATATGATTGTTGGAGAGTTCGGATTCGGTAAAGGTGAGGTTTTGCTCGTCCCATCTGAAATAACATGTCCACGTCCCCGATTTGTACGAGACCTTTTGAAAATCGTTTCTGAACAGATTGCTCCCCCAGATCACGCAGAGGTCTTTGATATTGTAGGGGTCATCCTTGTAATAAATATTAAACCATTTTTTATCGAGGTCCTGATAAGAGACAACAAGCCCGTAAAGCTCGTATGTGAACCTGGGGCGGATCATGTATTTTTTACCGTCGTATTCCCTGACAAACGCCTCCATTTCAACGGCCTGCTGCTGCGGTTGTTTGTAGAGTGGTTTTAATATTTCATTTCTGTCGGGCAGTTGTTCGGTAAAGAAACAGGAAAAAATATACAAGACCACACAACTGCCTGCAATATACCACAGGTACTTACTGAGCTTATCAATGTGATGCATACTACGCAAAAACTATAAAATGATTTATTAAAAAATTCAACGGAATGAGCGGGTGTTGTGTCCTGCGTACTCGCGGCGCTGTCTTATAAAAAATGCGAAAAAAGGTAGCGTGACAAGCGCAACTTTGCAAACTAGTTGGACGATAATATGAATAGTAACAGCACAACGAGGTATCATATCTCAAACAGGGAGGTGAATTATGACAAACCACGCGATCACAGGTTCTGACCTTAAGTTTTTAAACGATATTGGTTTCAAGGACACAAATGACGACGGCGTTTTTACGCGCGAAGAACAGCCGGAATACGCCAAAGGGATCGATGGATTTAAACTCGCCACAGTTTTTACAAATCTCTCAAGGGCGTTTAACGAAGGGACCGAACAGCCCCATCTGACTTTTATTGATGCGCGCGATATGCTGGCCCTGCGTTCCAATAAAAAAGTCCTTGCCGCTGTTATCGAAAACGACCCTGTGTATGATGTGATGACCCGCAATGAAAACAAGGGTTGGCTTTCTTTTGAAAAAAAAGAACACATGGGTTTGATTATGCCGCGTGATTACAGACGCATGATGTTTTATGTACAGCTTGCCTATAAAAAGATTTTTCCCAATGAAGCGTTTGACCCCAATGGCATATACGGCCCGACTTCTGCAAAATGTACACTGAGGTTTCAGCAGACGGCTGGCATTGACAGTACGGGCGACAGGGCCGAGGGCAAGCTTGTTGACCGGACAATCATGGCAGCAATCATTGCACGGCTTAAAGTGGACGGGGAGTTTTTATCTCAGACGGTTGCGCGTCTCGAAAAATATTTACAGGGGCAACCAAACGGAGAGGTTTATTCTTTTTCCCAAATCACCGATAAGGCCCTTTTACGGGACACATTTTTGGTGCTGCAGTATCTTTTTCCAAATGATGTGCGTCCCTTTAGGGTGTCCTCACATGCAATGAGTGCGGACCCGCTGGAGCAGGCCGAGAAGAAGATAGTAGAAATCCACGGCGGCCCGCGTATGGGACCAAAATTTGTTCAGACGTTAAAGGCCATCATCGGAACACGGCTCTCTAAATAATACTGCGCCCCATCGTGGCTGCATGAAACGTGTTTAAGTATGTCTGGAGTCCTGCTCTAAAGCATTGCATTCCCATAAATTCATTTGGCTGGTGTTCTGTCTCGGGGTGCCCTTTTGGCAGCGGTCCGTAAGCGATACTGAGTTGATCGGGGTCATCCGGTTTTTTAAATGCCCTGGCGTAAGTGCCCCCCCCTTCGATGGGCGGGGTCATCGGTTTATTAAAGGCTCTTCGAACAGAGGTCATTAACACAGGCAGTGCGGGGTGATCCGCTCGTGGTGTGATGCCGGGCAGTTCCATTGTTTTTTTGCACTGCATCCCTGCCCGCTGTGCAATATTCTGCCAACCTTGTAAGGTTTCTGCGCGTGACGCCTGAATCCTGACACGGTTATCAACCACGAGCCTGGCACCTTCGAGATTCGTATCGACGACCCCTATATTAAAGCTCTGCTCTCCATGTGTCTTTCGTGGCATGCTCTCGATCCCCAGTAAATCGCTGCCTTCCCATCCATAGCCTATCTGTGTTTGAATAAAGTGTATGACCCGTGCAGAGGGGGTGTCTGCCATTCTTACGCCGGTTAAGGCTTGGGCCAGTATCTGCACTGCGTTGATTCCCTCCCATGCCTTGCGGGCGTGTACGGCCTGCCCTTTGACTGTCACGGTCACTCGAGACGAACCGTTGTCCCGCGTTATAGCCGAAAACACCACACGTTCGTGGAGTGCATTAGAAAGAACGCGCAACAGCTCTTCTAATTGAGATTTTTTAGGAGCGCTGATTTCTGCAGTCACCCTGTCTGGTACCTGATTTTGGCGATTGTCCCCAGTAGAGAGGGACTCTATCTTGATGCCGTTGCGGGCGGCTACGCTACGTGGGAGAGGATTTCCCAAACCCGAGAGTTCTGTTGCGATAATGTCCCGCTCGATGACGTAGGGAAAATTGGCATCAGGGACAAGGGCAAGGGCGGGGTAGCCTTCTTTTTCGAGATAGCTTTTAACATCGACATCCCATTTGCCCCGTTCCTCATCTGAAAAAAACGCTATTCTTATCCTGACGTCGCGGTTAAGCTTAAGACCAACCAACATGGCTGCGGCGTACAAGACCATGACAGCGGGGCCTTTGTCGTCAACGACCCCGCGTCCAAACATCGCTCTCTGGCGAGTCTGGGGGTGTGTTCTGATGTCGAATTTGAATGGGTCACCTGTGAACCAATTGGATGGGTCTCCACCGGGCATGACATCAAGGTGCACCGGTACAAGGATCACCTTTGGCCCTTTGCCGATATCGGCATAAGCGTAGGCACCTGATGGGTCGGTGTAAGGTCTTAAACCTAAAGCTTTGGCCCTTCTTGTCATGTAGTCGAGTGCGTCACGCACCGGCCTGCCAAAGGGCGCACCCGGCTCCGCCTTACTCATGTCTGCCATCGAAGGGATGGAAACAAGTGCCTCGATGTCTGTTATGAGGTTAGATTCTTGGGCGGCAAGTGCGTCGTGCAGCCCTTGAGGTGCCCATTGTGTGTCTGATACGGCTGATAAGTATACACTCTCAGAATTCATAGTTTTCCTTTCGGACCCCCTATGTCGTCGAGCGTAACCCTGTTATTAGAATGGCGACAAATTCCCTTACCGCCCCTTACGCCCCACGCATGGCCCTGACAAGACGCATTGCGTCAAAGTTCAGTCGTGTCCTGTTTTTTAACGTCCACTCTCTATCGAAACAGGTCAGATAAAGTTGCTTGGGGGGGTGGTTTTTGTCGCTTAAATTTGATTGTAATAACAAGGTGTTGAGTGACGCATAAAATATATTTTTTTTTTACTGGTTGCAGGGTGGCAGGGGGTGACTTGAGTGGGGGAAAATAAAAAAAAATATTTTGTGGATTTTAATGCACACCCATTTTGTCGCGCACGTTTGTGACAATCGCGCATCTCCTGTTTGTTTTTCATTCGTGTTGCCGTTTCCAGGTTTGATTCTTTGCCTTGCCCCTTTTATCATCTTTTTTTATACAACCGCATTCATCATATTCAATGAACCAAAATAAAAAATTATTCATGCCCCGTTCAAAGCACTTTTTCTTATGTGTTGTTTTGTTTTTGTTTGTGTGCCTTGTGCGACAGACACAAACAGTCCTGTTTATTGATCGGGCGGTGTACAGGGTGGCGATGGAACTCTCGTATTCTGTTTTGTGGCTCAAATTCTGGTACGCCATCACATGGCTGGGGTCTTCACGTGTGATGTATACGGCATTTATTGTTGTCGTGTTTTTTATTTTTCGCTTTCACTTTTGTTTAAAGAGCGTCCTGTTTGCGGTCCTTGCGTATGGGTTATGCAACAGCAATGCCCTGCTTAAGGCGGTGTTTGCTCTTGAGCGCCCCGTGGGTCTGGCATCGTTTTATCCAGAGTCCTCGTCTTACACTTTTCCCAGTGGCCATGCCTTTGGCTCTGTCCTTCTTTTTTTTCTGATCCCGAGGCTTCTGTGGTTGATCAAGGCCGGCGACTCGCAGCGGCCGGGTCGCGCGTTTATTTTTTCTCCGCCCTTTATGCTCACGGGTGTTCTGCTTGTCAGCCTAAGCCGCGTGTTTCTTGGAGTGCACTGGTTCTCCGATATTGTGGGTGGCATGCTCTGGGGTGCTGTGGTGAGTTTGTGTGTTCTCTGGCTGTATCGATGGATGGTTTGGATGGAAAAATCTGGTGAGGGAGTTCGGATGTCAAGATGGTAAACCAAGCTGGGTTGACCGAATCTGTCCCACAACGGGTTCGGTCGTGGCACCGGTTTGTTTTGGTCATGGTGCACTGGAATCAATGGATTACGGTGGGCCGGCCTATTGTGGTTTGCCGGGCGCTCCACCACCGATTGATATACCAGTAGACGTGCCAACCGTTACAGAGACACCGCCGACCGAGACGATTGACATTCCACCACCATCAGGCACAGAAAGTGTACTACCGCCGGTTGGTGCAACGTTTGAAATACCCGTTCTTGTCTTACCCCCCGAGTTACTGTGTAGTTATTTTAGTAATCCCGAGGAACAGCCCGCTCATATGCAGGTTTGGACCGACGATGGTGTGCAACACATCAGCCACTGTCAAGCTGGTTTGGGGACAACAAATATACGTTATATTATTTGTCCCTCCGGATCAGGGGTGCCTGTAGTGTCAGACACAGATTGTCCTTTGGGGTGTGATAATACAATTGGAAGGTGTCAAATGTGCATCGACACCGATGCAGCAAATGATATTCATGTGCTTGGCTCGGTGTCTGGAACAAATGCTTTTGGGGAGGCTTTTTCAACGGAAGATCATTGTTCATCTAATCTTGAAAGAGTTTGTGAAGGTATGTGTGATTCGGGAAATCTGGGTGGGTACTCGATCGAATGCCCGCTTTGTCCGGAAGGACAAATGTGTAAT
>JADGCS010000076.1:0-3855 GCA_015228875.1 Deltaproteobacteria bacterium | reverse complement strand
GGCTTTTTCAACGGAAGATCATTGTTCATCTAATCTTGAAAGAGTTTGTGAAGGTATGTGTGATTCGGGAAATCTGGGTGGGTACTCGATCGAATGCCCGCTTTGTCCGGAAGGACAAATGTGTAATGCAGGTGTTTGTACCGAACCACTGACAGACGCAACGTGTACCGACACCGATCCAGTAAATGATGCTCATGTGCGTGGTGAGGTGTCTGGCACTGATGCTTCTGGGGCGGCTTTTTCAACGGAAGATCATTGTTCATCTAATCTTGAAAGAGTTTGTGAAGGTATGTGTGATTCGGGAAATCTGGGTGGGTACTCGATCGAATGCCCGCTTTGTCCGGAAGGACAAATGTGTAATGAAGGTGTTTGTGTGCCAAGAAGCTGTGGGCCTATTTTAGACGAAGATGGCGAGCCGGTCTTGGCCGATAATGGCACCCCAGTTTATTTTGGGACTTACGAAGGCGTTACAACCGAACACCACGATATGTGCAAGGACAGTAACACAATTTTGCGTCCCACCTGTGAAGAGGGCGCAGAATTGACCTTTGTTGAGGTCCCCTGTCTTGCGCGTCGGACTTGCACGAATGGTGTGTGCAGGTAATGAGCCACCAGCCGGAATTGAACCGGCGCACCGTGCACTGCGATGGACATGCCAGTGGCATGTCTAGCGCTGTGCGCCCACACTGCGATGGACATGCCAGTGGCATGTCTAGCGCTGTGCGCCCACACTGCGATGGACATGCTTGGGCGCGTTGCTCCAAACATGAAACTTTTCATGTTTGAAGCAAAGCACGGCATGTCTAGCGCTGTGCGCCCACACTGCGATGGACATGAATGATTTCATGTCTCGTGCGTTGTGCCAGACCCCTGAAGAGCGAAGCGACAATTTGCACCTTGTACTCTTTAACTGCCGAATCCAGGATAATAAAACTAACAACTTACAGAGGTGGTCACCACTGATAAGGCAAGAAAATGACCCCAAGGGTCATTTTTTGGTGAGTAAGCGGGTTGTTTTTTATTTATAAAAACAATTAAAAAGGTTAACAAAAGGAACCAAATAATGTATAATGTATGGAGAAGAAAAAAAGACATTATTCTTTGAGTCTGATTAAAGAATTTGTGAGTAATGGGAATTGGCAACCATCATGGACTGCTCTTAAAAAAGCCCGCGAGCAATTTGATTTTGTCAAAAAGGACATTGAGCATGTCGTGTTGAATTTAGAGACAAGTGATTTTTACAAGTCTATGACTTCCCATGATGATTCAACAGTGTGGCAGGATGTCTATCGACCTTTTATCGGTGATACCCAAGCCTACATCAAGTTGAGTATCATCGACAACGCCACTTTGCTGATTCAGTTTAAGAGGAAATAAATATGAAACAAAAACAATGGAAAAATTGCCCCGTTTGTGGCGCTAAAGAATCTATGCAGTTTAAAAAGAACTTCTCCGAGAGATTCAAATTTAAAAGTTGTCCCAGTCTAATCATCGAGGGATTGAGTGGGTATTTTTGCAAAAAATGCAAGGATGGGATTTTCACCATTGAAACAGACAATCTTATCGAATCAAAACTAGCCGAACACAAAGCCCACCACGATGCCAAGTATACACCTGTGAGCGAAGTGATTCCCGTATCAACCGCATCACAAATACTCAACATGACACGTCAGGGGGTTCTAAAACTTATGAAGGCAGGCAAGCTGGCGTATGTTTTTTTGGATAATAAAAGATTTCCTAAAAAACAGTCGGTGCTGGAGTATGGGAAGACTGTTTAATAAAATGAATACACGAGTCTTTAAACGAGAATCTACCACTATTGCCTCTGGCTTGTTTAAACAGGCTATACAAAGAGAAAATGCAAATTCTAAGACCATTCGCTTGCGCAGTAACAATGGTGCTGCGATGGTAGGTTCAACTATGCGAACAACCCTCCAATCTAGAGGCTGTCGATTTTCGAAGAAAATCGATCAGACTCCCTCCATTTTCCATTTTCAAAAATCTCTAATGAAAATGGCATTAGAAAATAGAAAATGGAGGGAGGCTGTCTGATTTATTGCATAAATCGACAGCCTCTATGGGGGGGGTGCAAACACTCAGCCGGCCAAATGTGAGTAATGAAGTATGATGGCACCTTGCTTTTTAAAAATGTTAATCGAATTTGGGGTCATTTATCGAAGATCAGATGATTCAAACAACCTAACGCATACGCAGGCACATGCAAAATAGTATACCCATCGCGAGTTACATCTGAATAGGGGGCCAGAGAAACAAGAACTGCCTTTTTGTTTTTGTAGTCTCTGTTGTATAAATCAAGCCCCCTGTACTGGTTCTGGTTTGGTTTTAAGGACGCCTTGCATTCTATGGGAATGACCTGTTCCCTTGTTTTGGTTACAAAATCTATCTCGTAGTTTTTTTCTCTAAAGCCACACAAATCCCTGAACACCAGAAAAAGCTCATGACAGACCATTTGCTCGATCAGGCCGCCGAGTGGCTCGCGTTGGGCAGAGTTAAGGGTGTGTAAAAGCTGGATAGGAGGCAGGCCCATTTCTCTTTTTGTTTTTGAAATTCCGTTATCAAATAAATATCTTTTGGGATAAAATGAATTTGATGCTGTTGGTTTGTGGGTGCGTTGTTCAACCTTGATAATGACTTTCCATTTTTCGAAAACAGACAGTATATTGTCTGCAAGCTTGTTGTTGTTTTGTATCATGGCCGTCTTTTTGTAGGGCTGGGCCAAAAGATTGGACACACTGTAGATGGCCCGATCAAACAGGTTGGCATATTCTACAGAAAATAATTTTAGAAAATCGTCTTTCAATGTCTCTAAATATTCAACATGCAAATTTTTTATCTGCACCTCTCCCGAAGAATCCAGATATTTCAGAACAATCTCGGGGAGTCCTCCGCATGTCAAATAGTGATCCATCAAAGACAGCAATACCTGATGATCTTGTGTTGATATTTTTTTTACGGCATCGGGGTTGTTGACAAGGTCGTGAAGTCCGTATTTTTGGATGGAGGAGCTTGTTTTTTCATTGGCCAGCAAAAATTCAGAGAATGAAAAAGGTTGAACCGTTAATGTTTCAAAGCGGCCCACGGGGATTCGCATCTCGGGGTCTCTGAATAACCTTTGCATCATTGACCCTGTCAAAATAACTGTCTGATCCCGCCAGTCTTCTTTCATTTGTCGCACATATTGCCCCAACTTTAAGCTTTCGTTGGCCTCGTCGATAAAAAGAATGGTCCCCTTTGATGGCTCAAACCCAAAGTCCCTTTTTAACAGAAATTCAAATTCAGAAAACTGACTGGTTTGATCGATAAGGGCACGAACACTTTTTTGCTTTTCGAGGTTGATCTCTAAAAAAGGGGCTTTGTGACCAATGAGTGCAGACTGAACTATCGTTGTCTTTCCAGTTTGCCTCACTCCATCAATGATCAGGACATTTTTATGCCCTTTATTTAACTCAATGTATTTAACAATGGTTTTTGACAGCTCCCTTTTGATCATATCTGATCATACCTAATTCTGGCCAGTTTTACAAATGCTGATTCGTAAAACTGGCCAGTTTTGCATATTGATTAATGCCACGCGCTTGCTTGATTTTAAGAAAAAAAAACCCAGTGTAATCTTTATTTTATAGTCAAATCTCAAACCAGTTTATAAGTTTTGTATAGTAATATTAATTAGTTAGAATACTTTTAGGTTTGCTCCGTCTGATACTTTTAGAGCCTATTCGAAAACCTCTGATTGTGAAACATGAAAAGTCTCCAAGCATTGATAACCGTGGTGTCGCGGATGCGACTCAGGAGCCTAGCCGTAGGCTTCAGCCTACGGTTTATTGCGGGAAAATA
>JADGCS010000075.1 GCA_015228875.1 Deltaproteobacteria bacterium | reverse complement strand
GGACCGGTGGTGTCGGCCTTCGCAAGCTCATGCCTCAACCACCGGCTAATCGCTAAAAAAACCCTCCGGGTTTCACCAAGCCCCCCCAATCTCATGGACTCATCAAAATAACCTAAAATCACAGCCCCCATCTTCTATTTTTGGAAATATCAAAAAAATTTGCCTACGAAGCCCTGCCCCTTCAGGGCGCAAATCCTTCACCACCTTGAATCCGTAGGCTAAAGCCTACGGCTAGTGTACCCTTGTCGCTCCGCGACACTAATATTAATCAACATCATGACATAAAGGAGGTTTTCGAATAGGCACTTAGTACAGTTTTTGTGCCAGTCAGCCGCTGTCTTGCCAGTCTCATCGCACTCGTAGGGTTTGGTCGGGAACTCCGGTAAACCGTCTGACGTGGGTGTGTGTTCAGATGGGGCAGGTGTTGATTCTGGCACCTGACTCGCACGGGCCACATCAAAAGTATTTTTTACCCGGGCGGTTGCAGTCGTTGACACCAGTCCGGGAAAAGTGCCGATGGTTGTGGTCGTCGAAACATGAGTTCCCTTGAGGTTTCCACCCACAAGTTCAACATCCACCGCGCATTTGGAGGTCGTTGTAAGATTGGAGGTTTGTGGTACGCCTGCCGCTGGTCCTGCCCAATCAATACGGATGTGGTTGCCGTCGCACACAGTTTGTTCTGAGGGGTGGCAAAAAAAGCTGGTGCCGGTCGAGGTCATCTTGATGCCGTCCGTCCCATGGGGCACGATGGAGATGGTGATGGGGAATGATTTGCCTTGTTGCATGGCATCTACTTCGGGATAGGCGCTCTTAAATTCGAGTATGGTTGCTTTCCCTTCTCAGCGACCGATTAAAATACACCTCCGTCATACTTTTATTTTAGAGGAACTCTTGACCACTATTCTAGTATCTGCTAGAATATTCAAGACGATACTAGTCCTTCGACAACTTAATTTTTATCTTTCTAGATTGCTCAGGACTAGTGCTGAGCGTTTAATAATTTTCTAATAAAGAAAATTATTAAATTGTCGAAGCACTAGTAATTTATAGAGGATTCAATTCATGAAAAAAATTGCCTTAGCCACACAAATCCCCCTTGGACTCAAAAAGAGGCTCGATATTTTGTGCGAAGAAAAGGGTTTTACAATAAGTCATTTAACTACAGAGGCTCTTAAAGAAAAAATTGATTCTGTCTATGAAGAAACTGCACTTCTTGACTTGGCCTTGGAACGTCTGGCTGAACCCGGTGAACATTCTTATGCTGAATTTAAAAAACAGATCAAGTCACTATCCTGAATATGTCTTACGAAGCCTCTTTTAAGCCCTCTTTTTTTAAAGATTTAAAAAAAATTCCAGACAGTATTAAATCCCGTCTCAAGTTGGCTGTTGACCTTATTATCAAAGATCCCCATTTAGTGGGTGCCGTTAAACTTGCAGGGCACACCCATTTATTCAGATACAGACTTGGTGATTATCGTCTGGTTTATTATCTTCAAGAAAACCGAAAAAAAATATTGTTTTTGATCATCGCTCACAGAAAAGATGTCTACAAGATTTTGGAGAGATCCTTGAATTGATTTTTTTTAATCCTACAATATATTTTACTTTAAGCCCAAAAGTTCATAGACACTGCCTTCATTAAAAAAGGAATAACCATGAATTTTGAATCTTGGTTTAAAACCAAACACCCTGACATCAAACCCCCATCGGCTGCCGTTGTGATCAGTCTTGCGGCCGAAGGTGCCACGATCCCCTTTATGGCAAGGTACCGCAAAGAGCAGACGGGTAATTTGGACGAAGTAGCTATTGGTCAGGTGCTTAAGGCTCAAGAGACCTGGGACGCGACCTTGCAAAGGCAGGCCTATATTCTTGAAGAAATTACAAAGCAGGATAAGCTCACCCCCGAACTCAAAACCAAAATTTCAGAATGTTTTGATCTCGCAAAATTAGAAATTTTATATTTACCCTACAAAAAAAAACGCCAAACCAAGGCCGCTGTTGCCAAAGAAGCGGGTTTGGAGCCTCTCGCCAATCTTATCTGGGATATTGGTCATGGTGCGGTTGTGTATGATGGCAAACTTAAGGACAAGGCCAAAGAATTTATTAATCCCGATAAAAAAATCACCGATGTTGAGGCTGTCCTCAATGGTGTTAAAGATATATTGACGGAGCGTATCACCGAAATTACCGAGCTCAGAGAACTCACCCTTGAAGCGGTGATGAATAAATCGGCCATCCATTCTACCAAAACAAAAACAGCAACCGCCGACAGCAAGTTTGAAATGTATTTTGACTACAAAGAATCCATAAAATCCCTTTTAAAGCCCGAGAGCTCTCATCGCTATCTGGCGATCAAGCGTGGATGGCTTGCCAAAGAGCTTAAAGTAGATTTTGTCTCAAACGATGCGTCACACAATTACGAAGAAGATCTTTTAAAATTGTTTGAAAACAAGGCTTGTCCAAAAAACAGAGAACATGAAGCCAATAAAATTCTTTTAGATGCTGCGTTGATGGCCCTTAAAGTGTATGTGCTGCCCAGTTGCGAAAATGAGGCCCACAAAAATCTTAAAACACTGGCAGATCTTGCAGCAATCAATGTATTTAGTGGCAATGTGCGCAAACTGTTGCTCGCGGCACCTTTTGGGCCAAAGGCGGTGATGGGGATTGATCCCGGAATACGAACCGGCTGCAAGGTGGCCATTGTTGATGCTGCGGGCGGGTACAAAGAAGATACGGTTATTTATCCTGCCATTGATTCAAAAAAAATTCTCGCTGGCCAAATTATTCTTGCCTACTGCCAAAAATACAAAATCCAGGCGATAGCCATTGGCAATGGCACTGCGGGTCGCGAGACTGAAGCGTTTGTAAAAGCAGTGATCAAAGAGGCCAAACTTTCCATCCCTGTTGTCATCGTCAACGAATCGGGGGCGAGTATATACAGCGCAAGTGAGGCCGCGCGTGAAGAGTTTGCTGATCTTGATTTGACGGTGAGGGGGGCTATTTCGATCGCCCGCAGGTTGCAGGATCCTTTGGCCGAACTCGTCAAAGTCGATCCCAAAAGTATTGGGGTGGGGCAGTATCAGCACGATGTGGCGCCTGGCCTTTTGGTAAAGAGTCTTGATCAGGTGGTTGATTCGTGTGTGAATTCGGTGGGGGTTAATCTTAACACGGCCTCGTATCATCTGCTGTCGCACGTTTCGGGCATTGGCGAAGCACTCGCCAAAAATATCATCAAACATCGTAACGATAAGGGGCTGTTTAATTCAAAAAAAGATCTTCTTAAGGTATCGCGTTTTAGCGCCAAGGTGTTTGAACAGGCTGCTGGTTTTTTAAGGGTTCCGCAAAGCAAAAACCCGCTGGACAACACGGGGGTTCATCCCGAGCGTTATTTGATTTTAGAAAATCTTGCCAAAGAGCTCAAAAAAAATATTTTGGATCTTGTAGGGCAGGGCGTAGAACTCGTCAGGCAGGCGACTCATATCAAAAAAGACATTGGTGAGTTTACGTATAAAGATATTATTTTTGAACTTGAAAAGCCCGGGCGTGATTCGCGTGATGAATTTGTGGCCTTTAATTTTAGAGAAGATGTGAATGAGCTCTCTGATTTAAAACCCGGGATGATCTGCCCAGGCGTTGTGACCAACGTCACCAACTTTGGGGCCTTTGTAGATATTGGGGTGCATCAAGATGGATTGGTGCATATTTCACGTCTCGCCGATCAGTTTGTCAAAGACCCCAAGGATGTGGTGAGTCCCGGTGACAGGGTCAAGGTCAAGGTGATCGAGATTAACACGGCAAAAAGGCAGATAGCCCTCAGCATGCGGATGTCTGACGATGCCGACAAACAAAAACCACAGGCTCATTTTTTTGCAAACAAGCGGGATACACAAAGTGATCGAAAGTTTTCAGAAAACAAATCATTCAGCAATAATCCTTTTGCAAAACTGGGTGGAAATTTAAAATTTTAATTACTGTTTATCATGTCTATCCTTGCGAGTCTTAAAAATATTTCAAAAACCTACGGGACACAGCTTCTTTTTAAAAACATCAACATGGGTTTTTTTGAAGGCGAACGGTTGGGACTTATAGGACCCAACGGGACAGGCAAGTCAACGCTTCTCAAGATCATCGCAGGATTTGAAAACCCCGATGATGGCGAGATTATCTTTAAAAAAGGGATTCAGGTTTCTTATTTAAGGCAGGTCGATGAGTTTGATTTAAAGTTTACGGTGGAGCAGGCCTTAAAACATGCCTTAAAAGAACAAAATACCGATGAAGTCCAGACGCGTTTAAGGGTTCAAAAAATTTTAAGTCTTTTGGAATTTGCACAGCCAACACAGATGGTATCTACCCTGTCAGGTGGCTGGAAAAAGCGGTTATCCATTGGATGTGCCCTCATCACCGAGCCTGATTTGTTGCTGATGGATGAACCCACCAACCACCTTGATGTCGAGGGGATCTTGTGGCTCGAAGAGGTCCTTAAAAAAGCAGCGTTTGCCTTTTTGGTGATCACCCATGATCGTTATTTTTTAGAAAATGTTACCAACAGAATTATCGAACTCAGTCCCCGTTATGAATCGGGTTTTTTAAAAACCGAGGGGCGTTACAGTGATTTTTTAGAAAAGCGCGAGATGTATATTAATGAGCAACAAAAGCGCGAGCTGATTCTTTCTAACAAGGTCATGCGAGAGACGGAGTGGTTGCGCCGTGGACCCAAGGCCAGAACCACCAAGGCAAGGTACAGAATCAATGATGCACTTCAGTTGCAGGATGAATTAAGACAGGTCAAACAGAGCAACCGCTCTGAAAAATCAGTAGGTTTTGATTTTGAGTCCAACGAAAAACAATCGCGCGTGCTGTTAAAGACGCACAACATCAGTAAAACTCTCGGTGACAAACTGCTTATCAATAAATTAACTTTAAAACTATCGCCGGGTCAAAAGATTGGTCTTGTCGGAATAAACGGCTGCGGCAAAAGCACGCTCATGAAGCTTCTTGCGGGCAAGATCAAACCCGATGAGGGCACCATCAAACCTGGCCTTGATGTCAAGATTGTTGATTTTGAACAGGATCGCAGCCATCTGAATCTTAATCAAACTGTCAAAGAGGCCTTGTCACCCTCGGGGACAGATACGGTCCTTTATCGCGAAAAGGCGGTGCATATTATCACCTGGGCCAAGAGATTGTTGTTTGAACCAGAATCTCTTTTGTCGAGTGTGGGGAGTTTGTCTGGTGGAGAAAGGGCGCGGATTTTAATAGGGCGTTTGATGTTACAGCCGGCCGATATATTACTTTTAGATGAGCCCACCAACGATCTTGATATTCCATCTCTCGAAATATTAGAAAAATCTCTGTTGGAGTTCCCGGGGGCCATCATTTTGGTTTCGCACGATCGTTATCTGATAGATCGTGTCGCCACGAGCATTATCAGTCTTGATGGCCAGGGCGGGATTGATACCTTTGCTGATTTGAGTCAATATCTCGAACAGCAAAAAACAGTGATGTCCAAAATTCAAAAACCCGAAACAAAACCAGAAAGAGTGGTTAAGCCAAAGGGTGTGAGTAAAAAACTGACCTACAAAGATCAATACGAACTTGATCATATAGAAGACAAGATTCACAAAGTTGAATCAGAGTTCAATCAATTAAAAATACAGATTGAAGATCCCAAAGTGCAAAGTGATTCAAACAGATTGCAAAACCTCTGCGAGGCGCTCCATCAATGCCACGAAGCTATTGACACCCTTTATGCGCGGTGGCAAGAACTCGAAATGCTTGCAGAGGAGCTGAAAAATTAAGAAAGGCCCCCCTATGTTATAAGCGTGGAATGGAACCCAAGATGATATCGACCTCCGTCATTTTTTTAATTTTTTATCTAAGACCCTCCCACCCACAGCCACTTCCACACAGGTTGAATATGGATGGTGTGCCCTTGGTATTGCACAGTATCTTCGGATGACAGCGTCAAAATTGTTCCTGATTTGAGACGGAAGGTTTTGAGAGCCTCAACAAGTCCAGCGAACTCGCGATCTTCGTTATGCGGATTTAATTCCCAACAGACTTGAATAGCTTTTGTAATCTTATTTTTGCTCATCACAACAAAATCACACTCTTTATGATAGTTGTCCCAATAATACAGCGAATGGTTTTCCAGTGAACATCGGCGTTTTAACTCAATGGCAACCAGATTTTCAAGGTACCGACTTTCGTGTGGAACTGATTCAATATCAAGGGTGCGCGCCAGCCCCAAATCCATTGAATACATTTTTTTGTATGAAGCCTGCTGCTCTTTAAGCTTGAATGAGAATTTATGAAGACCAAAAATCAGAAATGAGTTTTCGAGAAATTGAATGTATTGACGAACGGTGTTGGGGCTTTTGATATTGAGGTGTTTGGCCAGTTTTGTGGGCGATGACTTCGATGAAAATGAATTCATCAGAAGCTGTGCCAGGTTTTGCAATTGAACGGGATAGCGAATGCGGTAACGCGCAATGATATCGCGGTTGATGATGGAAGAAAAAAGAGATTGCAAAAATTCGGGGCCAAATTTGTATCGATCAACAATCCCACCTTGCTCAAGGTAATTTTTGAAGTGGATCATCAGATGCCCCCTGTTGAGCGAAGCGACAATCTGCACTTTGGCGATAGGTCGCAAAGGAAAACTCTGAGCCACCAGCCGGATTTGAATCGGCGACCGTGCACTGCGATGGACATGCCAGTGGCATGTCTAGCGCTGTGCGCCAGACCCCTGAAGAGCGAAGCGACAATCTGCACCTTTGGCGATAGGTCGCAAAGGCAACCCCTGAGCCACCAGCCGAAATTGAATCGGCGACCTATCGCTTACGAAGCGAGTGCTCTACCAGCTGAGCTATGGTGGCAATGAATTGGCAAGCGCCAGTCTGGTAACAAATATCAGATGGTTATTTAAAGTAAAGCATTTACTCTAATTACCCCAAAAACGTCCAAAATCTAATTTCCCACTTTTTTGGTGGATGACCAACTCATTTATTTGATGAAACTATTTACTTGATATTTTTTTCTGTTAATCGTTTTTGTTTGATGGGTTTTTTCTTTCAATTTTTTAGAAAAAGAAAAAAAGTACAATGGCATCTGATTTTAAGGCTAAGCATGCCGATAACGGGCCTCAAGAGCTGTTGTAAATTCAGCAAAACTGCGGCTTCGATAAATCATCCTGACCAGGTCTGCATTAGAGTTTGTGAGAGTGATTCTTTGTATGCACGCTATCACAGCGTCAGTGAGCCGGTGATCTATTATTTTTGGTTTCTCAAGCCTTAGCAGGCGGGTTAAAGCGGGTGATGTATAGGGTATTTCACCAGCATAAGAGACACGATGCATAAGATGAGCTTTTTCTAAATAACTTCCCCAAAAACTACGAACGACCCTGACTGTGTAGTGATCATGCCCTAAATCCGCCCCCTCTCCAATCGTAGCAGCCATTTCACTTAATATGAACGCCTCAGTGTTTTGATAATCCTCGTATCTCCCAAGATTGGGATCCGCTGCATGAGTGGCCTCATGAAACATTATCTGTTCAGGATTTCCCGGTGAATACGACAACTGTCGCGTACATACTACAATAATACCCATCCTGGGTGGTAGGGCAACATCACAGTGAAAACCAAGGGCGGCACAAAATCTACTGCTGTTGATCATAAGCGTAATGCCAGAAGTATCTTGATATCCCATTCGAGTCATGAGTCTTGCGTAAGTATCGGCATCATCAAACAGCAATGTTGGCAAAGGAATGTCTTTGCCTGTTATATGTTTAAGGTTTGCATATGTTCTAAATTCAACCCTGGCATCTCGAAGGTCATCTGAAGTGATATGTTGACGGCTGGCATGTTCTAATACCAACTGTTTAATGATTAAGTCGGCATTGGTGACGAGTCGCGGTACATGTTTCGCCCAAACATCATGCCACGGAACATCTAAGGGAGTGTTTCTGGGTTGCGCTTGTGGTGACGCTGGTTTAATTTCAGCGCTTCTGTCCCCATCATCGAGAATTTCTACGAGATCTAAGTGATGAGTGTCTCGTGGCCTTTCACGTGGGGGTGCCTCTTCATCAACAAACTCTACAAGGTTTTGTGTATCTCGTGAAGATCTAAAGGCTCGTACGGCAAGGGGCACACCACCACCAAACATATCATTTTGTTTAAACGCCGGCCCTCTAGTAAAACAGTCTCCCACAACACCTGAGCGATTTACATGAGCAGCATCTGCAAGGATAGGGGGGAAAGGAATGTTAGGATCAAAGGCTTGTGGTGTCACTTGGTGATTTATGGCCACTATTCGAAAACCTCTGATTGTGAAACATGAAAAGTCTCCAAGCATTGATAACCGTGGTGTCGCGGATGCGACTCAGGAGCCTAGCCGTAGGCTTCAGCCTACGGTTTATTGCGGGAAAATATTTTCACACCCTGAAGGGGTGTAGGTCAAGCCCTGCGCCCCTTCAGGGCGCAAATCCTTCACCACCTTGAATCCGTAGGCTAAAGCCTACGGCTAGGCTCCTCCATCCCTACGGGATGTATTAAGAAAACACGTTCACCGCGTTAGGTTTTCGAATAGCCTCTTAATGATCACGCGGCTTTTCTTGCCTCGCAAAGATCATACTCGGCCTGCATTCTGACCCACATTTCGGCAGTTGTGCCAAGAACGTCTTCTAAAACAATTGCAAATTCAGCCGAGATACCACGTTTGCCATTAACAATTTCGTTAATTTTTCTGGCAGAACACCTGCAACGCCTTGCAAGCTCACTTTGGTTTATGTTCATCTCTGTCATATATATTTCACTTAAAACCGTGCCTGGGTGTAATGGTTTTGGATTTTTAATCATAAATCATCCTTTGTGGTAATCCTCAATACTGACATCAGAGAACTCACCATCTTTAAACTTAAATGTGATGCACCAGGGTAGCTTGATGGTTACACTCCAATATTCTTTTTTGTCCCCCTTTAGTTTGTGCAAGCGCACATTGGGTGGCTGACCTTTAATCTTAAGATCATCCAATACCGAAGTGGAATGCATAATAGTCAGCAAAGCCTTGGCCCTTATCCATAGATTTCTTGGAAGGGTTTTTGACTGGTTTGCTTCCCAAATATCTTTTGCAACTTTATTGCTCAAACTGACAATCATACTTTATTCCATTATACCACATAGTGTAATAATTACAAGTCTTGTGATGATAATAATTAAAGTGTTTTGGTTTGTCATTTGACGACCGCCTGCAACGGCTCCATATGACCCAAGGGCGCATAGGGATGAAATATCAGTGAAAATCGCTTTTCTAAGTTATTGTTATTACCTGATGAAACTATTTACTTGATATTTTTTTCTGTAAATTGTTTTTTTTTTGATGGGTTTTTTCTTTCAATTTTTAAGAAAAAACTTAAACCACGGCGTGTGCTGGTTTTTTTTTGGCAGGTCAGCCCCAGTCACCTTTAATCCCGCGTCCGATGATGTCGATGCGATTCCAAACACCTTTGTCAGGCGCTCTTTCAATCGTCACCAGAGGTCCCGCTGCAAACTCATAATACAATTTATTGTTTGTGCTGTGCGACACCGTCTGCAAGTCTATTTCAGGGCTGCCCTTGATGAGTGAACCCCTTTCAGAAATGGGCAGGGCGAGGTCGATCAACTCCCATGCGGTTTTGCTGTCCAATGATGACGGAGTTTCCTTGGGGTAAATCACCAGAACATCCCGCCACGCATTGCTGTCGCCCTGCCTGATCATAAATACCTCTGCACGAATGTCCCACCCTGGAAGTGTCCTCACAACAGTCTGATCATTGATACGGGGGTGGAGTGTCCGGTAATAGCGGGCAAGATGACCCCAGGCCTCACGCGCAAACATGGGGTCAGGATCTTCGCCCAGGCGAAGCAAAATTTCTTTCATTCCATCAACCACACCCTGTGTTTCTGTTGCAGTCGCAAGTGCGAGCCATTTATGGCCACTCTTCAGCATGCGCTCAATAGCATCCAAAGACCCGTCACAGAGTTCATGGAGGTAAAAGTCAATACCATTGAAGGGCATTTTTGCAGGTTCTTCTCCCTGGCGCTCCTCTAATATTTTTAACATCCAATCCACCACATCTGGAGTGTCGGTGTGGTTGTATTGCAGGGATGACCAGAAGGGCCCTGCTATTCCCGGACGGGCAATTTCTTTAGCTTGGATCAGGGCACAGAGTTCTTTGGCACTTGGGTTTGTGTGGGAGTCACACGACTCTCCAAGAATGTTGGCCGCGCACCCTCGAACATAATCTGACGGGTCGTCCAGCAGCTTAAGCAATCGGGGTGCCGCTTCTTCCCATGTGGACCCGCAGTCACCATGCAGGATCAATGTCCCTCGAATCTCATCAACAGAAACTCCATCGGGGACTTTATTGAGAAAGCCACGCAACCATTGACACAACAGTATTGCAAAGGGTTCGTCGTCACCAAGATGGCGTAGTTCATTTAAAAAAGCAGGGATCATGTCCCCAAAGGCGGCATGCGCTTTTTCAACAAGGGTAAGAAGCCATGTCAACCGTTTGCCAGCATGGTCTGTTGAGAATACGGTACATGGCTCGCCACTGCGCAAAAACAATTTCTCGATGCGCATGACGGCCGTTGAGAGGCGCTCAAGGGCTATATGGCGAATAGCGGCCTCTGGATGGCTGAGGTAGGGCGCCATACGGCTATAGTAATTGTCCCATTCCCCATCCGTCGTGAAGTTAAGACGGTCTTCGCGGAGGCGGTAAAAGTCCTGTCGTTGAGAATCATCCATGGATAATTACATCCCATACCCGCACTGGTTGGCATTGTAGTAGGCGTTGTCGATAAACTCAAAACGGTTGGGTTTGTCGTAATAGTTGGTGAGGCGATCGCGGTCGCGGTAGTAGATCTTAAAATTAATGCAGGGCATGTACATATAGTTGTTCCTGTCCGCAAAGCCCGCGTCTTCGAGCAGCAGACAGTCTTTGGGTTCCGCGACATAACCTTCGGGCAGAAGCCCTTTATCGTCGTACACGTCGATCACGTTTATATTTTCGTTGTTTGGCATTGTGGTAGAATCCAAATGATAATCAAAACAGCCGACGGACTCATCGATCTCGTCACCCGCGACCAGGCAGCCATGGAAGGCAAAATAAATTGATTTTCCCTTGCCCGTTGACGCATCGGCCTTGACAAAGGACGGGGCGGTGTTGCCCTTGCCTGTAAAACTCCCCAGTGCCACCATGACCATGAGGTTGTTTTCATCAAAGTTGACGGGCCATCCGGAGTGGATCATTTTATTGGGGGCACCATTGATGAACCTAAAATTTCCCTTGCCATAACCGCCGTAATCCTTACCCCTCTCAAGGTCTTTATCGTTGATGACATTGCTGAC
Source organism: Deltaproteobacteria bacterium (assembly GCA_015228875.1). Classification (GTDB taxonomy): domain Bacteria; phylum UBA10199; class UBA10199; order UBA10199; family JADGCS01; genus JADGCS01. The sequence continues at coordinate 11,650 of JADGCS010000075.1, read as the reverse complement.
CTCGGAGCTCACGCCGTCCTCGGTCCAGTAAGTACTGATGTCAATGGGATTGCCGTCTTCGAGAAAGATTTGATTGATATCAAAATGCTGTCTGGCCTTGACTGCGATGCGGTCCTGCCAACTGCCATCTGCGGCAGAATCTTCTTCCGCAACCCGTCTTGTGGTCATTGTGGCGTAGATGTCTGAATAGACAAGGTGTCCCGGGTGTCCAAAGAACTGGGTTCGGTCTCCTGCCCCGATGGTAAAGGTCTTCATGTGTGCATTGTAAATCGTGATGTCATATTTTGTGGCATGCAGGTTGCCATCGTCGTCCACGTGGGGCTCAAAGGTTCCAAATCCCTCGCAGGCGTCAAAGTCATTTTTTTCGACACAATCGGATGCAACGCCGGCATCGATGCTAAAATTAAAATAGGAGCACTCATCAACAAAACCACGGGCGCGCTTTGACTGGGAGTCACCGCTGAGGCAGAGATAGAACTCTTTAACCTTGTCGGGGTCTGTGATGACGGTGCCTGCTGCCTGCGTGATACTGCCGCATGTTGTGTTTTGCAAAAAGGCTACGTAAGAATCGTATTTGTACGAGCCGTAAACCTCTTCGTAAAAGGCCTCGCTCTCGTTGGGATTTTGTTCGGACTGCTTAAAAACATCGGCGACGGTTTGTATAGACGGGTTAAAGGCAAATGTGGCAATCTTGCCGTAAAACTGGACCGCGCAGTTGTTAAACTTGATAAAATCGTGGTAAAAGACCCACATGCCGGTATCCTTGTAGGGCTCTGCCGCGTTGTTGTTAAGACAGGCGGTGTCGGAATTGATGGTAACCGTGCTGCTGCTCTCCCTGCTGTTAAAGGTCGCTGTGCTGTTGATGTTGGGAAAGGTGATCGTCCCCTTGACCCCGTCACTGGAGCAATCCAGCCCCTCGCCGTTCCAGCTTCCCTTTTGAAACTCGAGGCGGTACGGGTTAGAGGGCAGGGGAGGGCAACCCCTGATGTTGGTGGCCTGGTGTACAAATGATCTGATCTGCGTGATGGGGCTGAAATTGGTATCGAGCTGGTCGTACAAAAAGGGCGTGGGTTTGCGGATGCGTGCCGTGCCCTTTTCAAGATTGAGTTCGATGGGAAAATGGTATTTAAATGCCGGCGGGTTTCTGGCTGTCTCGATCAGCGAGGGGGCCATGGTCATGAGAATCCTGTCCATAATAAAAACCACGTCCATGGTCTCTGGGGCACCAAGAACGCCGCCCCCGCAACGCGTGCTTTCGCCTGATGCTGAGGCCGTTGCCTTAAACGGCACACTGAAATTGCGTGTTGTGGCAAGGCCGGAAAGATAAGAGGCATACATGGCCTCTTTTGCCCCGTATGATGTCTCGATGTTGAGGGTGCCTCCGACAAAGCTGCCCTCTGTTCCCGGCTTTGCGGCAAAATCAACGCTGAAGGAGGCCTCCTTCCCCGGATTAACAATAAAACTCCCCTTGTTTGCCGAAGTGATGATCAGTTCGTCGGGATTATAATCATCGATGCGCCATTTTACGGTCATGCGATCAACGGGGTTGTTGTTGACCACCCTGAATGTCTTGGTGGTCGGGTTTGCCACGTCAGTTTTAAACACGCAGAGATTTTCGTATTGATTGTCCGCGTAATCGTGTTTGAACGGGGTGCCGCCATAAAACGCTTCGACGGCGTAGCCTGCGGACTGTTCGCCCGCAAGCGTAATCTTGTTCTGCGGGCCGTTGCCCCCTGTGTGGTTAAAATAAAACTGGCCAAAGTTGAAGTTTTTTTCGAAGCTGTCATCGAGTGTCGACGTGGTCTGTGGGAGGTATCGGATACCAAACAGATAAGACTCACCTGGGGCAAGCTTGATCGGAAAGGTTAATGGCGTGTCTTTCCAAAAGTATTCGAAAAAACCATTGATGGCCCCGCCGTAAAATTTGAGTTCCTTCGAACCCGTGCCGCCATTTTCTATTAAAATCTGTGCCGTGGTTGACCCGCTTGAGACCCAATCGAGAAAAATATTTACGGTACCAAAAAACAGGGAGGCCCCGTCCGAGGTGAGATCAACAGGCCTCCAGGGTTCTTCGGCAGTGAGTCTGAAGTACATTTCGAGGATGGGCTCAATGCCGCTCGAGGCCCCCAAAAGCGGGATGGTCACGTCCCCCAGCGATGTTTTGAGGATCATCCGTGCGTTTATGGGTTCGGGGTTGTAGAGGGTACCCTCAGGGGCCTCTTGATCAAGATCGGGGCTAAAGCGAACATCAAGACGCAGTAATTTTCCGGCCTCGATAAGGATGTTGCTTGCGGGTTTATTTGATGGGTTGATCTGCACAGTGTAGCTGCTCGCCGGATATGTCACCGGTTTGGGATAGTCTGTAAACACAGGCTGTGTGAACGCTTCTGTCTGCGCAGGCTGCAATCCAAAGGCAAATGATGTGTCAATCTCGTCATTAACCTGCCAGATAAACTCCTCGAAGGTGTTGGTCTCCATGGCCTTTGAGAGCAGGGTGTTGTCACCGTCCACAATTTCGACCTTGTTGATTTTTATATTTTCGCCACCTGTGTTGCAGATTTTGATGCTTGTAGTTTTGGTCTGTTCTGTGGCCACCTTGTAAAAATCGAGGGATTCGATCTGTGGCGCATTTTTGTCGGAGCAGAACCAGCCTGTCGGGATGATCCTGAAATCAGAGGCCCCGGAGACCACGGCCCTTAAAGGCAATTGGATGTAGCCTTCGATGTCGGCGGTGATGTTGATGGTGCTGGTGTGCGTGCCAAAGAGCCACGCGTTAAATTGTGCGGTAAAGGTGGCCGTGCCACCGTTTTCTACCGTGATGGAGGCGTACCCGCCCTTGTTGGCCCCGTTTTCATCGAGGATCGAGAACCCTCCGGACACAGAATACATTTGAAGACTGAAGGTTCTTGCCTCCCCCGAATGATTGGTGATCACAAACTGTTCTTTCAGCTCGCGATCCTTGCTGATCGCGCCGTCTTCTGCGTTAAAATCGATGTACTCGGGGTCTGTGGTGATGTCGATGCCATTGTCTCTAAACTTGTTGACCGCAAGTTCTAACAGCTCGTTTTCTTCCGTGGGGTTAAAATTGGGCATCGCCTCAAAGGGTTCGTCTTCATGTGCGGGCTGCGACCCGCCGCCACAGCTTATCACAAGGAGCGCAAGAAAAAAGATTGTGGGGGTTAATATGTTTTTTATTTTTAATATCATCTGTGTTGCCTGGTCTTACTGCGCCTCTATCTCCTGTGTGATGATGCCATCGATCTGCAGGAACATGTAGGCATCACCGTCAAAAAGCCCCGTCTTTCCTTCGTTAGAGAGCTTTGCGGCCTCGTCATCAAGAAATTGTCCTATCCCCACCAGTCTCACAGTGCCATGGCGGACGTTTTTGCCGACAAGTTTATCGTCCACGATGCTCAATAATTTTGCGCCGTCATCATCGGTGAGGTCTTTAAGTTCGATGAGCAGTGGATTGGATGCCGTCTCGCCTGTTGTGAGATCGATCTTGATGTTGATCTCGAAAAAACCATCGGCGCTCTGCAGCAGTGAGTTTGAATTATTAATATAAGAGTAAAGGTTAAACTGCATGTTGGGGATGGTGAGCCCGCCGGCCTCGACCTTGCCTGTTGCGGGGTCATCATCTCTGATCACGGTGCCCGCAAATTGAGAATCTGTTGTAACAGCAATGCTTGCCCCGATAAAGAAATTATCGGTGACAGGCGAGGGCATCACAAAGCCCACGCACTCGTCGATCGTTGTAATGGTGACAGTGCCTGCATCATCTGTAAAGAGTGGGACATACACCGGTTTGTAGCGTTGATCCGGCGGGATGTTCTCGAGGTTGATGTGGGTCCCGACCTCAGTGGCAAATTGCGAAAAGGACTCTGTGGGCTGAATGTACGCGCTCATTTTTTCGACTTTAAGATAATAAAGTTTGCCGTCCGGTAGCGGGGGCAGGGACCTGATGGTGGGGTTTGTGTATTCATCGTAGTAAGTAAGGGCTGATGTCGCCGCACACGCGGCTACAGGGGGTGTGTTGTCGATGACGCTCGCTGTAAAATTAAGGGTCTTTGATGCCTCGACATCGTTGCTGTCGGTGTAACTGATAATAAAGGTGGTGACGTACTGGGTCCTCTCGCACGGTGTCGGGCTGAATCTTATGTTGATGGAGACCGTCTCCTTGGGCATGACAATGACGGTCTTGTCCTCTCCCGTTGAGTAGATCACCTCGTCTGCCTCTCCGGTGATGTTGTAAACAGAAAAGGCGCCGCAGACGTTATCGACAAGGGCAAGGCTTGTGATCTCGTAGTTGCCGTCTGTCCTGTTGGTGAACGAGACCGATTGATACACGGTGGTCCCCACCTCGGCCTCAAAGAGCATCTCCGCCGGCATGTTTGAGATGCTTTGATTGCCCTCTGAGTTGGTGGCCCCGCCGTAAAAGGTGGAACAGGCGTTGCAGAGCATGACAAGCAAAAGGAAAGCTATGATTTTACCCTTACGCATTTTGGTCAATCACCCCCCAACCATTCATGAAGTTTAACCGCAATTGCTGCCGACATGTGAATATAGCCGTTGTCGTTGTCAAAAATCAGGGTTGGATTAATGACAATGTCTTTGATCCCCAAATCACAAAGGGCCTCGCCAATCAAGTTTTCCTCCTCAGCATTGTCCGGATACAGCGCGTCACAGTTCGCGGTTGCAAAGGGATTGTCAAAGGAGCCTTGCTCCGAGAGTGAATCTACCTGATTTTTAATGCCGCCGAAGTTTGCAAAGACAACAGGCATGGGCCTTGGTGCCATTGCGATCGGTGGTGCTATGCCAACCTCATCTGAGTAGAGTGAAATATCATCGTCGCACTTTTTGTTTTCCCCTGCATCCATATTAACCTTGACCTCGGCATCAACCAAGCGCTCGGCGCTGATGTGGTGAGCACCATTAACATTAACAACGGGCAGATTAATCTCGATACTCGCTGCAGCGTCAACAGCTGTGCTGAACTCCTTTTGAATTTTGGGAAAAATTCCTGTTTCGATAATGGCCGTGATCACATCCTGAACAATAGACACATCGTTATAAGTGACGCCACCATGGCCCTCGGGGACGCTGACGTGGATGTTTTGTTTGGGATAGTCTTCTACAAACAGGTTTAATTTTTGCAAAGCGGGGTGATAAATGGCCTTAAGGCTCAGCACGCCGTCGAGTCTTAGACGGACAATCTCTGGTTGATCATCGGGTCTCAAATAATCATTTGGATCGGGCGTGGCCTCGTCAGAGATGAACTCTTTAACACCGATCTGAATATTGGTGAGCCCAAGCTTGATCTCTGTGGCGTTTGTGCCCTCAACACCCTCAATCTTGTTTAAAGAGAGGGTCGGCGGGTATTTGGGGTCGAGGATGATGTCGAGGTGCGTTGCGGGGTGGTTAAAACTTGAGCCTATTGTCGAAAACAGCATCCCTTTGTTGGGGATATCGGAAGGCAAGAGAGAAGCGATGTTGCAGATGTCGAACCTGGCGAGGATTACCTTGTCGATCCCGACTGTCCAGTTGTCGGTGGGTTCAAGCTCTTCAACCTCCAGATCCTTTAAAAGCTTCATGGGTCCCTTTTTAAACAAAAGATACAGGGCTGAGTTGATGATCTCTTCGATATTCACCGATAAACCGGCAAAGGCCTGTTTTTCTGGGTTTGCGGCGGTCAGAGGGTAGGTGTCTGAATCAAGGTTGTTAAAACCGCGCACGAGATGACCCTTTTCGTTTGCTGTGGCAATCATGTCAAAGACCTTGCCTGTAAAGGACTTGTTATCAAAAGATGTGAGTGAACGAATCACAGGGTTGATGTGGCTGGTCATGACATTGTCAACACCGAGGGTGAGCGGGACACGCGCCGTGATGCCGCCGTTAAATATATTAAGATCAGCATTTTTAATATTGGCGGCAAAGTTAAAGTCCTTCCATTCAAAATCAAAGCTGATGCTGTCGGGATCATCGGTCCAGACCCAGGACGGGTAGGGAAATTTATGCTCATCAATCATCGGGTTGACCATCTCTGTATCCATACAGCCAATAATTTTCTTAAACGTATCGTGCACGCCGCGCCAGACGGTGGCGAGAAGGAATGTGTCCTCTCCCTCGTCTGTGAGCCATGTGTAGATATCGTGACCACGGGGGGAGTTTTTTTCGAGGATGACGGGGTAATTGGCAAACGGTGCATCCTCGTCGACGTTGCAACCAAAGGGGATCATGTCATCGGTAAATTCGTCAGTCCCCCTGTATTTTTTCCATTCCGACTCGTAGTAGTCGCGGCAGTTGGCAAAGGGCTCGAGTATGATAGAGTTGGTCTCGGCATTGGCGGCAAGGTCTGTCACGTCTATGTCGGCGCTGATGATCTCGTCTCCGTTTATATCGAGGTAATTTGTCCATCCCTTGGAGCCGTCGGGCCAGTGGTCGCCATCAAGGGGTCCGGTCTTTTTAAGCGAGAGCACGCCGTTAAGTTTAAGCCTGAGTTTGCCAACGGACCAGACATAAGGCATGGTGGGGTCTTCAAATCCCACGTTGGTGTCGCCAAACTGTTGTTGTCCGGTTAGCCCGCCCTCAATCAGGTTGTACGAGACAAAGTGCCCCCAGAAGGCCGGTGTCTTGGCAGCGGAGACGTCGTCATCGCAGGTTTCGACGGTGATGTCCTTGGGGATAAGGCAGAGGTCTGCGTCGATGCGCCCGTTTTCTCCCAGGTTGAGTTTATCCACATGCCACTTGCCCTCGACCCAGTCGTCAAAATCAAGATCGGTACCCGCAATCTCTGGCCACTCGGGGCTGGTTGGAATGAGAAAGTATTCATCCTGATCAGGCAAGACGGCCCTTGCAACATGCTGCAGATCTTTTAACGGGACAAACGCTGTGGTAATGGTCTCCCCGCATGCATCCACGGCGACGTTGTATTCTTTTTCTGGATCACCAAATTGCTCAAAGAAACAAAGGTAATTTTCTTCGGGTTCACAGGTACCGTTGAGCATGCTGTAAACACGGTAATTTTGCAGGGACAGGAGTTTTTCTGCCATGCTTGCCTTGTGTATCCCTTGATGAATAAACCGTTCCTGGTATTTGTTTTTAAGCCCCGCAAAGAATGTAAAGTCTTTGTTTGTCTCTGCCCTGTACTGCTGTTTAAATTTGTGCAACAGGTCGACCTCGCCATCATTGTTTTCGGGGAGCGGCCAGCCGTTGGCAAGATCGGCAAAGCTTAAATTTTCGTTAAGAAATTTTTCGACAACCGGGATGATCTTTTTGCCCTGGGGTGAATACCTGTCGAGAATCCCCTCGGAGAGGTTGATCATAAAGGGGGCCCTTGCCACGCAGTTGTCGCCACATGTTTCGTGATTGTTTTTTACTGTCCCCAGCGGACCAGCGTCCAGTCCCTTTCTTTTTGGTGTGGCGATCACAGTGTGTTTGTTGGTGAGACCTGTCTGAAAGGTGACCACCTTGATGCTGGTGTGACCCGAGAGGCTCGTGGCCTGAAACTGTATGATGTTTGTAAAGAGGTTTATTTTTGCGTGGTGATTTTCTGACGGGACATCAAGCGTAAATGAAAACTTTCCCTTTGTGATGTTGCAGACAAGCGCACCTGTCTCTGGTGCCTTTCTGCAGTTGTGGGCTGTATCTGGATTTGCGAGGATCCCGTTGTTGATTGTGGCAAGGTCGCTGCTGACGTATTCCTGTGAGTATTCGGGGTAGATGTTGATGGGCAGGTTTTTTGTGGTTGTGTTAAACCAGAGCTTGAGGCTCGATGCCGGACAGTTTGCATCGTTTTCACTTTTTTGCTGACAGTAAGAACCCTTGTCAGAATCTGAGGCCTTTGCAGGTGCTGTGGTCACGGCATCGAGGGGGGCAAAGTTTTCAACCGTCCCCTGAATGGTGATCCTGTCAAGACCTGGCTTTCTTAAGGAGTTTTCCCGCGGGTTGGTGATGGTGATTGTGGGTTTGTTGTTATCTACAATCAGTGTGGACGTCACCTCACCCAGAAGATTTTTGGCCTTGGCCGTGATAATGTTAAGGCCCTTCTGCAGTTCGGTGATGTTGTCGAGCCTCACACAAATGGTGACCTCGCCATTAAAGCCTGTGTATTTATTGCCCGTGCTGCTGTCTGTGCACCACGCACTGCCAGGGATGTACCTGAGCACTTGATTTGGCGCGAGCTCCTCGTCGTTAAGGCGGATGTCGTAGAGTTCGACGGCCATGTTCTGGTCTGGATCGGGACCGGATATCTCGAGATTGGGGATTTTAAAGCCCACCACCATTTCCAGCGCGTCGGTGGGGTTGGCGGTATCGATCTGATCTCCCGCGGTGTTGCGGACCTCGATCTCAAGCCTTGGCCTGCCCGCAAGCACAATGGGGACGGCCTTTGTAAGTGTTGCGCCCTTGCTGGTCTCGATGGAAAAGGTGATATCAAAGAGTCCCTCGGTCTGCGGGAGACCAATCATTGTTTTAAAATGCCCGCTTTCATCCGCTGCAGCCTTAAACTTGACACTGTCGGCCTCGATCATCACAGGGGTGGCTACGCCGTCTTTAAGAATGGAGAACAGGTTGGGGTTGAGGTTGCCCTCTGCATTGATGAGATAATCGCCCTCGTTATCGTCCTTGCCCTGATGATTGGTGACGCAGTCGGGATTGGTTGAGCCCGTGCAGTCGTAATATATTTTGTTGGGTGTGGGCGAGGTGATCGTGAACAGGACATCCATGGTCGATCCCGAGAGCGGGATCGAGTAGGTGTAAAAGGAGGCAGTATCCTCCCCGCCCATGACAACCTTGATCAGCCCCGAGTGAGTCCCTATGGCCTTGCGCAGGTAACAGATTAAAAAGGCACCTGTGCCCTCGATGCGCGACTGTGTGTATGAGCCGTCTGCATTTTGAAAAGAGAAGGGGGTGACATTGCCCTCACCCTCAACAGTGATGACGCTTGTGCTGTTCTTGTCGATCTCGGCAGCAAAGGCAAGACCAGCGGGTACGTTAACCGAGCGGCACTCGATAGCGCCAAGCTCGCTTACGCCAAAATCGATGGTGTCTGTGTTTAAAGTAACCGGTTCCGTGTTTTCTGCCGCATCAATGCAGTTTCCTTCTTCGTCCATTTCGCAGACATTTGTATTGCCATCACCGTTGGGAAAAAAAGTCCCGCCGTCACCTGTCTGTGTGTCGTTTTCTGTAAGGGCGGGGCCGGAGGCGTTGTTGTCCGAGGAGCACTGGCTCAGAAAAAAGCCAAGCAGAAAGCAGATGATGAGGAGGACTGTATATTGTTTTTTGTTTTCTATCATAAAGATCATCAAAAAAAATTAAAACCTGATTCCCACAGAGGCGCCGAGGGTCCCTGCAGGTCCTTCACCAACAGTGATATTGTCAAGCAGGGAAGGCTCTCGCTCTGCTTCTGCGCCATCATTGATGGCGTCCTTGATGTATTCGACGACAAGGCCAAGACCTACACCCAGAGCGGTTGTCCCGGCGCTGATGGCCAGAGGTGTCGTCAGGCCGTCGTTGCCCTTCATGGGAACCTCTGGCACAAGATGGCCACTAAAATCATATGAGTTATTTGGCAGTTTTTTTGCCTTCATGAGCTGACTGTACACAACAGCCTCGATAATCTGTGCCACACCCACAATGGCCAGCGGGAGGTACTCCCCGGGCCTGCCTGTCTCGATCCCCCTTTGCAGGTGTTTGCCGGCCACATAACCGCTGTAAAGATTTCCCAACCCCTGTATGCCGACCAGGGCCCACTTGGCCCCTGTAAATGTGGGGTTGCCGATGAGTGCGCCCTCGCTGTTTGCGGCATGCCCCGCTTCGTTAACAGCGCTTAAATCGGCGACGGCACCCGGGTAATAAAAGGCGGGGCCTATTTGTGTGAGGGCTGATGCGATGTCAAGCCGAAGTTCCGGATCATCGCCTGCCGCCTTGGCTGCAAGGTAACCAAGTGCTGTGGCAGCAAGGTCTGTGGCGATACTCACACCCTGATCTTTAAGGGGGATACCTTGCGCAGCGCTGATCGCCATATTAGCCGCGGGGACTGCAAGCCCTGCAAGGTGGCCAAGCTCGGCCGGGTTGATTGTGTTGCTGTCGATCATGTTGTCGATCATCAGATGGATGCCATAGGCAGTGACAAAGGAGAGGTTCATCTCCTGTGCCGCTGCAATGCGACCAACGGCCTGTGCGAAGGCGGTCAGTGTGTTGTCAGGATTTGTTTGTTCGGAGTCCTGTGCTCCTGCTGTCACGAGTTGACCGAGCCTGTCGTTTGTAAAATCGATACCGTATTTTTGTTTAAGATAAGCAAGATAAGCGTACATCGAACCGGCATCATGGCCTGATTCCTGGTACATGTTGATGAGCTGTTGGACGTCCTCTTTGTACGCATCGTGGGCAACGCCACTCGGGTATCCGCCTGTTTGTTCAATGACGTAATCGACAAGATAATCGGGGTCCTGATACTCGTAGGTGGAGGCCATCTTTTGCGCGTGGGCCCTGATCTTGTCATCGGAGAGGATCCCCTGCGCCATCATGTAGAGAATGTTGCCAATATTTACAAAGGCGTTGGTCCCTGTGTAATCGACCATTCTCTGTGTGCGCACGATATCGGTCCAGGGGTCGGTGACCTTACCAACTTCATCCACAAAAAAATTGCCAATCCCGCCGCTCATGGGCGGCATGAGTGTGGCCCCCGTAAAACTTGAATCGGGGATAATTTTACCGTCAAGCCAGAGATCAAGGCCCAGAGACAGTGCCGCCGTGCCGAGTTCTGCAAGACGCAGAGGCGTTTCTGTTTTGGGATCAAGGTTGCCGTGCTCTATAAACGGTATTTTGAGTGGGACCTTGGGCATGGGGAATTGCCCTGCCCCGAAAAGCCCTGCCCTTGCCAGGGTGAGTGTCAGATCGGCCCCCACGAGTGTCCAGTCGTAGGTTGTATCGGCGTAGCCATCAGCCGGCGGTGTCTGTGCTGCTTGACTCTCAGGCGTTGTTGTGGCTCGGGCAGACCCCGTCGCCGGAGCAACCGCCTCTGGGAGGGGCGCTGTTACAGCATCGGCCGGTAAGGCACCTGTTGTTGTTATTTTTGCAGGGTCACTCATGAAATCAATGCTCCTTAATGGGGTAAACCTAATATGAAACCTATATATAACTTCTCGGCACTGTCATTTTAATGTTGCTTCTTTTCATGACAATGCGCGTTAGCCTGTCAAAGCCAATTTTTACGCACTTTACAGGTAATTACCCCGCTTGTGGCGTGTCTGGTCAAGCCTTTGATCGGTGCATGGCCCTTAAACCAAGGCACAGCCTTAACAAGACTGCCCATCATAAAGTGGTTTTTTTTAAACGCAACGAAAAAAGTATATGCATGTGTCGGGGTGCGTCTAATGCTTTGCATTAGCTGACGGGTGTTGACAGGCGCAAGACCGGCTGATTTGATTTGTTTATTTATCAAAACAGCACCGTAGCCAAGGGACACCTAAAAAGGCAGACGGGCGGGTGTTGGCGGGGATGAAAAAAACTTTAAAAAAAAAACCCTTGATTCCGCGACTCAAAACCACAAAAATCAGAGCAAACACAGGACTGGTGCTCGTTTAAGGCAATTGCTCGACCTGCTGTTTGTTCACCAGTTTTAAAATGGTGATTTTGATGTACATGTGAT
>JADGCS010000074.1 GCA_015228875.1 Deltaproteobacteria bacterium | reverse complement strand
TTATTCACAGGGAGGTAGCCAGAAAATCACCAAAAATTTTCTGGCGTAGCTCCTTGTGAATAAGGCGCTCTCTGCTCTACCTGTTGATTCTGCAATTTTGCTTGTTGATGTTATGCTAATGGTATCAAACCTTTACCTTTACTTTTGAAAGAAAAAGTCCTATGTTTGCACCATGGTTAGACCCTTACGCATAGAGTATGACGGTGCTTGGTATCACGTTATTAACAGAGGACTTGAAAAACGAAAAATCTTTTGTTGTGATAAGGACTATTTTTCCTTTTTTTATCTGCTTGGAGAAATATCTAAAATCTATGCTGTCGAACTACACGCATTTTCGCTCATGCCCAATCATTATCATCTCCTGGTTCATACCCCCAAGGCGGGGTTGTCTCTGCCCATGAAATACTTAAATGGCCTCTACACACAAATCTTTAATAAGGCGCATCATCGTGATGGTCCTTTGTTGCGTGGTCGTTACAAGGCCATTGTGGTGGACAGCAACGAATACCTCATGGGGTTGGTCTGTTATATTCACAACAATCCCGTCAAAGCACAATTATGTGAACGGCCAGAGGATCACCGATGGACGAGTCACAGATATTATTTAAGGTCATGCAAGGGCTTTGAGTGGCTAAGAACACAGAGTGTGTTAGGGGAGTGCGGTCATCATAGTGGCAGATCACGTAAGAAATTTGATCAGGTAGTGAAAAGCAAACAGGCAAAGGAGATTGTAACCGAGATCGAGAGGCACAAGTATTCCATCATTGGGAGCCCTCACTTTAAAAAATGGGTATCTGCAAATTATGTAGAACAAACAAAAAAAGAAGATCCAGAATTTGCCAAGACAGAGACCTCGGTAAAACCAGCAATCAAGGCACAGGAGATACTGTCAAACGTAGGGTTTTGCTATAATGTAGATGTTGGCAAAATAAGACAGGGTGGGTCAGGCAAAAAAAACGAGGCCCGCACTCTGGCTATTTATCTTCTCAGACAGCACAAAGGGTATGGCCTGTCAAAAATCGCAAAATGGCTACGGATTAAAAATCAAAATGCTGTTGCACAAAGCTTGTACAAATTTAAGCAAAGAATGGCTAAAGACAAAATGTTCGCTAAAAAAGTAAGGGAACTTGAGAGGGCGATTCTTAAATAAAAGTGGCAAAAGGTAAAAGTAAAGGTTTGACCCCTTTTTCCCCTTTTTATGTTTTTGCAGCAACCCTGGCTTGCAGTTCAAGGGTGGTTTCACACAGGTAACCTATGGTGGCTATCAGTTCCTTGATCTCCTGTGGTTGGGCATCATTTTCACTGTGATGAATCACCCTTGAAAAATTGTACTCAAACAAACGAAAAGAAGAAACAATGTCTTCAAAGTCGCTCTGTTCATCATCAGATAATTCCGATTTACCAATCAGACTGATGTGCGAGACCAGAAAGGGGATCGTGCGTTTGATGACGGCGAGCTGAGATGCTGCCTCTCTTAAGTCTTCGAGGAGTGTTGTGTTTTTCCAAATATCAAAGATGGGTGCAAAGCTGATTTGTTCCAGTGTACTCAGCGCGGCACACCTCAAAACCAGGGGTCTTTGCTTATCGAGTACCATTTCATAAATGATAATCTCGTGCCCCGTGATGTGGTGATAACCCATGGTTTCAACGCTGCTGATCAGCTCCTTGAGTTCCTCATCGCTCAGTCGTGTGGCCTTATCAGCAAGCACCCTCAGCCTGTCAGCATCAAATATGTTCTGCTCCGACGCGCCCTTTACGGTGTCCTCAAGAAAGCGCTGCAATCTTGCCGCCATATTTGCAGTGATTCTGTCGTGCTGTCCCACGGTGGTGGTATCACGTCGAACCGAAAATCCGCGCCCTCCAAAAAATTCTTCTGCCCGGATCGCATGTCTTTCGGGTACAATCTGATCACCCTCAAGATGCAGCAGCAAGACGGGCTTGTGTTTGCCGTCGACTGTGTCTGGAAGTGTGCCAAGATACCTTTGTGCAAAGGGGGCGTTAACAGCAAAGACGGCATCAAACGCCTCTGGTGCAAAAACCATCGCGTGCAGGGCCATGTAGCCCCCCTGAGAGATTCCTCCCAGAATTTTTTGTCCAATCTTTATTTTACCCTTAAGATCAGCCAGTATTTGAGTCAGAAATTCTGTTGATCTGTTCTTGTCTGCCTCGTTTACCCTTTCAAACCAACTGTAATGGCCGTCCTGTTTTCCAAAGGGACCAAAAGGAATAACGGTGATAGCATCAGAAACACCCAGCTTGTCCACCCAGCCGGATATCTCTTTAAGATCGGAATTCATACCGTGAAGCATCATGACCACCGGGTACTCTTTTGTCGGATCATAGTCTTCGGGCAGGACAAGATAATAGGCGTTCTGAATGGCTGGTGCTGCGCCTTGCGCGCTGCCTTTGTCTCTCACATCTGTCCAGTGATGATTGTCTGTGGTGACAAACAGCCTTGTTCTTTCCAGATTGATTGTGTGAGTTTCTTTAATTTCTTCCTGCGTCAATTTTGAGTGCGCATCCTCAAGCAGTTGGATGGGAATATCGACAGCACCGCGAACGTGGCGCTCTTCGACGGCAGCAAACAACGCCCTTTCAAAGGCTGTAAACCGGAATGGCGGCGGGCCGGCAATCTTGAAATAAACATCATTGGTCTTGTCAGTACTGGGCTTGCGTCCGTGTCTCACCATGAAATCGGGAAACGCATCGTCCGAGCGCGACAGCCTTCTTCTGTACAAGCCCAGTTCCTCTTCAAAAACCTGCCTCAAATGGGTCCTGAGCCTGACCTTAAATGCGGTCAGGGGAACACCCTGATGATAAGCCCCGGCTATTGTATCAAAGATGTGCCTGAAGAGATAGGTGCTGAAATAGTAATCGTAGACAAGACTCAAACTCAAAGGGATTCCCGATTCTGTTCCCAAAAGATGTTTGACTATATTTCCATCGGGCAGACCGCGTCTGATCCTTTTTTCCATATCAATCATTGTGCTCTGCCAGTCCTTAAATATCAGTCGCGTGATCTTGCCCTGATCGTCAACCTCGATGAAAAAATTTTGTCCATGGGGTTCGAGCAGGATGCCCTGTTTGAACATGAAGTAAAGAAAAATCTTGTAGAGCGGCCTCACGATAGTCTCGACAAAATAATCAACAGTCTCCCTGCCACTTTGTGATACGTTGTGATTGATCAGCTGCACAAGCACTTCGGGCGCATGATTATTATCAACGGTCACACAGTTGTTGTGTGCCGCAAAACCGGGAATAAGAATTCTTTGCTCGGAAGAAACAGAGGGGTAACCACTGGAGCTGCGGTTGATGACACCGACACTTCCTTTTGCCTCATTGAGCGCCGCATCAGTAATGACGGCACCACCGGAGTCGTTGATAAAACCAAAAACATCCCGGATGTCGGGGGGTAATTCTCCTGAATCGATTGCGGCACTGACTTGTCGCGATACAAGATGGCTGTGGCTGACATTGCTTTGGGTCAGCTGTCTCATGGCGGGACCAATCCATATTTCGGAGTGAGTCTTGGCGATGAAGTCGCCCTGCTCATCAAGAACATAAAGGGTCCTCGCCGAAGATGTGGGAAAGACAAGGGCAAAGGAAGTCTGATAACCGCTGTAGGGCGGCGGGTCAGATGTTCGCCACCGATGATAAACCTGTGGATGAACAACCAAGCGAATCTTTCCGTCAACAGATTCGAGAGACTCTCTGACATCTGTGGTCGCCGGTTCAAAATACGCAACCCTTCCGTCCCCTTTGTCCAAAAGAAGCACCAGCGTCCGTTTGGGCATCACGCGGAAGGACAGCGCTGTATAGTTGGAAATCACGTGCTCTCGGTCATCGTTTCTCAGAAAGGCCTTCGGACTCAACTTGTTGTAATAAACCTCGTAGATGAACGTCGCAAAGTCAGGCGATAGTTGCCCGGATGCCACCAATTGAAGCATGTGTGAGAGGTCATCAAAGATCTGTGGTTTTGCAAGATAAACAAGTTTGCCAAGATGGGGTTTAATATCAGGCCAAATTTTGTTATAAAGCAGCGGGTGAACAAACACGATTTTGATATCGTGATGCTGCGTCGGCCAGTCATGATAGTCGGGAGTATCCGGCAGATACAGCGCGCCCGATGCGATGATGGCGTCGGCGTCATGTGCCAGAGCATCAAGCCAGGCATCGTCCACATATGGAATACGACTCATCAATTCAACGAGTGAATTAATCACATTGTATTTTTCCTGCTCGGAGAGTCCTGTTTTATTATTGAGAACCTCGCGCCAGATCTCGGGCATACGATTTCTAAAATCCTCATCAACAACAATCTGACCATCATCAACCAGGCTCACCGTCGGGCACCCGTGCAATATTAATTTGGAAGCTGCGTATTTGCCGGCGTTAAAGAGAACCACCCTGCTGCCGCCCATTTCTACTTCGGTTTTGCGGTCCAGCGATCTTGCAACAACAGCGAGCGATGCATCGTGACCAGCCAGGGCCACGGGCTCGGAGGCCTGCCGATAAAGGGCTTCGAGTTCCCTGATGATTTCGCCAAGCCCGCCGTTGTGATAGCCGCCTTGTTTTGACTTTGTGTAAATTTCAAGACATGTTTTTTCTGCGGTATCATTGTTCTCAAAAACATTGAGGACATTCATGTACAATTTTTCGACAAGTAAATCTGCCAGCCGCTGATGATCTTTTTTGGCAGGGTTCCCCCTGAATTCCAAATGGCCGTCCGCATAAATGACGATGTCTTCCGGTGTGAAAGCTACTGCGTCGGGGTGATCTTTAAGATGATTCAAGACGCGAGTGATGACAGAAACAGCATCACCCATATTGGGGTGCCTGTAACTGAGATAGGCATCAAGGGTTGTGCGCCAGTGGTTTACAAACTGCGGACTTGCCAGATCCCCGGAGACAACAAGAGGCTCTGTTTTTTTAAGAACAGCGTGCTGCGAGACAACCGTCTCGGCCAAAGTCTGTTGAAAACCAATGCCCCTTCTTAAGGCATCGGGATTTGATTCGTAGTATTCACGCCAGTTTGTGTCGGCAAATTCTTGAAGCAGCGTGATGCGACTGCTGATGTGTGCACGCAGGACCTTTTCGACTTTTTCGGTAACCACAGACAGCTCTGATACGGTGATCATGTTTTGTGAGATGTCGGCCCTGATATCTTTAAGCCATTTCTGCAGATCATCGGGGGTGACCCTGTCAAATATAAAGTCGCTCGGTAGTTGGCCCTGAAGAAATTGTTTTAAAAAATCGTTGAGATTAAAATCAGGATTTGCCCGTTGTGAACGAATATAAGATTCAAAAATCATCCAGATATCAGTATGCGGAAAAATCTGTCGCTTGACCTCAAAGAGAACCTTTTCTGGTGGCAGGTTTTCGAGAGATGCAAAAAAACGGTTTAACCCCTCCTCCTCACTCATGAGATCCCGTGTTGCTGATGCGATGATGTCAAGAATATCCTTGATCAGCTTGAAGTCGGCCTGTTTAAGCCTGTTAAAGAGTGCAACAAAGGCGTGGGCCCTTTGCATTTCTTCTTCGGACTGTTCGGCAAACCAGATGATTCCCTTAAGGTGGTAGTCAAGTTTTGTGATTGTCTGCTTCCAGACATTGCCGCATCGGGTGATGAGACGAATCAGGGGATTTCTGTAAGCAACATCATGCATGAGCAGACTGGGATCCATCGTGCTTGATAAAAGGCCCGCCTGGCCCAGACGTCTCGCAAGAGTCGATCCTGCCTGCGCCCGGAAATATTTGAATGGATTGAGCGGTTCGGTGAGAGGATCAACATAAACCAGTCCGTTGGTTTCCATAAAGGAAAGATCTTCGGATAACTGTGACAATGACATGACGGGATCAAAGGTAATAAACCCGGCCACCACCTGAATGCCGTTCTCACGAATAACCCTGATCGCCTGTTCAACCTCGTGAACACTACCGCCTTTGTTGTAGGTTTTATGAAACTGGGTCGGGCTGCCGGATTCGGCCCCGAGAAATATTTTTACAAGTCCCGCCTCCTTAAGCCTGTGCAATCTGGCAATGCGGTCGATGTTGCCTGCTGCATCTCCCTCTTTGTAAATTGACTGTGCCCGTGCGGCAATGTAAAACGAGGGCATGACCGGTTCTTTTTTTCCGGCGACCAGACATTCCTGCCTGTATTTTTCTTTGAGTGTAATAATGCTGTCGGCAAAATCCATGGCCGCCACAGGCTGATCACCGGGATCGGCCAGAAAATCTTCATCAACGTAGACCACAAAAGGAACGCCGGCCCTCATGTAGTTTTCAAAATCTTTCAGACCACGGGTCAGCGGAAACGAGCGAAATTTCCCATGCGTGCGTGTGCAAAAATAACACGCGCTGTATCCACAGCCACGGCCCTGGCCCTCCGCGTTCATTAAAAATCCGGCGGCCACCTGTCTTTTGGCCTCTGTGGTCCTGTCGGGTGGCGGCACAGCGGACAAATCAACATGTTGTCGTTCGTGAGTATGCACCACATTGTCGTGGATAAATGCAATATTCGCAATCGTGTCCAGTGCCTCGACATTGTGTGCAATAAATGTGCGTCGATCATCAACCGGCATGCTTGCCACAAGGTCAACAAGGTGTGCCATGGATTCTTCACCCTCGTATCTTACGGCAATGATCTCGGGAAATTTCATCAGCAGATATTCGTAACTCCATGTCGACAAAAGCCCCCCCACAACAATCAGGGGGCGACGTTCCATGTGCCTTGTTTTTTCAATGAGATTTTCAAGCTCCTGCAGCGCTCCAAAAGAAGCGGAAATCGCCAGGATATCCGGTGCGTTGATTCTGATTTCGTCAATGAGGGCGTCCACATTATTTTCAGGCCATTGGCAGTCAAATACCGCCACCGCAGCTTGATGCCGTCGATGTTCTTCAAGATACCCCTGCACCGCCAAAATGCTTTCGGGAGTTCCCTTGACACCACCAAACTCGGGGCTGTTGAGGTTGACCATCGTGACGGCGACAGGGGCGTGTCCATGACTGATTTTAATCCCCTCATCAGTTTCCTTGATTTGCCAGCTGAACATGACTCCTTTTTTGACCCGTTGAAACTGCACAACAGCACGCGTGCAGGATGTTGAATCATAAACAGCGATCTCGATAAGGTCTTCTGAAAATTTTTGAATGTTAAAATTTAAAAAACATTGACTGAGCTGGTTTAAGATGGAAATTTTGAGCGCGTGGTACACTTCGGGTTCGTAAATCCTGCGACACAGGTAAGAGCTGTCACAGAAAGCAAACCTGTCAAAGGCAGCATTGAGAATGTCCCTGATTTCTTCGGCTGCAGTCAGTGGGACAAAGGTTGTCTTGCTGGCCGAAAGCCCCCTTCTCCCCGGAATGTCAGATATGGCCGCCTGAGAATTGAGTCTCGTGAATTCTATGCCCTGAAAAAAAAGTTTTCGCAGAATATGATAAATTTCGTCGAGTGCTTTTTTTAAATCTGCATTGATCCCCAGCATGTTCATGCTGGCACGAAACTCGTCACCACGAACAACATACAACCCGAAAAAGTGACTGAGCATGGATTCTAAAGCGTGGGTGTCATCAGAAGCAATCTTTGGCATCATTGTGCTTAAAACAGCCGGTGCCGTTGCATGATGTGACGCCATCACACCCACTATTGCTTGCAGTCTTTGTTTTTCTTCGGGCAAAAATTCATTTGTCATCAAGTGATGGGAGACAATCAATCCCAGAGTCTGCAGAATCTCTCCCGCAAATTGTGACGCAGGTCGGGCCAGAAGGTCTTTTGATACTGTCAGCACACCCTCTGCAATCTGATACTGTGACCCACCCATGTCTGTGTGGGAGCCAAACCTGATCTGCCTGATGACCCTCTGGCGCAGCAATGATGACCCAAGAATTTGATTGAGTGTCGTCATTAACACATCAACATGGGCGGCATAGTCTCTCAGTTCATTGATGGAGATCCCCATGGCTTTAAAGTCTATGTTGTATATTCTGCAAAACGACCGCCAACGGCTGTAGATGGCATCCTGGGCGCGTCCCGTGCCTGCGACTGATTCGACCCTCGTCAAAAAATCGGGAATCCTGACCATGTGCGGGCTCGACAGACTCTCCCTGTTTTCTCTTCTGCGCCTCACCATGACTCTCTGCACTTCGTGATCAACACCGGGATAGGAATAAAGAATAAACTCAAAAAGATTTCTGTCGATTCTCAAAACCTTTGGTCTGGTTCCAGGTTTTGCCCTGACAGTGGCGGTTCGTCGTGACGAAGGGTTGAACAAAGCCATTTCGCCAAAAAGCTCGTTTGCCCTGAGTGTTGCAAGCGGCGCGTCACTGTCTGATCTGACAACCTCCACTTCACCCTCCAGAAGAATATAGGCACAGTCTCCAATCTCCCCCTCTCTAATCTCATCTGCGTAATACTGTTTTTTTGTTCTGAGAGCGATGGCCTCCACCGAGGCCTCGGAAAGATGAATATCCGGTCTTAAACTTCTTAAAAATTTTTCGAGAACATATTTTGTTGAAGTGAATCTTTCGGTCCCGTAGAGCGGATTAAAAACATATTGGTTGTATGTGTGTTTGTTTATCCTAAGGGCGCGTACCGCTGTTTTTGCAATGACATTTGCGTTTCTGGGGTTGCCGCTCTGCAGGCCTACCTCACCAAAAAAATCACGCGAAAAAAAATTCCATAGAACACGGTCGTCTTTGCCGGTGACTTCTGTCGATCCCGTCAGCAGAATATAACAGCAATCAGCGGTTTCACCTTCTCTGATGATTGTGTCACCCTGATCAAACGACACAAACTGGGCCTCGTTAATCACGGGGGCCACGTCTCTTTCATCAAGATGCGCCAGCAGAGAAACCCCCTGCAGATACCTTTTAAGTGCATCTTTGTCTTTTGCCAGATCACATGCAACAATGCGTCTGGTTTCAAGGGCCTTAAGTTTACCGATCTGTCGTGAGGACAGTGTGCTGCCAAGATATTTTATGTTGAGCTCATTCCCGCTGTCCAATGTTATGGTGACGCGGGTTTGGTCCGCAAGGTCCAGATGCATCGGAGTATCCGAACTGATGCTCTGGTGATCAACCCAACGCGTTATATCGTATTCATCACCGAGCAGAGACCTTGCCATTAATACGATGTTTTCAAAAACATCAGCGGTTGCAATAACGGCGATGCGTTCCCTTCTGAGGGCTATCTTGACAAGGGCCTCTGCAATAGACTCACTGGCCTTGGTTAAAATGATTTTTCCGGTATCATTGGGATTGATCCCGGCATTTTCCAGTACATGCAGCGAATCAAGGCTGGGATTGATGTGCATCCCCATTCCCTGACACCAGACCACAGCGTTCAAGGCTGCTGTGGATCCCACGCTAAGATTGGTCACACCAAACTTGTCTGTGGAGACCTCCTGAATTTGTTTTTGTATACGAGAGTTGATGTTGTCGCCGTTTCCACCGGAGTCCGCGCCATTTGCGCCAGAAGTCGTCTGCGGCGCATCAAGTACTGGCGGTCGGGCTTTGGGTGCGTGCCACAACCTGGCCGATGGTTCTCTCTGTGAGCGGGGTGGCTGATCTGTCTGGGCTGGCAGGAAGCGGGGGTCAGCAACACGCCCCGGTTGATTAGGGGCAGTCACGACGGTATGACGACTGACACCATCGACAAGCGTACCGCTTGCAGACGGGACAACAGGGAGGGGCAATGTCTTTCTTACAATGGTCATGTTTTTAATTTTTTGGCACCAAAGCCCTTTGCCGTACTGCATCGACCTGCCAAATTTAAAGTTGCTTCGGGAAAGCATTTTTTTCACCACGTCCGCCCGTAAGGCCATTTTTAAAAAAACAGCTTTAAAAAAAACAAGTGCTCTAAAAATACAAAAACAATAACACGGGCATATACAAACACACCAAGGGCATCAGGCCACCAGACGTGTTGACAATTATTGTTAAAAGAGACAGACGGGGCCATGCCTTTGACTGTGAGACATTTACCAACATGCCCTGCGGCGCCCGACCCTGTTGCTGTTCAGGGGGCATCACCGGTTTTGGACAATACCCATTTGGCCGCTCACAGTTTTGGTCCCCCCGCACAGAACACCGGAGATGCTGTAAACACGGGTCGTCAAGCGGCAAGCCTACTTTCCAATCTTCGAGACGCCGATCACGCAAAATCAATAGCAAGACAGCTTCTGGCCAACCCAACAAGGCCGGAGCAATCATGGGACTCCAAAGACGGGAGCACGCTCTTTAGCTTTGGCAGTCACGATGCCATTCTGTTTGCTTCGGCAAAGGCCGCAAGCACCACAGCCTGCGTGTCTGTCCAAAGGGGTTGTCTGCTGCGGCAGGCCGCTCAGGCCTGCAGGTTTTGCTCTACAGGACGTCATGTTGCATTCGAGGGAAGCCTTGACGGATCTGAGATTGCTCATCAGGCCATCGTGGCCATGGAACACCGCAACAAGCCTTCTGGCGAGGCTGCTTTTTCTCAAAAAAAAATGATCCTCTATTCAGGCATGGGGGACTCCGGATTGAATCCCGTAGGCGTTGTCGACAGTATGCGCATCATACAACAGGCCTATTCTGACGACGAGCTTCTGTTTTTTATGACCACAATGGGAACACCACCCACCCTGTTATCCAGACTGCAAAGACATGTCGTCAATGCTTACGAAGACGGGGGGCTCTTTAACGGCACGGCAGTTTTTCTGCAGGTCTCTCTGCATGGTGCCACTGACAGCAAAAGGGCCTTTGTCATCCCCATGGCTCGCAAACACCCCATTGATGGGGTGTTGACCTCGGCCCTTGCTTTTCGTGACGGGTTGTTACCCTATGTTGGTCCTCAGGCAAGGAGTACAAAATACAGGGAAATGCCCATGGTCACACTCAACTACCTGATGCTGGGGGCGATGGGGGCTGTCTTTGACGGAAATGCTCACAACGAGGATCTCATGGCTCTCATCAAACTGATGCATCGTTTTGGGCCATCCAATTTTATTATCAATCTTTGCAGTTATAATCCTGACGCGCGTGATAGGGGTGTTGCTTTTGGTCCTGTCTCCGAATATACCTTTGCCCACTGGCAGCAAACCCTTGAACATGAAGGCATTGCCGTCAAACGGTTCAAGAGCCGCGGGACCGATATCAGGGGAGGGTGCGGACAGCTTGTCGGCAGGTCGGTGTAAGGCACCAAAGAAACCAAAAACCATAACCCGCATAAAGCAGAAAACACTACGCGGGCTGGCACCACATGAAATATTGATGCTGAAACGCGTAGAAAAAACCTTCTAAGGTTCTAAACCACCTCTTTACAGAGAGAGTAAATCCATCCGGCATCTTCGAGCGCAGACTTTGCGTCTTCTTCTTTGTAAAACTCGGAGGGGGTGAGGTCTTCGGAGCCATAAAAGGAAAGTTCGCGGTCGCGTCTTAAATGTCTTGATATCTTGGCAATCTTTTTAACATGCGGCTTGATCGATGCGGGCAAAAGATTTTCTGACTTAAGCAGAATATCACTCACATCATGAATCCTCGGAACCTCGATGCCGGACACTCGCAGCAGTCCCTTGAGACAGAGTTCTATCAGTTCTTGCGACTCTCTCACAACATCGGCGTAGCCCCTTCTTTGCATCAGGACCTCAAGGGCGGCAAGCCTGTGACCAGCCCTGAGAATGTAATCTGCCGCCAGTGTTTTATTTTTCATCCTTGCTCCCTTTTGCATCTGAGGCCGTTGTACCAAAAACCCTCACCCAATAGGGATGGCCATTGGATATGTGTCGTTTGACATGACCATCGGCAATATAATTTTTTATCTTTAACAGCAATTGTTCCACAAGCAGATTTTTTTGATAGATGACTTTGCCGGTAAGAGCGATCTCAAACCACAAGCCACTCACTTCTGAGATATCGTGCTGATAGCTGACAAAGTGGGGATTGAGTTCGCCGTCCCGCCAGATTATTTTATGATCCCAAAAACTGTAAAGCGAGCGGTTGATCGCAACCGCTTTGTCAAGGATGATGAGAAGATCTGTGTCGGAACCAGCCGTTGCCTCGCCGGTTGCCTGCGAACCAAACAAGACAACACCAATCAGATCGTCTTTAAATTTGTCTTTTAGTTTTTTGAGTACCGGTTTGTATGCCTTCCAATTTTGAGACTCGGGAACATGAAGGCCCCTTTGGAGAAGAAAGACACAGAGCTGGTTTAAGGACATCCTTTTGCTTGAGCTTAGGCCTGACAGCTTTTCGTGCAGGTCCAGCGGGATTCTTAACACAAATTTGCCTGAAAACGCCTTCATGATACTATGATACTATGTAAGGGTGGTTGCGTCAACACCGTTATGAACACCGCACAAATCAAGCATCCGCAGAAAAAAGGGCGCATTTTTAACGCAACATCTGTTTTGCGATACCGATAGGCAGTTACAACACAAGTGGTCTGTGTACAAAAATCCACAAACCGCTGGTGCCCCAAATCATCTGTAATAATAAATAATGGTACTGACAACAGGACAGATCAGGATTGTTTCTTCCCAGATGCACACAATGACACGCCTGCTCGACCCCGCCTCGCAGGCCACAGTTGAGCAGATTGCCTCCTGCGTTGATGAATACGTGCACCCCTTGAAACGTGCGGGTGTCCCTGTAAAACCGCTCCAGGATATACACAGATTTGTAAACGGCTATCACCGCGCCAATACTCTCAAAAAAAGTGTTGGGGGGGAGCGGGCCCTCAGAGGGGCTGTGCTCAACATGATGCGCTCCGCAAGTTACCTCCCCCTCGACAGTGAACCGCCGGATTCTTTTTTGGATAGATTAAATACGCTCGCAGACCCGCACACGCCCCCCCCTGCAGCAACGATCATGGTGAACGGGGTCAGGGTTTATGTGGGCCACGCGGTATCCTTTGCAGGGGATGATGGTTCTGAGGAGTTTGAGTGGCAACATGATGCGCCGCCCAGCTTTGGGGGATACTCCTGCGTGTCAAGGGTGGCTCACAAAAGGACTGGGGAGCAATTTGCCATAAAGGAATATGCCGATTGGCCGCTGACGGAAATCCTTATCCATATGCTGCCCGAGCTGAGGTTTCAATGCGGGCCTGCCTGCGAGGGCCTCGTTCCCGTCCTGCGCGGCGGGATCGACGAGTATACAAGATGCTATCTGATCATGCCGTATATCGATCAGGAAAAAAAAATGAGCCCTCATTACAATTTGACCCAGATCTTAAACCTGATTGTGTGTGTTGCAAAACTACACGACAAGGGCATTGTGCTCGGAGACCTTAGTTTTGCAAATATTCTCAAAGCAAAAGACAGCAACAGGGTGTTTGTTGCGGATATCGGAGAGGCCATGCTTGCGGACGAGGCGCCCGACTATCCTGTCAACACCGGAAACATCTCCTATGTGCCGCCCGAAAGAATGACAACTATCAGGATGGTGCCGCGCATAAGAAAGAACTGTCAGCTCTCCGCAAGGGGCGATGTCTACTCGCTGGGGTTGATTGTCCTTCAGATGGTTGCGGGTTTTTTAATCCGGCCGCCAGCGACAACCCCTTCACTGGCAAGCTTGTCTCATAACGATGACGTTGCCACACACGTCCTGTTTGATGTCATCAAAAAATCACTCGCTTTAAATCCTGATAACAGATACCCCAACGCAAGGGCCATGCACGACGCGGCTCTTGCCGTCATTATGGCTGCGGGTGTTGCAAATAGAGATGTTTCGGGGTAAATCGATGTCCGTCGACACATCATTTAAAACTGGAGGAACCCATGCTTGGTCTGTTGGTGTTTGTCTGTTCCCTTGTCCTTGTTGCCGGTTATCTTTGCTACGGACGTTTTTTATCCAGGGCTGTGTTGCTTAATGACAATAACACAACGCCGGCCTGCGCGATCAACGATGGGGTCGATTATGTACCGGCCCCCAAGGGCATTTTGATGGGACAGCATTTCTCGGCGATCTCGGCCGCTGGTCCCATTGTGGGGCCCATCCTTGCGGGCCTCTGGTTTGGCTGGCTCCCGGCCATCCTTTGGATTCTTGTGGGCTCTATCTTTATCGGCGGCACGCACGATTTCTTAAGCCTTGTTGCCTCTGTCAGACACCGCGGGGCCTCCATGGGCGAGATCATCCGACAATACACAACCCCCAAAACACGTTTTATGTTTCTTGCCTTTGTCTGGATCTCGCTTGTTTATGTGATCTGTGCGTTTACCGATGTCACCGCGCAGACCTTTAAAACAGTGACGGGGGGAACTGCCTTTGGACCCGGCGTTGCCGTGACCTCTTTTATCTACCTTGTCCTTGGTGTGGTGATGGGCTTTGTCACGCGCCGTTTTAAGATGGGGCCGCTTCTCTTGGCGCTCATCTTTGTCCCCTGTGTTCTTGCTGCCATCTGGTTTGGTCCGCACTGCCCGGCGCCCCTTCTCAACGCCATCGAAAGGATCAGCATCAAAGAATGGGACATGATCCTTCTTGCCTACTGTTTTATTGCGTCAATCACGCCGGTCTGGATCCTTTTGCAGCCGCGGGGATTTTTGGGCGGGTGCCTGTTGTACATGGTCATGGGTGCGGGGCTCACGGGCGCCTTGTTTGCCGGTTTTGATATCCACTACCCCGCTGTCAACATGACCGGGCTTCACAGCATGACCAAGGGACTCCCGCTGGTCCCCGTGTTGTTTATTACTGTCGCGTGCGGGGCCATCTCGGGTTTTCACAGCATCGTGAGTACGGGCACCACTTCAAAACAAATCATGCGGGAGCGCGACACACTCCCCATTGGCTATGGGTCCATGCTGCTCGAGGCGTTTGTGGCGGTTCTTGCACTGGCAACGGTCATGGTCTTAAAACAGGACGACCCCCTGCTCAAGTCCGACCCCAACATGATCTTTGCAAACGGGATTGCGCGTTACCTCGAACTCGCCCACATCGATTACAACATCGCGCTGTCTTTTGCATTGCTCGCCTTTTCCACGTTTGTCTACGACACGCTGGATGTCACCACGCGCCTTGGCCGCTATGTTTTGCAGGAG
This sequence comes from Deltaproteobacteria bacterium, assembly GCA_015228875.1. Lineage (GTDB taxonomy): Bacteria > UBA10199 > UBA10199 > UBA10199 > JADGCS01 > JADGCS01. The sequence goes on along the minus strand of JADGCS010000074.1, from coordinate 8,100 downwards.
ATGCTGGGTTGGCGCTCAAGGGCAGGGGTGTTTGCGGCCACGGCAATTACCCTGCTCATGCCCATGGCCTTTCTGCTCCTCACCCGCGAAAAAGCTTACCTCGTGGCGTGGCCCATTTTTGGCACCAGCAACCAGATGCTTGCAAGCCTTGTCCTGCTTGCTTTGGCGGTCTGGCTTATCAGGACAAACAAAAACGCTGTCTGGGTGCTTGTCCCTGCGGCCTTTATGCTTGTCATGACCTTTTCATCGCTCTGGCTTAAGATAAGCGCGTTGTTCAAGGCCTTGCCGGGTTTATTAAACGGAGGGGCAGCACCAACGCCTGATGTCCTGATTTCGGGGGTCGCAGGTCTCGTCCTTGCGATTGTGGGCATCTGGCTCGTTATTGAAATGGCGGGGGTTGTATTAAAGGCACGCCGTCAGGGGCATGGGGTCAGGCTTTGAGGGGTTTTGACATGCGAAGCCTGTATCAATTTAAATACAGATCAACGCAACGGACTTTATTTTCTCTCTATCATTTCTTTTAACATGTTGCAGAACAGCGCCCCTTGTTCGATGGCATCATCGAGTGCGCGATGGTTGTGCGGGAGGGGGTCAAACCATCGCTTGGGCATATTTTTTTTTGTGGCCTTTCGATAACCTGTTTTTAAAAGCGCCATGGCCAGTGTTTTGATGTCAAGGGCCGAATGGGAAAAAGGGCTTTCGCCTACAAACCGTATCAGGTACCAATACACAAAGAGAAAATCATACGCGGCCGGATAACCAACAAAGACGGGCGTTCCCGGCAAGCCTTTGAGCCAGACAAGATAATCTGTCATGGCTTTTTGGGGGGCCTGCAGATTCTCCCGACAGGCCTTCCACGCCTCCGGTTGTGACTGCCACCACCCCATCGTTTTAGAATCCGTAACTGCACCGGGCAGGGTTTCAAGATTGGCCGTAAAAGTCCCCACCAAAGTTTTATCCATCAAATAAGCCGCCGAGCCAAGACTCAACATGGAATAAACACCGGGAATCGGCCCATCGGCCTCAACATCGGTGCTGACATAGATTTCGGGTTTGTGATTTAAAGCATCCATACACCCACACCATCCTTTTTTGTTGTGCAAACTTTTATATAATATGTTGCAAAAGTTTTCACATGTTATTTGACAGCGGTTACTTTATACCAACGCTTTAAAGTCGTAAGTTTCATTGCTCTTTTCGTTTACTTATTTTTTACTTGCCTCGTAGCCCCAATCAGGGCGAATACCCCCCCATGTCCGTCTTTAACCAGCTTCTGCCCGATTTTATCTGCGATGTCGTAGCCTCACAGGGCTATGACCCTACAGGGGCACTGTATCAACTCAACAGTTATGAGAACCGCGTCTACGAAATAAAACTCGAACGGGGCAATTCACTCATCGCCAAATTCTACCGACCCGGCCGTTGGTCGCGTGACACACTGACCGACGAACACCGCGTGCTCAAACTCCTCGAAGAGGCCGAGGTCCCTGTCGTGAGACCCTTGATTTTGCAACAACACACAGGATGCGAAACCCTCGCACAGGCCGACGCGTATTTTTACTGCTTTTACAAAAAATTTGGTGGTCGCTGCGAACAGGATCTCTCACTCGACCACCTTAAATGGATGGGCCGCACTCTGGCCAGACTCCACAACATCACGGCAGACGCCAACCTTAAAAACCGGATCCCTCTCAACACAGAAACCTACGGCGATCAGCAAATGGATGCCATCTTTGATCGCAATTACCTCCCCAAGGATTTACGGGCCAATCTCGAAGAAATCTTTCACCGCTGTCTTGATTTCATCGATCCCATTCTTAATCAGGATTGGCAATGCTTTGCCGTCCACGGCGACTGTCATCTGGGAAATGTACTCTGGGATCTTAAGGGACCCACACTCGTTGACTTTGATGACATGGTCATCGCGCCTGCTGTACAGGACATCTGGATGCTCTTTAACGGGACGGCCGCAGAACAAGCGGCTCAGCAAGAGGCCTTTTTTGAAGGCTACGAGATGTTCCTCCCGTTTGACTACCGTGAGCTTGGTCTTGTAGAACCACTCAGGACTTTGCGCATGATCCGCCACGCGGCGTGGATTGGGGAGAGGTTTGAAGAAGAAATTTTTAAAAGGACGTTTCCCTACTATCCTGAAAGAAATTACTGGGAGGATTTTTTGCTCTCAATGAAAGAGCAATTGGGGGCCCTGTGTTATCCCGAGAGATAGCACATTTTAAATAACTTGAGAAGGGACAGGGTAGGTCCATGGGGGGATGGTGATTCGCTCATCAAACAAGAAATAAATCTCAAGCTGGCGCTTGGCGCAACTACGCGACGAAATCTTCTGTTTTGCATGGAAAGCACCCGCGCTCGATTGACTTTGAAATTCCTATACATCAAGTTAAAACAATTCAACCCGCATCAGATCTGCCAACGAGGCGCCCGCCAATAACAGGCCGAGCTTGTCCACAGGTGCCAGTCCTTCTGTTGCTGCATCGCTGTCTGCCCTGCCCCAATCAAGCCTGAAGGCGCCCCCTTTCACCGAATCGATCGTAAATCTGCCCTCCCTCAAATCGTGCGCCGAGACAGCCTGGGCAATCTGACTGAATTGGAGGACCCCTTGTGTCAGCGGGTTTTGTCCCACAAGCCCCAGCAGAGCGGCGTCGTTTTCGGCGTAGATGTATTCGATAAAGCTGTCTTCGAGGACCCTCAAGACCCGTGCCTTATAACCATCAAGCAGGCCCTCCTGTTTAAGATATTCACCAACAGATCTCAAAAACGCCTCTGAGTCCTGCCCTTCTTGTTTGGTCACAATACGTGCAAGATAAGAGGCTCCAACCAACGCCGCACCGTGAACCTCACCAATAAAATAATATCCCTCCCGCGCCATGGCCCCTTCAAGACGGCCCTCTTGGAAACTGGTACTGAGGGTCTTTGGGGGCGTTCCTCCGTCAGTTCTTGCAAAAAAAGGACGTCCTTCCCATCCCTTAAGGGCGTGCCCTTCCGGGAGATTTTTAAACTGAAAATGCCACGGCCCGTAATTCTGCGAAACAAGGTCTGTCTTCTGACGAACGTCGTTGTAGGCCTTCTCGCTTGTATAACCCAGATGGGCATATTCGACAGGTGTGCGGCCCCTTAATGTCTCCGGTGCGACTACAAAATTATAATACCCCAGCACCTCGGGCCCATAAACCGCGGCAGTCATCGGCGCGAGAAGTTGCTGAACCCCCGTTGCCATATCGGCATGACTGAGTGACGGATCCGCATGAGCACCCCAAAAACGTGTATAACCTACAGCGGGCGATCCTAATACCATAAATTCTCCATTTCTTATGTCTTGGTGGTTTATCGTCAAAAAAAGATTCAATGTTGCGTGATTTTTTTTAACCTTCGTACCGTAAAGCACTTGACTCGTCATCTCGAGCCCGTCAGGACGTGGCGATCATTCTTTAAAGATCAGGCCGTCACTTGAATGATTGAATTTGATTGAATGAAGAACCCCGCAGCAAGCTGCGGGGTGTCAAGCCGAGAAAATCCTCACGTTACGCCCCAAGGGGCGGGGAATCAAACCCCCATCTGGGGGTTGAAACATGAACTGCCGCGTCCATGTCTGTCGAGAGGGGTCGGTGGGGGAACAGAAGGCAAAAAAAAACCCCGTCTGATGCCTGCATACCCACACCAAATACGGGGTTTTTTTACACTAAGGAGAGCTCAAATAACAAAAAACTTACAACCCTAAAAAGCCCCTTATAAAAGGACCCTGGACTGTTTTATACCCCTACCTACGAACCAGAAGGATATTAGTTTTAAATCCAAAAAATAAAAGTAACACCGTCTGGCCACGGTTGCGATCTGGCCACGCAGTTGCTCCGTCTTCCTCCGCTTTTTCCTCCGCTCCGTTTCTCCGCATTTTACCTCCGTCATACCGCACACCCCACACCGGCACACTAATTGTTGCCTGATATCAGCTAGTTAGGTGATGTGCCGCTAAAAAATACCTTTGCCTTTCCAACAAAAAACGATTAATAGTACCCCGTGACAATCTCGTTTTTAGCTACAAAAACCCCCGATCCAAACTCAAGGGCGCGCTTGGGTACAATCACCACCGATCACGGGGTCATCCAAACACCGGTCTTTATGCCTGTGGGTACCCTGGGCACGGTCAAGGCCCTCACACCCAGAGATTTAAGAGAACTCAACGCCGAGATCATCCTTGGTAATACATAGCACCTCTACCTCAGACCCGGTCATGAGCTCATAAAAAAGGCGGCCGGACTTCATCAATTTATGGGCTGGGATCGGCCCATTCTTACCGATTCAGGCGGGTTTCAGGTCTTTAGCCTCGCTAAACTGCGTAAGATTCAAGAAAACGGCGTCCGTTTTCAGTCCCACATCGATGGCTCTACTCATTTTTTGACCCCGGAACTCTCCATTCAAATTCAGCAGTCCCTTGGCTCTGACATCATGATGAGCCTTGACGAATGTCCAGCACTCCCGTCAGACAAAGAGACCATTAAAAAATCCCTTGATTTGACAACCCTCTGGGAACAACGCAGCCTCGATGCCATAGGCCATAATGACTCTCTTTTCTCCATCATTCAGGGAGGCACTTATCACGACTTGAGACGCGAAAGCCTGGATAGAATCCTCGACATAGAACACAGAAGGTCCGCTGGCAAAGGCTTTGCGGGCCACGCCATCGGCGGCCTGTCCGTGGGTGAACCAAACGAGGTCATGTACGAGGTGGTAAACGAGATAGAGCCCTTTATCCCGAAGGACAAGCCTCGCTACCTGATGGGGGTTGGCACGCCCGAAGACCTTGTAACCTGCATTGACCTTGGCATAGACATGTTCGACTGTGTCATGCCAACCAGAAACGCCAGAAACGGTCATCTCTTTACTCGATGCGGGGATATCAAAATCAAGCAGGCCCGTTATCATGAAGATTTTTTACCGGTAGACGACACCTGCTCTTGCTATACTTGTAAAAATTTTAGCAGGGCATACCTGCGCCATCTTTTTCAGTCCGGTGAGATTCTCGCCTCCATACTTAATACAATTCATAATTTACATTATTATCTTACTCTGTTAGGCGAGTGTCGCAAAAACATCTCAGAGGGAAATTTTGCCGCGTTTAAAAAAGAGTTTTTTAAACTGCGCGGTATGGGAAATGAATAACAAACAGGTGGTCGCAAGATGCCCTTTGTGACATCTCCCAAACCCTGGTACATGTATTAAGGAGATCCCATGATCAGTTTAGCCCATGCACAAACAGCCGCTGCCGCACCAGCGCAGGCTGCAGGCCCTTTTGGCGCCTTTTCTCAATTTCTCCCCATTATTCTCATTGTTGCTGTGTTTTATTTCTTGCTCATCAGGCCACAGCAAAAACAGCAGAAGCGCTTAAGACAGATGATTGCCGATGTCAAACGCGGGGACGAGGTTGTGATGACAAGCGGTATCTACGGAAAAATTACCGAACTCAAAGACGACACCATCATGCTGCAGGTCGCAAACAACATCGTCCTCAAGTTTCAACGCAGCGCCATTCAAAGTGTTAAGGGGTTTGAAGCACCAAAATAACCAGATGTTTCATTCCGGATTTTTGATTATCCCCACAAGACGGGGCCCTTTAAACGGGGACAGATTTGTAAACAATCTGAAATCTAAAACCCGAAATTTGAAAAAGCAAAATGTCAACTGCATGGAAATACAAATTTGTTGCCATGATCGCGGGGATTCTTGTCTCGCTCTACCTTCTTGTCCCCACGGTAATCGGCATAAAAAACATCAAGCAAGACTATAAAAAACAGGGCAAGGCCTTGCCTTGGTATTATAATCTCCTGCCTCAAAACGAACTCAATCTGGGACTCGATCTTCAGGGCGGTTTGTACATGGAGCTCGAAGTCGGGGTTGAGGAGGCCTTAAGACACCAGGTAGATTTTATTGCTGGAGACATCCGCAGAGTGATTATCGGCGATAAAATAAAAGACGCAAACATCACACAAATTTACAATCATAGACTGCGTATCGAGCTTAAGCCCGACCAGAAGGCAGATTTTAACAGGGAACTTGCGGGATATTTTGGCAACAACGTCTTTGTCATCGAGGCAGACAACTTCGAGGTGTTCTTAAGGGTCACTGGCAACGATACAGGGGAGGCCAGAAAAAAGGCCTTCGAAGAGGCCCAAAAGGTCCCTGGCTTTGACGGCAACATCGACATCACCCGTCAGGGTAAATTTCTCGCAGTCTCGTTTAAAAACAACAACACCAAGGCCGCCGTGAGACAGATGCTGGGCAAGGAAGAAAACAAGGCGTTCTTTATCGACGAGACCGACATCATGAATGACGTGCTTTATCTGACGGTCACAGAGGAGCAGCTTAATTATTACAGTCAGAATATCATGCAGCAGGCGGCCAACTCGGCCCGAAACAGAATCGATCGCTTTGGTGTTGCCGAGGCTGCGGTCAGCAGACAAAGCACCGACCGTCTGGTTGTGGAGCTTCCCGGGGTTAACACGACCGACCAGGAGCAGATCATCGACATTATCAAGCGAACCGGAAAACTCGAGTTTCGTCTTGTCAACGACACACTCAGTCAGACAGAACTCGAAAAAATGATTGTCGAAAAAGTAAAAGAGTTAAAACTCACAACCATCTACCAGAGCAGCTCGGTCGACAGTCTCAACGAGGCCCTCAAGGCCGAGCTCCCGCCCGACTCGCAGATCGCTTTCAGGCATATTCGCGACCCCCAGACAAAAAAGGTTAAAAGGGTCGTCCCTTTCCTCCTGGAAAAAAAGGCCGAGGTCACGGGAGATATGCTGGACAACGCAAGCGTCCAGACAGAAAAAAACATGCCGTACGTCAGCATGTCCTTCAACAAGGCGGGCGCAAAAAAATTTGGGGACCTTACCAGCGCCAACGTAGGCAAGTATCTCGCCATCGTGTTGGATGACGTTGTAAACTCCGCCCCCGTTATTAAATCGGCCATCACCGGCGGTCAGGCCCAGATAGAACTCGGGTACGGCAATTTTACCGATCTTCAAAAAGAGGCACAGGATCTTGTGCTGGTCCTTAAAGAAGGGGCATTGCCGGCCAGCCTTACCGTGGCTACAAAAAATGTCATCGGCCCCTCCCTCGGCAGGGACTCCATCAACGCCGGTATCAAGTCACTCATCATCGCGGCAATTGTTGTGGTGCTCTTTATGCTCCTTTACTACAAGGTGGGTGGTATCGTTGCCAATATCGCACTTATTGCGAACGTTCTCTTTATCTTTGGCATCTTAAGCCTGTTTCAGGCCTCGCTGACCCTCCCCGGCATTGCGGGGATTGTGCTCACCATGGGGATGGCCGTCGATGCAAACGTTATTATTTTTGAAAGGATGCGCGAAGAGATGTTTCTCGGTCAAAAGCCCGGCCTTGTTGTTGAGAGTGGTTACAGTAACGCGATGAGCGCCATCCTCGACGGCAATATCACCACATTCATTTCTGGTCTTGTTCTTTTTGAATTTGGCACAGGTCCCATCAAGGGATTTGCGACAACGCTCATGATCGGGATTGTCACAACGCTCATCACTGCCGTTGTATTGACACGCGTGATTTACGACTGGATGGTGGTTTCGGTAAAGATTCAAAAGGTAAGGATATAATTATGGAAAAAAAAGAACTCACAACCTGCATGGGAAAAAAGCCTTTCCCGTTCATGAAACTTCGCTGGCCTTTTATTTTTGTCTCACTGTTTTTTATTGGCATGAGCGCCTATGAGATTGTTGTCAATGGTCTTAACCTTGGTATCGATTTTAAGGGAGGGGTCAAGATCCTTTACCGTTTTAATGAACCCACACCCATAGAAAAAATCAGGGAGGCCGCTGAAAGCACCAATCTTGGGGGGGCCGAGGTTATTCAATTTGGTGGAGCAGAAGACACAAACCAGTACCTTGTTCGTGTCAAAGACACCAAGGGAAAGGACGTGGCAAGCCTCCTCAACCAAAAAATCCAGGCGGTCTTTGGCGTCGAAAAAGTAGAAATTTTAAGTCAGGAAGTCGTGGGCCCCAAGGTTGGTCATGACCTTCAAAACAAGGCCTATCTCAGCATCTTTCTCACCTG
>JADGCS010000073.1 GCA_015228875.1 Deltaproteobacteria bacterium | reverse complement strand
GAATGAAAGAAATCGGTATCGATGGAGGTCTCGGTCAGCATGCCGTTTTCACGGGTGGAAATGATGACCCTTTTTCTGGAATGTTCGTGGTCGTCTGTAATGGTGTGGTTTTCAAGTGTCACCGGATTTTTAATGGTCAAAAGATAATGTTTTAGTTTTTCTATTTTATTGATAATTTTATTTTCATCCTCGACGTCATGCTCTGTCCAGCCGGTACCCAAAAGCACGCCGTCTATCACCTGAACATTTGATTTGTTGGCAAAAAACATCAGGTGCTCTTCGTATTTGATGATGTTTAACAACAGCTGTTTTAAAGTCTCTTTTGAAAGGGGGTGATTGTTAAAAGTAACCTCGATTTGATCCACCCCCAGCTCGACAAGATAATCCTGCAGGTTTTTCTCGGTCTTCATGTATTGTTCGACCTTGCCCTTTTTAATGCGAAAGAGCGGGGGCTGGGCAATATAAAGATAACCTTTTTCTATGATCTCCGGCATCTGTCTGAAGAAAAATGTGAGGAGCAGCGTTCTGATATGCGCCCCGTCTACATCAGCGTCTGTCATGATGATGATCTTGTGATAGCGAAGTTTGGCGATATCGAGTTCTTCCCTGCCGATACCGGCGCCCAACGCCGTGATCAGGGCGCGGATTTCTTCGCTCGAAAGCATTTTATCGTGACGCGCTTTTTCGACGTTGAGGATTTTTCCCTTAAGCGGCAGGATCGCCTGATTTTGCCGGTGGCGTCCCTGTTTGGCAGAGCCTCCTGCAGAATCTCCCTCGACAATGTAGATCTCGGAAAGCCGTGGGTCTTTTTCCTGACAGTCGGCAAGTTTTCCCGGCAAAGACCCCACATTGAGTGCTGACTTGCGACGCACGAGATTTCTGGCTTTGCGGGCGGCAACTCTGGCCCTGCAGGAATCAATCACCCTGCCAATGATTTTTTTTGCATCATTGGGTTTTTCTTCCAAAAATTGCGCAAGTTTGTCGTTGGTGATCTGGCGGACAAGGCCCTCTATATCGCTGTTGCCCAGCTTGGCCTTGGTCTGTCCCTCAAACTGCGGGTTGGGAAGTTTGACCGAAAGAACCAGACAAAGCCCTTCGCGGCAGTCATCGCCCGTTGGCTTTTCGTCGAGCCCTTTAAGCATGCCGTTTGCCTCTGCATAGTTGTTGATACAACGGGTGAGCGCCGACCTGAAACCGCTCATATGTGTCCCGCCCTCGCTGGTATTGATGTTGTTGGCGTAGCAGAACGCGACCTCGTTGTAGGTGTCGTTCCACTGCAGGGCCGCCTCGACAATCACGTCTCCCCTTGCGGCCTCAAAATAAACCACGTCGGGGTGAATGGCTTTTTTTCTTTGATTAAGGTACTCGACAAAACTTTTTATCCCGCCGTCATAAACAAAGTTGTGTTCTTTTTCGGTGCGCTCGTCCTTGATATTGATGCGAATCCCCTTGTTGAGAAAAGCGAGTTCTCTCAGTCTCTGCGAGAGGGTGTCGAAGTTGTATTCGACCTCGTCAAAAACCTCTGCATCGGGCTTAAACCATATTTTTGTGCCCTGCTGATCGGTCACCCCCACTTCTTTTAAGTCACTTAAGGGAATACCCCTCTCGTAAAATTGCTGAAAAACCTTTCCCTTTCTTTTGATCTCGATCTCAAGTCTTTCTGAAAGCGCATTGACGCAACTCACGCCCACACCATGAAGCCCGCCGGAAATTTTGTAGGCCGAGTTTTCAAACTTGCCGCCCGAATGAAGGGTGGTCAACACCACCTGCGTTGCAGACACACCCTCTGTGGAATGCAGTTCGGTCGGGATCCCGCGGCCGTTGTCGATCACCGTGATCGAATTATCGAGATGAATAATAACGTAAATATCCTGACAGTATCCCGCAAGCGCTTCGTCGACGCTGTTGTCCACCACCTCATAGACCAGATGATGCAGGCCCGAACTCCCTGTTGATCCAATATACATCGCAGGCCTTTTGCGAACGGCCTCTAACCCTTCGAGGACCTTGATGGAGTCTGCATTGTATTCTGTGTCGGCTTCTTGAACAGCTGTGTTTGTCATATGTATTTTGTAAAAAATCTGGAGTTTAAAAACATTCTTAAGACGGGGGTTCATAACATTTTAAACCCGCGATATTCAATACAAAAAGACCATATTATTGCCAATCATTTCATTAAGTTACTGTGTGTTTGGCGGGGGTAAAAAATGGTGAAATTAAATGATTAAATCTGGTGTGCCTGCCCGTGACCTACCTTAAAAACAGTCTTTTCTCCCTGATATTCCATCCCATGGATCTTGTTCTCGGTCGTGGTTAAAAAAACCTGTGTTGCCTCTTTGTTAAGGTATGAAAAAAGATAGTGACAGCGTTCGTTGTCAAGCTCGCTTGCAACATCATCAAGCAAAAAAAGAGGGCTCTTGAAATATTGTGCCGTGTACATTTTTAGCTGCGCCAGTTTTAACGCAATCAACACCGATCTGTTCTCTCCCTGCGAGGCGAACTGGCCGACATCCCTCTCGCCCAGACAGGCGCTAAAGTCATCGCGATGAGGTCCCACGATTGATTCGCGTCTCTCGATCTCCTGTTTTTTTAACAAGGCGATTTTATCCAGCAGGATTTTTTTTATATCATCAATCTCTGTGCTCTCCCGTCCCGCAGCGCCATCCAACAGATTTTGTGAGGGGTGATAGACCAGACGAAGCTCATCACCTGCATGTGAGAGCGCCTCGTATTCCTGTGAAAGGTAGCGGTGAATATGGGCCAGCCATTGAAGACGCGCATGAACAATTTTTGCCCCGATACCTGCAAGCTGGTCGTTCCAGATCTCGAGGAGAGAGAGGTTTCGCCCTTCTTTAAGTATTTTATTTTTCTGCATGAGGGCCTTTTCGTAATCACGCAGGACAGAAGAAAAACCAGCCTCCTGCAAAAAGACGGCACGATTTAAATACTGGCGTCTGAGAGACGGCGCGTCCCTGAAAAGATAAATATGCCGGGGTTCAAAAAGTATAAGGGGGATGAGCTCGTGATACTCTTTGCGCGTCTGTGGTTTTTTATTGTTGAGCAGCACCGTTCTCTCAACAGGTGTCAGATTAACGGAGAGATCCCATTGCATGCCGTCTTTTTCCAGGACGGCCTTAAGGGCCATAAAGTCAGCGCCCTTTAAAATCAGGTCCTCCCTGTTCGTTGTGCGAAATGATTTGAGTGCCGAAAGATAGTAAACAGCCTCAATGATATTGGTCTTGCCCTGCGCGTTTCTTCCAAAGATAAAATTAAATGCCGGATTAAAATCAAACGACTGCTTTTGAAAATTTCGAAACTGTTTGAGGAGCAGGGTTTTAAGATACATGCAGGTCACCTATGAAAGAGACGGGATTATGGCAAGGGGGAAATGGGTTTAATAAACTCCGCCCTGCCAAGTTGTATTGCTTTTCCAGACAAGAAATGCAAGAAGGCCCCCGATGAAAACGATCACAACTTTACTGCTCACATGCGCTGTCATTATTCTGGGCCCTTCTGCCTTTGCCTCGCCCGCCCCGTCATACTGGGAAAACATCCCCGAGCCGCCGCTGGCCTATCAATCAAAAATGGAACAACTCGCGCAGCTCTCTGGTGCGCAGGGAGACTACTTTAAACTCAAACAGGCAGAAAGCCTTCTTAAAAAACAGGATCACATGGGGGCCTTCAGGTTTGCAGGCAAGGTCAACGAGCCCCTTTTTGCGTTCTGGAAAAATACCATCACGGCCGAGACCTACATCGCGCAAAACAAACCCAGACAGGCGATGGCCCTCTTAAGACACCTGCCTCAAAAACCCGACTACAGAATTTCTTTTGGCGATGGCTTGTACGCAAACATTTACAAAAGGGCGCTCATCACCCGCTACCTCGCCCAGAAGGAACTCGGTCAAAACCCGCAGAGCGAGGCCGCAGAACTTGTTGCGCTTTTTCCACTTGATGAAAAAATCAAACTCATTCTCGCCGATGGCGATTCCCAGCCCGCACTCACCGCCCTGCAAAAAATAGACAGGCTTCACACGCTTTACCTTCGTTACAAATACAAGGAGATTGCCGGTCTGTTGACTGTCTCCGATATCACATCGGCGGCCCTTACCAAAGAAGAAAGGTGCCGGTCCCTGTTTGAACTCGGACACGCAATCAAGAACCAGACAGGGTTTAAGGGCGTAGCCATCACGGCACTGCAGACGGTCGTTAAAGACCGCTGCGAGTCAGAACTCTACCCCCGTGCCCTTTATTGGCTGGGTTCGATTGCAACCGCCCCAACAGAGAACATACCCGACAACAAAAAGGCCTCCTTAAATAAACTGATTAAAGAATTTCCCGGACACAAACTTGAGGATGATGCCCTTTACAAACTTTATAAAATGGCCGTTGGTGAGGGCAATACAAATGATGCAGAAAAATATCATGACATGCTGATGGGTCTTAAAACAGGCGACATGAAATCTGCGCTGGTCTTTGAACAGGGCTTTCCGCATTACAAAAATGGCAATTACAAAAAGGCCGCGGCAATCTTTGAAGAGGCCATCGAAACAGAACCCACATCGGATGAAAGCCACACACGTGTGCTCTACTGGTACGCCAGGTCCCTTGAAAAAACAGGGAACAGCAAGGATGTTCTCAAGGCAAAAAAAATATACGCCGATCTTGCCGCCTCTTTTCCCTTTTCCTTTTATGCCATTCTCGGGGCAAAGAGGTTAAACAAAACCGTCACAACACCGTTGATCCCTCGTGAAATAGAGGCCACACCGCCCGAAGAAGAAAAAGAATATTTTTTTCTGATAGAAGATTTCAACAAAGAGGGGCACCACGAAGGGGCCAGGGCCGTCCTTGATTTTCTTCTGCATAAAAACCCCCAGCTCATCAATAACAACATCACCTACATTACAAAGTGCCTGATCGAATCGCAAAACTACCGCAAGGCCCTCGACCTTGCCACACAAGAGCTGCGAGTCGATGTTTACGGGCCTGTGAGCGGCACAAATATCTCTCCCCTGTTTGCTGCACTCTACCCCCCTGCCTTTAAAGACGCTGTCCAAGCTGCCCACCAGAGAACCGCTCTCCCCCAGGGCGCCATCGAAGGCATCATGCGAGAAGAATCCCTGTTTCAAAGGACAGCCCAAAGTTGGGTGGGTGCAACGGGGTTGATGCAGCTCATGCCGGCAACAGCAGCAATGCTTATTAAAGAACTCTCCGCGTCTCAACTCTCTTCTGATCTCACAGACCCCGAGACCAATGTCCTTTTAGGCGCCACCTATTTAAGAAAAATGAAGGACTATTTTAACGGGCAGCTCCCGCTGGCCATCATGGCTTATAATGCGGGACCGGGCAATGTGAACAAATGGCTTAAACGATTTGGTGATCTTGAACTGGATGAATTTATCGAAAACATCCCCCTCTCAGAAACCAGGGGTTACGTTGTCCGCGTCATGCGCTCGATGCAGGTGTACGGTAATCTCTATCACGATCCCTTTTTTAAAGACCCTTCATACTTCAGTTTAAAAATCACCCACAAGTTTCAGGGCGTCACAAACAATACAGCCGCAAAAAAAATCAAGGGAAAGAAAAAAGGCAGACAAAGGCATAGAAGAAGAAAATAAGTGAGCACTCAAAAGTAACTTCATGATGATCTATGATGGGCAAAAGTCACAAGCTAGCGCTTGGCGCAACTACGCGACGAAATCTTCTGTTTTGCCTGGGATGCACCCGCGCTCGATTGACTTTGAAATTCATAACCCGCATAAAGCGGAAAAACCTACGCGAGCTGGCACCTTGTAAAATATTGATGCAAAAACGCGTAGAAAAAACCTACCTGGGTTCTAAACATCAAGATAAAATTCGGCTGTATAAATTGCAATACAATTGGGGTGTTAATGTTGGCAATCTGTTACCTTGTTCCGCAGGTGGTGCCCTCAGTCGCCGGACAAATCATACCTGAGTCCATCAGGTTTTGAATAAAGGCTTGCATGACGGTGTCATTGGCCATGACTTCCTCAATATTTCTGTAATCAAGGCCTCCATAACAGGTAACATTGCATTTTGATTTAGTAAAGAAGCAAGCTGCACATGCATCCGCATGATTTGATGGCCATGGCTCTGTGAATGGCCCTGGCACTGCGTATTCGGCAGTAGGACTGAGGTTGCAAGAGATGATGTTATCAGCGCACATTGCAATGGGAATACGTCTGGCAGCGTAACAGTATGGTGAGATATTCTCAATAACAGAGTCGCAAAATTCCATAATAGTGCGCAGGTATGTCAGCAGTCCACCCTCAACAGTGTCACCTTGTATGATGGGTTTTGCCAGCACTGCACCTAGCTCTATGGAAACTGGCTCCGCGTCAGGGTTGCCTATAAGCACATCGACAGAATTGGTCAGAAACCCATAGAATTCGAGGATTGATGCTGTTACATGGGTGGTCTCTGGGGGTACTGTGTGATCTTTCAACCTATCTCCCCATCAGGCATTGTACAATAATTTCTAACACACCATCCACGTTCTTGAGAAATTCATTGTTGTCAAATCGAATGACTTTATAACCCTCACCTTCGAGCCAGCGACTTCTTTTTTTGTCATATTCTTCTTGTGCATAATGCTGGCCACCATCCAGTTCAATGACCAATTTCTTTTCGTGACAGACAAAATCAACAATGTACCGCCCAATCACCGCCTGTCGCCTGAATTTCAAATTTAGTAAACTTTTTGAACGCAGGTAATGCCATAATTTGTTCTCTGCATCGGACGCATTTATGCGCAGGTCTTTGGCAAACGTGATTAAGCTTGATTTTTGAAAAGGGAGAGGTTGTGGAGTGGACGATCGACACACGTCGACGTCTCATTTTAACCCGGAAACTCAAACAAAAAGAGTCTGTAAAAAATAAAGATTGATATTGATTGGGAGGGCAATGATCAGATTGTCGTTTACCACCGCAGAAGTCGATGCCCTGCGAGCGCACAGATATGCTCATCCACACCCTCGCGTTCAACGCAAGATGGAGGCCCTGCTATTAAAAAGTTATGGGCTACATCACAAACTGATTGCCGATATCGTTGGTGTCTGTCCCAATACATTGCGGTCTTACTTCGAGGATTATCTGCAAGGTGGGACCGATCGACTTTTTGAAATTTGTTTTTATATGCCAAAGAGTGATCTGGTACTTAACATCGAGCTTTTGTTCCTGCCGACTTATTCTCCCAACCTCAATTTGATTGAACCTAAAAACGGCTATTGAACCGCCCCAAGCGACGGGAGATACGGGATTTAATTGGGTTCGGAGAGTCAAAGTGGCTCACCCAACAGGTGAAGCACGGGAAGTCGCGCAGAACCCAATTAAATCCCGTATCTCCCGTCGCCTTGTATCCTTCAACTGCCGCTTCTAGGTTGAACGTTTGTGGAAGTTTACAAAACACCGTTGTCTCAATTCAAAATATTATTCTGATTTTAAAAACTTTAGCGAAACAATCTCGATATTTCTCGACAGCATCCATGAATGTCACAAGCATGACCTGCAAACCCTGCTTACTCACAACTTTCAGAGTTTTGAGAAAAATCAAACAATGCTACAAGCGGCATAATACCATTTTGTATTTCCGTCCATCATTTGCAAAAAGGGTTCCACACACAAAAAGTCGCCGAGATCACCCTCCCCCTGCCCCCTCCCATAGAGAGGCTGTCGATTTAGACAGTCTCCCTCTATTTTCGATTTTCCATTTTCGAAAAACCTTAATGAAAATGGCATGAGAAAATAGAAAATGGAGGGAGTCTGATCGATTTTCTTCGAAAATCGACAGCCTCTCGAGGGAGGGGGGAATCTCAAAAGTTTCGTGCAATATATCCAGTAGCACTCAAAGTGAAAAGAGACACTTGTTAATACTTTTTGTTTATTGGGAAAAGCTCAGATTGTGACCGTATTGAGTATACCTCACCCATCGGTGGGTCATATCATCAGTGAATTGCAGGTCATCGCGATTTGCCCCAAGAATTGATACCTTACCTTGACCCCTTACCTTTTGTAGTCATTTGCTCCCCAGCGCCTGATCAACAAATCACTTTTCATTTAAGAAAGTAATGCTGGCAATATAGGAAAGTTTTTGTTATGCTGTTTTTATGCAGAGCAGTGATCTTGTCAAATACTTGCAGGCCTTATCAGATACCTATGCTGCCCTCGACGGTCCGGAGTTAAGCGTCTATGTCTGTGGGGGTGCGGGTCTGTTATTTTTAAAATTGATAGATCGGCCAACGCAAGACATAGATTTACTGGGGCCGCCCGATATTCCAGACCAATTCTGGCGTGCAGCAGCATTAACAGCAAAAAATTTTGGTTTACCGGTCGACTGGATTAATACCTCGCCATCATTTTTATGGAAAATGGGCCTTCCTGATGGGTTTTATGACCGCTGTAAAATTTTTAAATTAAAAGAACGCCTTAGTCATTTAAAAATATTTTTAAGTTCAAGGTTAGATCAAATTCATTTTAAACTCTTTGCAGCGATTGATGAACTTCAATTTAATTTAAGTCAGTACGGGATTACCAGTCATCACCTTGAAGATCTAAAAAAACTTAATCCAAAAAAAAATGAGATCAAACTGGCTTGTGATTGGTGCCTCAAACAAGAATATCAACAGGACATAAAAAAAACTTTAACGGATTTATTAAACCAAGAAGGGTGGGGACATGTTATCCGCAAAGTTTAATAAATTTTTAAAGGTTTTTTTGGTAAATCTTACATGGTTGCATCTAAAAAAAATGGGTGTGCGGGTTGATGGACCCGAATTATCTACATCTGTTGATCCAGAATATCTTGTCTTGTCATGTTTTATCACCGGCAATTATGATGCGAGAATCTTTTCATCAATGGCAGAATGGTTATCCCAATATGAATCCCTAGTTTCCATTGATCGATTATGGCAAATTGCCAGAAAAGACGTGAGGGACAATCAATTATTATCTTCTGTAGCCGCTTTTTTGGGACATGTCCTCAAAGAATCACAACGGGTCAGATGGAATAAATTCTTTAAAAAATATCCCCTCAAGGATTTGCATCAATCAAACAAAAAAACATCCAATCCCGGATCACTCGAAACGCACGATAAAATTTTAAGAAAAAACACACTTGTTCAGTTAAGATCTTTTCTGGGCCCCTCGATTAAGGCAGATGTTTTGTATTTTATTTTAATAATGTCTTTGCAGGCCAAAACGGAAAATGACTGTCTATTTACAGCTTCGGGCCTGCAGCGTGTTTTAAAATATGACTTGTCTGCAGTTTTTAAAGCCTTAAAAAGTTTTGAGAACTCAAATATCATTACAGCAATAAAGCCTAGCTCAAGCGACAAAAGGGCCACTTATTATATCTTGTCCGAAGAAAATCCTTTTTTTGGGAGTTTTGCTAGATTATCAGACAAAAAAACAAAAGAGAGAGCAACCTTGCCAGAGCGTTGTTACATTAACTGGGGAGAGTTGTATAAAATTGCAAAATCAATTGATTCACTCATTGCATATGATGAGGGCATTATAAACAAAAACAATCAGACGGGTTTTTCCATCATTATCAAAGACAAGCTGGCTCTTTTGTTAAATGATCTTTATGGATTAGAACGGTCGGCCTCTATTCCATTGGATTTAAAAAAATCAAAATCAAAAGTGAATGCGTTGGAGGATATAAAAATTGTTGAATTGACGAAATACATCGAGGATTCTTTGAAGGGTGTGATATTGTTTTTAAGCAATTAGCGCCTGGACAATGGACAGCAAATCAGGTGAGATTTAACTCACTATGGCACGACCACCACGTATTGATTATCAAGGGGCATGGCATCACGTTATGAACCGAGTTTCCATTATAACTGAGGCGGTCTAATATAGCAGTTGCAGCGCGCTTAGCAACAGGAGATACAGGATTTTTACGCCGTGAATTTTTGGGATTTCTGACGATTGGGCGCACGCTCTCAACCAGCATGAGACCAGACACAGGCATCAACAAGAACTCTCAGCTTCTTCGTTGCCTTTACCAACACGAACACGTCTCCGTTGTCCCCCGCACCCCGCCCCATCACCCATCATCCCCGCCGTCCGCCTCAACACGAAAATAGGTGTGATCCAATATCTTGGGGGTAATAAAAATCATCAACTCCTTGTTGGCCTTTGTTTTGTTGGTGCTCTTGAACAGCCATCCCAACACAGGAACCTTGCTAAACCCCGGCACACCCTTTTTCTCCGTTGTGGTGTTGACCTTCAAGAGCCCGCCTATCACGGCCGTCTCGCCATCGGGGATAAGTACCGTGGTCGTGGCAGTGTTGTCCAGAATGGAGGGTATATTATCAACTGTGCGTGAAAAATCTGCCTCGGACTGCACAGCCTCGATCGTCATTTTGATCATCCTGTTTAATGTAATCTGCGGTGTCACTTTTAATTCGATACCGGTATCGATTTCTTTTAAGGACGGGCCTTCGTCGGCACCCCCCTCAACCTTGACATAGATCTTTACCCCGCTCCTGATTTTGGCGGGTTTGTTGTTGATGGTGGTCACGTTGGGTTTTGATATGATGCGGATCCTTCCATTGGTCTCGGCCGCACTGAGCTGCATTTCGAGTGTGGTGTTTCCCGGCAGGCGGCCGATGAGGATGTCAAGCCCACTGGAGGGACTTGTCGCCGGCAGATTGACTATACTTCCCGTATTCGAGCCGTTGGTAATTGACCCCACATCCTGATTGCCCCTGGTGATGATGTTGTTTGGCCCCGTTGTGAGTCCCCATTGAATGCCCAGAGATCGTGCAAAGGACTTTGAGGCATCAATGATCTTGGCCTCAATGGATACCTGCGGGTCCTGACGGTCCACAGAGGCGAGAAACTTTCTGACGTTGTCGATG
Source organism: Deltaproteobacteria bacterium (assembly GCA_015228875.1). Classification (GTDB taxonomy): domain Bacteria; phylum UBA10199; class UBA10199; order UBA10199; family JADGCS01; genus JADGCS01. Next base: position 12,291 of record JADGCS010000073.1, on the reverse strand, counting down.
ACATTGGCATGATCCTTGACAATGATAATATTGGTGCGTTCATCAGAGACCGCAGAGCCGCGTTTGGATAAAAATGTTTTTATTTTTTCTTCCAGATCCTTTGCTGTGGCAAAATTAAGCGGTATCGACATGGCTTTTAAATCCGAGCCGTCTGTAAACTGGTCTGCAGGTCCAATCCTCATGATGTTGTTCTCCATCGCGTATTCGAGAGAATTGACCCTTAAGATCCCTGCAATCACATCGATCGGAAATGTATTGTTAAAGGCCACGGTCACCTTGCCCTCTGTCGCCTCCGGGATGATGATATTGACATTGTCGGATTTGGCCAGCATGCGCAGGGCCTGTTTGAGATCGGCATCCCTGAATTCTACAAAAAACTTGTTGGTATTTCTTGCCTGCAGCGGTGAGGAATAACCCTCCATGCGCACAACGTATTCATCCTCCAGCTGCGTGAGGATCATCCTCCCGGGTCTGATCTCCTTTATGGTGAAATACCCTATCCGGTCTCCCACCATAAACATCTGCCCGGAAATCAGCGCGTACTCTATATCAGGGCCGACGATGATCCCCTGGATCAGCAGGGACGTGGGATCAAATTCTTCTTCGGCAGACCCCGGCATAAAGGGATTGCGGGTCCCAAATCCCTGTGTACTGACAAGTTCCTCAATGGCAAGATCCGAGAGCGAATCCACGGGCACAATTTCTTCCTTTTTTTCTCCAAAGACACTGGCCCCTAGAACCTTTGCCCCTTCATCGGGTTGTGTGTCATCCGTCGCTCCCGCTGTGTCTGCAGGATCGCCTGTCCCCCCGCTCGCTTCGGAGGGATTCTCCTGGGCCCGCGAAGGGCTGATGCTCAACATGATCCCCAACAGGATGATCAATGCCATAACCCGCATAAAGCGGAAAATACTACGCGGGCGGACACCATGCAAAAATTGATGCCGAAACGCGTAGAAAAAACCTTTCAAGGTTCTAAGTGAGAGTTTTTTTAACATTCTAGCTCCCCAACTGATAAAAAGTGCCCTTGAGGTCCACATTGACCCTGTTGCTGTCACTTTTGTTTGTGTTAATGCTGATGTTATCCAGAGAAATGAGCGCCGGGATGTCCTCGATGTTTTCAACAAACTCCATCACATCAACAAAGCGCCCCGTGGCCATAATGTAAAAAAATGTCGCCTTGTAACCCTTTTGGGAGATTGGCAGGTCGTACTTAAGACTGTTAATGCTGACCTTTAATTTAAAATCTTCCTGCGTGATGTGGCTTAAGATCTGATTGATACTGCCGTACCCGTAGTCTTTCTGGTCTTTGATCATTTTGATCCGCGGGTCCAGGGTCTCAACCATCATCGCCTGCTTTTTCATCTCTTTTTTCTGCTCTTCGTATTTTTCGAGCAGTGCCTTGTTGAGCTTTTCGATCCCCGATTTTTTTTCTGTGATCTCTGCAATCTGGGCCTTAAGATCCTGCGCCATCTTCTTTTTGGGCGCATAGAAAAAGGCATAGGTTGCGTAACACATCAACACCATCATGATACCAACCATGATGCTCTCTCTGATCTGCGCCTGTCTTTTTAACTGGTTATCAAACATAATATTTTATCGGGCATCGGTCGTGTACGTGTGTCGTGTATCGGGGAGAGCGTGATTTTTTTTCAAAAAATCGCGCTCTCTCACCTCATCCCAGTTTTGATCTCGCTGTTTATTGTAAAACTAAATCCGTAGTTCTCCTTGTCTGATTTTTTAAGAACCAGATCGACAAAATAATCCGATGCCGACAGCTTTGTGGTAAACTCTGTAATATTGCGCATGTCTGTCCCAAGGCCACTGAGTTCCAGGGAGTATTTTGCCGGGCCGGATGTGACAACCGGTTTTGCCTTTTGCTTGTTCTTGGCACCTTTTTTGTCTTTGACCTCCGCTGCAGCAACCGGTGTCTCCGATGAAAGACTTTTGAACTGTGTGATCCACACCGTATTGGGCAGATGGCGGCTGACCTCGTTAAGGAGCCCCGCCCACTTGGGTGTGCCCTCTATTTTTTCGAGCAGTGTCTCGTACTGTCCCACCGAGATCTTTTTTTTCTCGGGTTTTTTCATGAGTGAGTCTCTCTCTGCCTCGAGCCTGCTCAAGCTGACTTGTTCACTTTTAAGTTTTTTCTCCAGGCTTGAGACGCTGTAATACTTTACGGCAACATAGCTGACGTTGAACAGCAGGACCACAAGACAAGCCTGTGCCAGCCTCATGTAGGTGAAGCTGAATGCCTTTTTTTCAACAAGATTAATTCGTTTGATCATGGTTGTATGTAAGCAAGCCCAATGGCCTCGGCACAAAGAGAATAAGGCATTTCTTTGTACGGCTCCACGTTGGACAAATTAACAAATGGGTTTAAATGATTTGTCTCCACCCCGAGATTTGTCTTTAAGTAATCCGTGATTCCCGGCAGCAGGGCCCCGCCACCCGACAAAAAAATCTTTTTTACATCGGCCATCTTAAAGTTGACCTTGAACGTATCGATGGATTTTTGAATTTCAATGGCGAGTTTTTGATTGCAGTTGTCCCTTTCTTTTTCCTGCGCCTCAAGGTTAATACCGATCAACGGACGCGAGAAAACAAAAACGCCTTTGCCGACAATAAAGAAAAGGGCGTGCTTATAACCCACATCCACACCTGCAATGTAGCTGTCATCTTCGCCATGACAGCGTTCCAGTGTTGAGGCCAGTGTGACCGCCGAAGGCTCTATAAAAAAGGCCTGCAGGCCGATGCTTTCTATTTTGTTCTGATACTCCCTGACAGCCTCTTTCTTGACAGCGTATGCTGTTAATATAATTTTGGGTTCATCTGTGCTCGCGTCTTCTTTGATCCTCGAAAAATTGACAGCAAAGTCGTCTATGTTGCCGTCGACAATATCGCGCAGATTCCACTTGATGGCCTCGATTAATTCCAGATCGGGCATTTTGGGCAATTCCATTTTTCGGATCTTCATTGACCCGTCCTCAAGGGAGCTTGCGGCGGGTGCCCCTGTCATCTTGTTTTCCTTGATGTAGGCCTTTAAGTTTCCCTCGAACCCCTCATCGAGCAGTCCTGTCTGTATGATGTCGCATCTTTCAATCGCCGGATGGCCGGTGCTGGAAAAGGAGAGCTGTGCCACCTTGGTCACCCTGCTCCCGATGTCGATTCCTACAGCAGATTTTTTTTTCTTAAAACTGAACATAGTTAGTGTCTGTCGGGAAATGCCAATTCCCGTCATTTGAATTCACTGGATCGCCACGCTACGCTCGCGATGACGAGCCTTTTGTTTTTGATCAAAACAAGAGTTTCCGAACAGACTCTGGTGAGTGTCTGTCGGGAAATACCCTCACTGGTTTTCCTCATCGATTTTTGCAAGCCTGTTCTCAATCTGCAACCTGATCTTTCGATCGATCTTGCCCTCGGACATTGCTAGAAATGATTGATAATACTGCTTTGCCGCATCGACGTCCCCTGTTTTTTCAAGACAGATGGCGAGGTGCAGATGGGGGTCGAGATAATCGGGCTTGAGTTGGATGGCTTGTTCAAGCCGTCTGCGGGCATCGTTGTATTTTTTTTCTGACATCTCGACAACCGCAAGATTGTTTAATGCCTCCGGATAATCTGTTTTAAGGGCCAGCGCCGTGTTGTAGGCCTGTGTAGCGTCCTTTGTCTTTCCCATCTTTTTAAGAGACAACCCGTAGTTGTTGTAATGTTCTGCCTCTGTTGGGACAATCTCTATCAGTTGTTTGTAGACATACATACTTCGATCATATTTTTTTTCTACAAAATACCCCGCGGCCTCTTCTTTGAGCCTGGCCACTTTTTCGAGAAGCTCCTGGTTTTTGATGTTTGTTTCCGGTTTGATTTCTTTGTTCTCAGACTTGGGCATCACAGCCTTTTTGGGCATGGGAATAGCAACCTGTTCATTCGCATCGGGACCGAAGCTGTGGTAAACAACCACCGCCAGCCCAAGTACTGCAATAACCGCAAGCATGATGACGCGTTTTTTGTTGTCCTGCTGCGGGTCGGTACTTTTAACCGTCTGCTTGGGATTAAACATGCCGGCCTTTGGTTTAAAAAAACTACCCTGCTTAATTTTTTCAAAGACCTTCATCGGTTCTTTGATAAAACCGGCCATGGTTGTTGATGACTCCGGAGCCATCGGCTTTGTGAGGCTTGTTTTTACAGTGTCTGCGGCCATTGTATTAAAAAGATCATTGCCGGCAGGGCGTGTGTCTTGTTTGGGCGCCCGCGATGGGCCTGCGTCTGTGCCGTTGGTCTTTAACGGCCCGTTTGGTTCTGTCGGGGGAATGGTTTCATTTTGTTTTGGTGTGTTTTTGGAGGACTGGGCTTTTTTGAGCGCATCAAGAATAATAGACATATTGCGGGACCTCCTTTAGAGCCCTTTGAATGATTTTTTTGTCGACAACATAGGTGCTCTGGCTGAATGCCGCAAGCAGGCCGAGGTCGCACAGGTTGTTGATCAACCGCGGGATCCCCCTTGTTTTTTTATAAATCCTTTTGATAGCCTCGTCCTTAAACTGGGCATGAGTCTTGTCGCCAGAGCAGCTGATCCTGTGCGCAATGTAGTCTTTTGTCTGGTCGAGAGAAAAGGGTTTGAGTCTTGCGTGGATTTGAATTCTTTGAGAGAGCTGTCTCATTTCTTTTTGGGAGAGTTTTTCCTCGAGCTCTGGCTGTCCCGCAAGAATGATCGTGATGAGTTTTGCTGTCTCGGTCTCAAGATTGGATAACATGCGCGTCATCTCGAGGGCCTCGTTTGAGAGATTTTGGGCCTCATCAATAATGACAACAACTGTTTTGCCTGATTGATTCACCTCGAGTAGAAACTGATTTAATATTTCAATCTGTTTTTGATGCGAATCAAATTGCCAGTCATTTCCAAAATCACGATTAATACTTTTTAAAAGATCGAGGGTGTTAAGCAATGAATTTAATACAAGACAGGTTTCGACGGAGTCGGACAGGAGATTGAGCAACGTCCTGATCATCGTGGTTTTGCCAGAGCCGACCTCTCCCGTGAGCAGCATAAAACCGCAGCGGTTTTCAATGCCGTAAAGAAGGGTACTTAACGCCTCATCATGCTGTCTGGACAAATAGAGGTATCTGGTGTCAGGCGTCTGCGAAAAGGGTTTTTCGTTAAACCCAAAAAACTGATTGTACATAGACCCCCAAGTCCTGGGGATTATCTTCCAAAATATCAATAAAATCAACTGTTTTTGAATAAAAATGATGTGGCTGTTGCCAGACCTTCCCAGGTGGAGACAAGGGGCATGATTTTGGCAAACACATGAGCCGTCTTCTTTCTGCCAACCATCGATGTGAGTCATAAACACATCAACAGGAGCATCAGTATTCATCATGTTTTGCCGGGCATATCAAAAAAAAACCCGCCATCAGGCGGGTTTTTTTTAATCATTGGAGATCAAGCATTAGAGACAAGTAAACGTACCATTCACACCGCCATCATAGGTGCAGACAAGGCCGCTTGCGGTATGTGTATAAACCAGACCCGCCTTTGTCCATCCGGCTGTAACGCCATTCTGCAAGACTTCTTCAAAGCAGGGATCTGCTGTGGAGCAAGCACCGGCGTTGTTGTCCAGGGTGGCTGGGAAGGCCCCTGTGCCTGTAGAGGCAAGGGCTTCGGCAAACTGCATATTGATACCGTCACGAACGGCACCCGCGGTCCCTTGAGCCTGTGCCTCCTGAGCGTTTGCCTGAATGTTGACAAACTGAGGAGCAACAGCCACGGCCAAGATACCAAGGATCGCGATGACCAGGATTAATTCGATTAAGGTGAAACCAGAGTTGTTATTTAATGTTTTCATATTTTACCTCTTAAGATGTTATTGTATTATCTTTTTATCAGGCCCCCCCCAATAAAAGGACTCTACAGATAAACGCGTACTGTTAGCCCTAGAATAAATCCAAAAAACAATTATTGCAACAGTTTTTTTCTTAAAACGGGTTTTATTTTACTCGTTTTAAAATTATTTTGTTTATTTACAGCTGGTTAGCGCGAGATATTTTTCTTAAAATATTTTGTTTTTATATTTTAAAGTAGGTTTTATTTTACTCTTTTTACCTTGCGCGAATGAGCTTGTTGAGTTCCTCGATGTCTGTGGCAAAGTCACGGGCGCTCTCGGGGCTGATGAGCCCTTCGTGAACGCCCTTTGCAAGGCTTTGATTCATGGTCATCATGCTTGTCTCTCGCTGGCCAAGCTGCATCGAGGCGTAGAGTTGGTGTACCTTGTCTTCCCTGATCAGGTTTCTGATGGCGTGTGTTGGGATCAGAACCTCTTGAGACAGATACCGCCCGCCCCCAATCTTGGGGACAAGCTGCTGGGAGACCACCCCTTCGAGAATAAAAGACAACTGCGTCCTCACCTGCACCTGCTGCTCCGGCGGAAAGACGTCGATGATACGATTGATTGTTTGAACCGCTGTGTTTGTGTGCAGTGTTGCAAAGACAAGATGCCCCGTCTCTGAAATAGTGATCGCTGCGCCAATCGTTTCTTTGTCCCTCATTTCACCAATCAGCACAACGTCCGGGTCCTGTCTGAGTGAATATTTAAGGGCGTTAAGAAATGACTTGGTGTCCTTGCCCACCTCCCTCTGTGCGACAAGGGATTTGCTGGATTGATGCACAAACTCGATCGGGTCTTCGATGGTGATGATGTGCTCTCCCTGAGTGCGGTTGATGTGCCCGATCATCGCTGCCAGCGTTGTTGATTTACCTGAACCCGTGGGCCCCGTGACCAGAATAAGCCCCCTTGGTTTTTCTGTAAGCTTTTTGATGGACTCTGGAAGCCCCAGGGCCTCCATGGTGGGGATGACCTGAGGGATCGGCCTGAAGGCGCCGGTCACGGCCCCCATGTGATGAAAAAGGTTGGCACGAAACCGCGCCTTGCCCTCAAATGAAAAGGAAAAATCCAGCTCCCTTTCTTCTTCGAGCTTTCGGATCATTTTTTCGTCACAATATGTAAAACACAACTCCCGTGACTGCTCCGGCGTGAGAATTTTTTCCTTTGCGAGTTCAGAGGGAACCAACCCGCCATCGAGCCTGATCATCACCGCCTGCCCCTCTGATATGTGAAGGTCACTTGCCTTTTTATCAAGAACATCCTGCAAAAATTTATTAAAAGGGACTTCGAAGGTCATGTCTTAAACAGACACAGATTGATCGCTTAAGACATTATGACATGGATTTTTATTGCCTCGTATCTTAATCGGCCAACCTGCAGTCTTAAAAATTTTTTTGTATCACAAGCCTGGTCTTTCAGAGCTTACTACCCCATTCGCCCAATTATGCCAACACAATAAAATCCGGTGCAACAAGATGCGTAAACAAAAACACACAAGTTACTAACTTGACAATGACGCGGCTTAAGTTCTTCTGTTTTGCAAGGAATGAGCCCGCGCTCGATTGGCTTTGAAATTCCCATACATAAAAACATTTTCATTGGCTTGTGGTACGATATTGGATAATATGGTGTCTGTCCGCTGTTATTGCCAAAGGGGGTTTTTACGGCCGAGGATAAAAAAAATATTTCAGTTACAGGTACTGTCCTTGCAAAGTATGCCGATGATCTTGTGGCAAAAGGCATGGTCACACAGGACCAGCTCACGCTGGCAAGGGCCAGTGTTGATAACCTTGGTATCGATCTCGGACAAATCCTCATCACACGAGGCTTTGTCAAAGAAAATGAACTCCTCAATTTTCTCGCCGAAAAATTAAACTGCCCCTTTCACGAACCCCAATCAGAAGAAATTGATTCCGAAATCCTGCGGGTCTTTCCCTTTCATCTTGCAAAGAAAAGTTTTGTCCTGCCCCTAAAACGTCAGGCAAACAATAAAATCCTTGTTGCCATGGCCAGCCCCAACGATCCCTCGGTCAACGAAGAACTGCGCGGTTATTACCCCGAGGGTTTCGACAAAGTTTTAAGCCCCCCGTTAAAAATCATCGAGCTTCTGGAAAAACATCACACACAGTCAACAGGGCTCGAATCAGACAGCACGGTCGTCGAGGTCTCCAGCACAGATGCAGACGATGTCGAAAACATGATGGAGACAAAAAAGATTCAAGAAATTGCCTCCGGCCCCAAAATTATTGCCACAGTCAACAGCATGATCTCAAAGGCAAAAAAAGAAGGCGCCAGCGATATTCATATTGAACCCTACCGCGACAACTGTCGCCTCAGGTACCGCATCGACGGCATCCTTAAAGAAAAAGGGAATCTCCCCAAAAGTATGCACCTCCCCGTGGTCAGCCGTATCAAAATCATGGCACAGCTGGACATCGCCGAAAAACGCGTGCCGCAGGACGGAAAGGCACGCGTGAGGCTTGTTGGCAAACCACTCGACATGCGTATTAACACATGCCCCACGCAGTTTGGCGAAAAAGTGGTCATCCGTCTTTTTGCAAAGGATAACGTCAAGACCATCGAATCTCTCGGATTTTTGGAGAGGGAGAGACGTCTCTTTACCGACATCATTTCCAAACCCAATGGGATTTTTCTTGTCACGGGTCCCACAGGGTCCGGCAAGTCATCAACCCTGTACGCGGGGCTTATGCGCATCAACACACCCGAAATCAACATCATGACGATCGAAGACCCCGTCGAAAGCGAGCTAGAGGGAGTCAACCAGATCGCCGTGAGCGAAAAAACAGGACTCACATTCGAAAAAGTCCTGCGCGCCGCATTAAGACAGGACCCCGATGTCATCATGCTCGGTGAAATACGAGACGGCATCACGGCAGAGATCGCCGTCAGGGCCGCCATCACAGGTCACATGGTTCTCTCCACGCTGCACACCAACACCGCCGCAGGTGCCATCGACCGTCTTAAAGACATCGGTGTCGAACCTTTTATGCTCGCAAGTTCGCTCAGGGGCGTGCTTGCCCAGCGTCTTGTGAGAAACATCTGCACACACTGCCGCGAAGAAACCTCTACAGATAATATTTACAACGTCCCCCTTAAAAAAAATTACGTCTCAAAAGGCTGTGACAAATGTTCCTTCTCAGGCCTGAGCGGGGGGCGTCTGGGCATTTTCGAACTCATCAACATCGATGCAGAGATCCGGGATTTAATTCATAACAATGCCGGAGAATCAGAGATCACCAGGCATTTACGGGCAAAGAAAATCCCCAGTATTATGGATGACGGCCTCGCCAAGGTAGAAATGGGTATTACATCTCTCGAAGAGGTCATGCGCGTGACGGCCGAAAATTAAAACACCCGCGCTGATCTTGGTCGTACAAAACAACACGATGGCAGAGACCACACACCAACGGAGTGACCAATGGCAAAATTTTCTTACAAGGCACGCAGGATGAACGGGACCATGGTCCAGGGTTTTATGGAGGGAGATAACCCCATAGCCGTCAAAACCAAACTCTCCGAAGAAGGGCTGATCCCCATCAGTGTTGCATCTGCCAGTTCAGGTATTGGCCTTTCACTGGCAGCCCTCACCAGAAAAAAAGTCAAACCCGAAGAGATCGTCCTTTTTACAAAACAGTTTGCCACACTCTTCAAGGCCGGCATGGGCATGGAAAACATTCTTTCCACTCTCAGCAAGCAGAGTTCAAACCCCACACTCAAGGAGACCCTCGAGACAATCAAAAACGATATCCAGCAGGGGGCATCACTCGCACGCGCCTTCTGCAAACACCCTTCAATCTTCGATGATCTTTACATCAACATGCTCTCAAGCGGCGAAGAAGCGGGCATCCTCGACGAGGTTCTTAATCAGCTCTCGGATGTTTTGGAAAAAGACTTCAGCATGAAAAAGGGCGTCAAGTCCGCCATGCTGTATCCCAAGATTGTTGTGGGTGTGCTTGTCTGCGCATCGGCTGTGCTGATGATCATGGTCATTCCAAAATTCAAGGACATCTTCTCGCAGCTCGGGGCCGAACTCCCGCTGCCTACTCAAATCATGATCTGGATCAGCGACTTTATGCAGGATTATTTTTTCATGATCATCGGTGCGGCAATTTTTTTAAGGTTTCTCTTTAATAGATACTATGCCACACCCAAGGGAAAATTTAAGGTCGACACCCTGTCCTTCAAGGTCCCTGTCTTTGGACCCCTGGGGCTCAAAGTGGCCAATGCCCGTTTTTCAAATATCCTTGCGTGTCTTTACAAGAGCGGCCTTCCGGTTACAAAGGCGCTGGCCATTACGGGTCAGACCATCGGCAACGAGGCCTTTATGCGGGACGTGAGAATTTTGCAGTCCGATGTCGAAAAAGGCAACAGCATAGCGGAGAGCATGAGAAACCTCACTTATTTTAATCCCGTGCTTGTTGAAGCCACCAGCATCGGGGAAAAGACAGGCGCGCTTGACGGGATGCTGAGCAGTATCGGCGAACACTACGATATGGAGATCAACCACACAATCAAAAACCTGACCACAATGCTCGAACCCATGCTGCTGTGCTGCATCTTTGGCATGGTTGCGGTCTTTGCGCTCGCCATCTTTCTGCCCATCTGGGGTATGTCGGACGCGATGTTAAAGTAATGATGCCCCTCACCCAAACCTTAAGCTCGACAAAAACTTGATCATCGTGCTGAACTTAAAATAAGTGACAGATGTTGACACGAGCCTGCCTGTGGTCTTTTCTGTGAGTCTGCCAAAGCAGGTGGTGTGGGACACGGGCAGGTTCCAGACCTGAATGTTAACCTTCTCACCGATAAAAACATACTCTTTACCCTTGACCTTAAACTCAAACGTGTAGCGGATGATGTGCTCATCAAAATATTTGAGTTCCAAGGTGCCCTTGCAGGGGGTCTGATGGCAGAGCCCCTCGATCGTCACATGACCCCACAGGGGTTGGACCATAAACTCACTGCTGTACGGGTTGATCCACGCAGCAATATTTTTTGGTCCCCAGCTTACCTTGAACTCCATAAATTTTTTTTCTGACGGTGTGGCCAGTCTTTCAAAACGATGATACCCCGTCATGGTCTCGTCGATAACAAACCCCATCCGCTTTTCTTTGAGCATTTTTATTGATTCCCTGATACGCTGCATTTGCCCCCCTTTCAGAGGCTGAAAGATCAACAGCCTCAACGAAGAACGTGAACGAATAACTCGAACGAATAACGATCATCAACATCACCCGCAGCCACCCGATGACGTTGGGGCTGCATTGTTTGCCGTCAGTGCCTGACCGCCCCCGCATCCTTTGCCAGCACATAATTTGTAAGCGAACTGATCAGCCCGCTTAAGTGCGGGACCATCTTGGCATAAAATCCGATATCATTGATAATGCTCACGCGCTCTACCGGCTGGCCCTTTTTAACGGCCTTGAATATCAGCTTTGCAACAGACTCGGGTTTCATGGAGTAATAAGGCACAAGTTTCATGGAGAGTTTTGCGGCCCATGTCTCGGGCTTGACATCGTTATAAAAGCCGGTGTTCACCATAAAGGGGTAAACGGTTGTCACGCTGATATTGAATTTACTGACCTCGTAATGCAGCACCTCGGAAAATGCGGCCATCGCCTGTTTGATAGACGCATAGGCACCCCATGTGGGGAGTCTAAAAAAGGCCTGTCCCGAAGAGACATTGATGATGGACCCCCCGCGCTTTTTAATCATGGCGGGCAAAAAGGCGTACACATGGTGCAAAACCCCCCAGAAATTAACATCCATGAGCCTTTGCCACGTCTTGTAATCGGTGTCGATAAGCTCTCCCGTGTGACCAATACCCGCGTTATTTATAAGGACATCGATAGTCTTGAATTTTTTGATAATGGACGCAGCCATGTTTTCGACCTGCTCTTTTTTTGAGACATCCACAGTATAAGAATAGACCTCCAGCCCTTTTTTTCTGAGCTTTTCCTTTGCTGCAGCAAGCGCATCTCCCTTGATGTCGGTAATAATCACCTTGGAGCCCGCCCTGGCAAAGAGTTCTGCCGTGCAAAAACCAATCCCTGCGGCCCCTCCCGTGATCAGCACAATCTTGTCCTTGATTTTTTTCATACTGCCCCCCCTTTTGAATATTGTTGCGATGTGCGGCGACAGATTCTCATAAGAGGGCGTGCTGGTCAATCCGTTTTGTTGATAAAACAGCGACATGACGGTGCTGCATGAGGAGGCCTTGCGCGCATGAACAGAAAGCGCTGGCGCGTGGCAACGGACCGCCAGGGCTTCGTAGGCAAATTTTTTTGATATTTCCAAAAATAGAAGATGGGGGCTGTGATTTTAGGTTATTTTGATGAGTCCATGAGATTGGGGGGGGCTTGGTGAAACCCGGAGGGTTTTTTTAGCG
>JADGCS010000072.1 GCA_015228875.1 Deltaproteobacteria bacterium | reverse complement strand
GACTGGCACCCCATCTGGGGTGCAAAATCTACTCTATCATGGACCGGTGGTGTCGGCCTTCGCAAGCTCATGCCTCAACCACCGGCTAATCGCTAAAAAAACCCTCCGGGTTTCACCAAGCCCCCCCAATCTCATGGACTCATCAAAATAACCTAAAATCACAGCCCACATCTTCTATTTTTGGAAATATCAAAAAAATTTGCCTACGAAGCCCTGGGGAAACCCCCTACCCCACATAATTATTCACTCAACATAAAATATACCTTATGTTAAATTAAAGCGTTCAGAGAGATCGCCACGCTGCGCTCGCGATGACGACGCCGTCATTGCGAGGAGCGACAGCTTCGCGGCACTCCACGTCATTGCGAGGAGTGTAAACGACGTGGCAATCCCTGTGATCCGGATGGCATCAAGGAGATCATCACGTGGGCGCACAGCGTTAGACATGACCCCGTCATGTCCACCGCAATGCACCGCTCGCGATGACGACGCCGTCATGTTTTTGATGACGGGGTTGAGAGTGTACAATATTGATGATCTTATTTTTAACCTGTGGTACGAGGCGTGCATGAGTCAAAAAACCGTTCTTGTTGTCGATGACGATACCATCATTCGCGAGCAGCTTGCCAAAGAGCTTAGAAGAAATTATTACGAGGTGATCACCGCCGCTGGGGCATCCACGGCTGTCGAGACATTCAACAAAAACGCTGTCGATATCGCCCTTCTGGACCTTAACCTCCCCGATGGCGACGGGCTCGAGGTCTTAAGCACATTTAAAGCAACCAAACCCAATTGCGAGGTCATTGTGATCACGGGCTTTGGCTCCGAAGAAAAAGCCATCGAATCTTTAAGACGCGGGGCTATCGATTATATAGAAAAACCCATCAACTTCGGTGACCTCGACACCGCGCTTGGCAGGGCTCAAGAAAAAATATTCGAAGAATCCACGCTTGTTTATAAAAACACGGTGCTGGTCATGGACGACGACGACAACGTCCGCAGGCTTCTTGGCCGTTTTTTAAAAAAAGAGGGTTTTGATGTATTGGAGGCCCCCAACGGAGAGGAGGGCCTTAAAATCATGAAAGAACACAAGGTCGATGTCTTTGTGAGCGACATCGAAATGGGCACCATGAGCGGTGTCGAGGTCCTTAAACAGGCAAGAAATCTCTACAATGATATCGAGGGCATCATGATGACGGGGCACAAAGATATAGAGCTTGCCGTCAAGTCGCTCAGGGCGGGTGCCTTTGACTACATCACAAAGCCCATTGACCTCGAAGAAACCCTCCTGGCTATCAGGGGCGCGCTCGAGAGGATCAACCTAAGACGCAACAGCCTGTTCAGGCACAGGGAGTTAAAAATCTCCTCCGAGATCATCAACAAGATGAACACCGAGTTAGAGCGGCGTGTGGTCGAAAGATCCAGGCAGCTCAATCAGGTGCAGACGCAGCTCTTTCAGCAGTCAAAGCTTGCCACCCTTGGCGAGATGTCCGCAGGTCTTGCACACGAGATCAACCAGCCGCTGGGCGGGATCTCTCTTATTGTTGCGGGCTTTAAAAGAATGCTCAAAAAGGGCAAACTCACAGACGCAGAGCTGCAATCGGGCATCAAGGATATCGAGACCTCGATTACGCGCATGTCCAAAATCATCACCCATATTCGCACCTTTGCCAGACAGGACGCCCTTAAATTTGTCGAGGTCAATGTTAACGAGACCATTCAATCTGCCCTTGATCTTCTAAACGAGCAGCTGCGGCTGCACAATATCAAGATTGTGCGTGATCTTGATCCGCATCTCCTGCTGATCAACGGAGAACCTTATCAGCTCGAACAGGTCTGGATCAACCTGCTTGCCAACGCAAGGGATGCTGTAGATACATTTGCAGAGGGTTTCGAACATGCGGGAGACAAAACCTACCAAAAGCAGCTAAAAATAAAAACCATATCCCTGCCCGAGTCTCAAGAGATCGCTGTGACGTTTGGCGATAACGGCACAGGCATGGAAGCGGCCGTTTTGGCAAAAATTTTCGAGCCGTTTTTTACCTCCAAAGCAGTGGGCAAGGGCACGGGTCTGGGCATGGCCATCAGTTACGGCATAATCGATCAGCACCAGGGTCGTTTTGATGTTAAAAGCATGCCCGGAGAGGGAACCTCTGTGACCATCTATCTGCCGGCAGCCGGTGCAAAAAAAGGGGTGTAAAAAAAACATGACAACAGAAAATCAAGCCATCAAAGTATTGGTGATCGATGACGAAGAGATTATCAGGGAAAGGATGAAACAACTCCTCGAGATCGAAGACTATCACGCCTTTACCGCCGAGGACGGGATTAAAGGGGTCAAGGCCTTTAACGAGGTTAAGCCCGATATTATTCTTCTTGATATCCGTATGCCCGGCATGGACGGTATCGAGGCCCTAAAAGAAATAAAAAAGCAAAAGACACTCACCGAGGTGATCATGATGACTGGTCACGGCGGGATAGAACACGCGATCGAGGCCCTCAACAACGATGCCTTTGGCTACCTGCAAAAACCGGTCGATTTTGACGAGGTCGAAATCACCATAAAAAAGGCCGTTTCCAAACAGCAGATGCAAATCCGGCTCGACGAATCCATTATTAAGACTCAAGAGGCCCTTGCCGATGCCACAAGGCTCAATCAAGAATTAAAAGCGGCGCAGGAGCAGATACTGCGTTCAGAAAAAGTGGCGGCGACCGGCAAGCTTGCGGCTGGTATTTCTAACGAGTTTAACAACCTCATGACCGGTATTTTAGGCAACGCCGTGCTGCTGGAAAAAGAATTTGAGGCAGACAGCAAACCGCATCAAAAACTTAAGGCCGTCTCCCAGTGCGCACAGCGGGCCGCCGACCTTACACAGCAATTGCTTGCCTTTGCGAGGACGGGCACGGGAGAGAAAAAAATGATTGATGTCAACCGCGTGGTCTCCAGGGCCATCGATCACCTGCAAAGCACCTGCAATCATGAAAATATCAGGGGCCACAGGGAGCTTGGCGAGGGCCTCATGGCTGTCGAGGGCGATCATATCCTGCTCATGCAGGCCTTAACGGCGCTGGCCAAAAACGCGTGTGACGCCATGCCCGAGGGCGGCGGGGTTTATTTTAAGACAGAAAACTTCGCGTTTGAAGAGGGCAACGCCTTTAACATCAAGGCCGGTCGCTACGCCTGTATCAGCATCAGGGACGAAGGAAAAGGGATTGCCGCAGACATCAAAGACAAAATTTTCGACCCGTTTTTTACGACCAAACAGACGCGCGAGGCCACAGGGCTTGGTCTTTCGGTGGTGTACAACATTATTCAAAATCACGAGGGGCATATTTTGTTTGAATCTGTGGAGGGGCAGGGATCGGTCTTTAAGGTGTACCTGCCCGCAGTTGATTAACGGCTACGCTTTTTTTTGAGGACAATCACATGCCAGAAAAAATACTGGTTGCCGATGACGAAGATATCGTCAGGGAGCTTATTCAAAATATTCTCGAGGAAGAGGGCTTTGAGGTGGTCAAGGCACGGGACGGGCGCGAGGCCATGGCACTTTTTAAAGAGGCCCCTTTTAATATCGTCATTACCGATCTACTGCTCCCCCAAATGAACGGCGAAGAGCTTGTGGGCAGCATCAAACAGATCAAGGCAAACACCGATGTCATCGTGGTCACGGGGTATTCCAACGTAAGCATGGTGGTCGGTGTCATGAAAATGGGGGTGACCGAGTTTATAAGAAAGCCCTTTCAGCCGACAGAGCTTGTCCTCGCTGTCAAAAAAGTCCTCGAGGGCCAGAGGCTCAGATCCCATAACGCGAAAATGCAGACCGGCATGATCGAGATGGAAAAGCTCTCTATCATCGGGACCATGGCGGCAGGGATCGCGCACGAGATTAAAAACCCCAACGTGTTTATAAAGGGGGGGCTTAAAATCATCAAAAAATATTTCGACGAAGTCGTGCCCGTGCTTTTAAGCCTCTCGGCGGGGGGAACCGAAAAAGAGGCGCTCAGCAGGGCCTTAAGCCAGTACGAGACAAAAATAGGCCCCGCCGTCCTGTCCGCGATCAACGGGACCGAGAGGATTGCGGAAATTGTAAAGGGTATGTCGACCTTCGAACACAACAAGGCGCGCGACGTTAAAGAGACCGACACCAAGGCCCTTGTTAAAGAGGCCCTGACCCTCACGAGCCACAGGGTCAAGTACCACAACCTGCACTACGAGGTGGCAGGCGATCTTAAAAAAATAAAGGTCAACGCGCAGGAGATGGTGGTGAGTTTTATCAATTTTATTGTCAACGCGATCGATGCCATCGAGGAACGTCTTAAAAAAGAAGGCCGCGAGGACAAAGGCAATCTGCGCCTCACGGTGCGCGACAACCCCGATAAACCGTTTCAGACAATTATTTTTAAAGACGACGGCTGCGGCATTGATCCCAAAATAATCAACCAGATCTTTGACCCCTTTTACACCACAAAAGATGTCGGCAAGGGCACGGGCCTCGGGTTGTTTTTAACCAAGGGCAACATCGAGCGAAACGGCGGGTCGCTAAACGTAAAGACCGCTGTGGGTGAGGGGACGGAGTTCACAGTAGAACTGCCGCATGCGGGGTAAGGGGTTATTCAGATACATTCGAACCGCAAATTGTTTAAATAGGTTGAAATACTATACAGATTTGGTATAAAATAGGGGTAATTAGAGGTGAATTTTGAATTTGATCTTAATAAAAGCCGGTTGAACAAAATCAAGCACGGGGTAGATTTTAACCAGGCGCAGCTTATTTGGGATGGGCCCTGCATCGAGTTTTCTGCAAAAAGTGAATTCGAAAACAGATTTGCCCTGATTGGACCGATAGATCACATTCTTTACACCTGTATTTTTACTTTGAGGTCAGGCAATATACGCATCATCAGTTGTCGCAGGTCGCGGCCCAAAGAAAAAAAACTCTATGAAAAAAACATCTCAAAAACCAACCAACGCAAACGAATTTGACAACTATTTCGAAGACAACGACATCGCAGATCTCTTGCAGGTCAGGCCATCTCGCATCAACGTAGATATCCCCTCGGCTATGCTGGCGCGCCTTGACGCCAAGGCACAACAACTTGGCATGACGCGCCAATCCCTTGTTAAATACTGGATTGCAGAACACCTTAAACTCGTTGATTGATTTTTTTAAAACCGGTTTGTAACCAAAAACATTCACGTCTGCCGTGTTTTTATGGGGGCGCCCCACCCTTCAACATTTCCACCTCTGCCTCAAGCTCCCTGCACCTTTGCTCCAGGACGGCTTTTTCTTTGTAGAGTGCGAGGTAGCCGTTTACCTTGCCCTCTAAAATGTCGATATCGATGGGCTTAAAGAGGTAATCGATGGCCCCTGCCTGATAGCCTTTGGTGATGTGTTTGTCCTCTTTGCTTAAGGCCGTTACAAAAATTACCGGGATGTGTTTTGTTTTTTCGTCGAGTTTGATGAGGGAGAGTGTTTCAAAGCCGTCCATTTCGGGCATCTGCACGTCCAGCAGAATCAGCGCAAAGTTGTGTTCGAGCACCAGGGCGAGCGCCTCGTTGCCCGAATGGGACTTGATGATTTCGCAATCGATACCCTTGAGCGCGCGTTCGAGCGCCTTGATATTGGCGTCGTGGTCATCGACAATGAGCATTTTTGGTCTTGGTGTGTCTGTCATACTCAAGTTATTCCTTTTGAGTCTTTGGTCCCTCCGGATATGTTGTAAAGCAACGGGCCGATTTTTTCAAGTGGAAGTATGTAATCCGCCTTTGTCAAGGCAAGGGCCGCAAGCGGCATGGCCTTTGTGTGGGCCGTTTCGGGGTCCTGCACAATGACCGTCCCGCCGGCATCCTTTATTTTTTTTAATCCCCTTGCCCCATCGGAGTTGGCGCCGGTGAGAATAATGCCGATAAGGTTCTCCGCGTAAACATCGGCGGCGCTCTCAAACAGCACATCGATGGAGGGACGTGCAAAGCTCACCTTTGCGTCAATAGAAAGAGAAAATTGCTCATCGCCTTCGACAAGCAGATGATACCCCGGCGGGGCAATGTAGATGCGCCCTGCCCCTATCTTTTGTTTATCCTCGGCCTCTACAACGGGGATCTTTGATCTCTCGTTCAAGTAGTGCACCAAAAAATTATCACTGTCCTCCTTTTGATGCTGTACGATGATCATGGCGGGTGCAAAGTCCTTGGGCAGACTTTTAACAATGACGGTGAGGGCCTCCATCCCCCCTGCCGAGACCCCGATGACGACTGTTTTTTGTTGTGAGTTCATTTTTTTCTGTAGATGCTGTATTCCCTCGATACCCGCTCGAAGGCATCCACAACACCCGTGGTGAACAGGGACTCTTTTTTGCCAAGACACAGATACCCCCTGTGATCAAGGCTGTTTAAAAAGAGTGTGAGCACCCTTGTTTGTAATTTTTGATTAAAATAAATCATCACATTGCGGCACAAAATTACATGCATCTCGCCAAAGACACCGTCGGTGGCAAGGTTGTGATCTGCAAAGGTGATTTTTTCCTTTAAAAAATCGTGTATCTTAAAACTTTGATACATGGCCCTGTAGTAATCCTTGAGCGCGGTTTTGCCGCCCGCATCGCTGTAGTTTTTTTCGTGGAGTGCCAGGTTATCCGCGGCGTACAGCCCTTCTTTGGCGCTCTCCAGCGCCCTGCTGTTAAAGTCGGTTGCATAAATCTGGGCCTTTTTAAGCAGACCTTCTTCGTGAAGCAGAATGGCCATGGAATAAACCTCTTCACCCGTGGCACAGCCCGCGTGCCAGATTTTAAAAAACGGAAAGACCCTGAGTTTGGGGACGATTGTTTCCCTGAAGGCCTGGTAAAATCCCGCGTCGCGAAACATCTCTGTCACCGTGATCGAGAGATCGAGGAGCAGTCTTTTAAAAAAGGCCTCGTCGCGCATGATTTTTGGAAACATCTCGGAGATGTGGCTTAAGTTTTCAGAGATCACCCTGTGCATGAGCCGTCGTTTAAGCGAGGCGCGCGCGTAATCCCTAAAGTCGTAGCCGTGTCTTTTAAACATGGCATCGAGGATGAGATCGATTTCGATTTCTTCTATTTCTATTGGTTTCATGTTTTACTCAGCCAGACCGAGATCATGCTGATGAGCTTGTCTGTGTCCACGGGTTTTGTAAGATAATCGTTGGCCCCTGCCTCAATGCACTTGCCCTTGTCGTCGGACATGGCCTTTGCGGTCAGTGCGATGATCGGGAGGTTTTTAAATTTCGCCTTTTCGCGGATTATTTTAATAGCGGTGAGCCCGTCCATCTCGGGCATCATCACATCCATCAATACCAGGTCTATCTTTTTGTGGGTGTCGATGATCTCCAGCGCCTTTTTGCCGTTGGCCGCGACCACGGTCTCGAGCTTGTACCCCTTGAGTGTACGGTTGAGGGCGTAGACATTGCGCATGTCGTCGTCGGCAAGAAGGATGGTCTTTTCCTTGAGGACATCGAGCGACTCAGGGGATGGCGGGGCGACCTTGTTTTTAGAGGGGCATGTTTGATCCACGCTGTGCAGAAACAGGCTCACGTCGTCTTTAAGCCGCTCAAACGACTCCGCCTCTTTAAGGATCACGCTCCCCGTATACATTTTAAGCTGGTCGTGTTCCTCCTTTGACAGGGACTTGCCTGTGTAGACGATCACCGGTGTCTTAAACGCGGGCATTGATTTAAACTCTTTAAGCAGTTCAAACCCCGTCATGTCGGGCAGTTTAAGGTCGAGGATGATGCAGTCAAAGGTCTGGGCCTTTACGGCATTAAGGGCCTCAGAGCCCGTTGCCGCGGTTGTCACGTTGAGGGACTTTGAACCGAGCAGCCGTGACATGGCCTGTGAGTGCGTGTGGTCGTCTTCGATGATCAGCACGTTCTTGATGGCATCCGACTGGGTGCCCTGCAGTTTTGCAAAGACCTGTTGCAGGTCCTCTTCGCTCACAGGCTTGGTGAGCTGTCCCGCGGCCCCCAATTGTGTCAACAGGTTGCTGGAATCCTCCGATGAAATAATGTGCACGGGGCAGTGCGCGGTCCGTGGGTTTTCTTTGAGTGCCTTAAGGACCTTGTCGCCGTGCATGTCGGGGAGACCAAGGTCGAGCAGGACCGCCACGGGTCTGTGTCTATCCACGAGGGCAAGGCCCGCCCTGCCGCTGTTGGTTGCGGCGCACACATCCCCCTTTTTGCGTGAGAGGCGGATGAGCTCCTTTGCAAACGCGGGGTCGTCTTCGATGATCACAAGGATCTTGTCGCCCTCCCTGATCGTGTCCCTGTCGTCGGGGACAAACTCGGGGATGGGTGTGTCCATCAGTGTTTCCGGCTGTCCGGTGGCCACAGGCACAGCGGGCACGGTGTTCGCGATTTTTGCCGGCCCCTGTTTAATGATTTCCACCTGCGGTCTTGAGGGGATAAAAACAGTGAAGGTGCTGCCCACGTTTACCTCGCTCTCAAGGGTGATGTAGCCGCCCAGTTTTTTTGCAAGCTCGCGTGAGATGGTCAGCCCAAGCCCGGTACCTCCGTAGACGCGGCTTGTAGAGCCATCGGCCTGCTGAAAGGATTCGAAGATCGAGCTTTGCATCTCTTTGCGTATGCCGATGCCCGTGTCTGTGACCGCAAAGGCGATGTAGTCCCCGCTTATCCTGTCGTGACGGCGTTTTCCAGGCGCAAACATTTTAAGGGTGACCGATCCCTCTTTTGTAAACTTGCCGGCGTTGGAGAGCAGGTTTTTTATAATTTGTTCCACACGCTGTTTGTCGGTGACAAGGGTTGTGGGAAGGTCTTTTGCCTTTTGAATGATGAATTCAAGATTTTTGCTTACGAAAAACGGCCCCATCTGACTTTTGATGGTCTCGATGATCTGGTCAAACCCCACCTCTTCGTAATTAAACTCAAGCTTTCCGGCCTCGACCTTGGAGAGGTCCAGTATCTCGTTGATCAGCTCCAACAGATCCCTGCCGCCGTTGTAGATGACCTCGCAGTCCTCGATCTGCTGTGTGTTAAGGTTGCCGTCCTCGTTTTTGATGAGGTTCTTTGCGAGGATGAGCAGGCTGTTTAGGGGGGTGCGCAGTTCGTGCGACATGTTGGCGAGAAACTCCGACTTGTATTTGCTGGCCAGCTCCAGGTCCCTGGCCTTGTCTTCGAGGGCTGTGCCTTTTTCTTCGAGTTCTTTTTTCTGCTCGTTAAGGGCAATGGTTTTTTCTTCAAGCTCCTCGTTGGAGGCCTGCAGTTCCTCGCTTTGCTGTTTAAGCTCTTCTTCTGAACTTCTGAGGAGCTGTGTCTGTTCCTCAAGCTCCTCGTTGGAGGCCTTTAATTTTTCCTGTTGTGTTTTGAGTTCTGTGGCCTGAGCCTGTGTTGTTTCGAGGAGTGTCTGTGTTTTCTGTGTCTCCTTTGCCGCACGGATAGTGATGGCTATGGTATCGGCCACCATTTCGAGCAGGCTGATGTGTTGCTCGGTAAAACTTGTAAGGGTTGCAAGCTCGATCACAGCCTCCACGCGGTTATCCATGATGAGCGGCAGTGCAATAATGCTTTTGGGTGCTGTCTCGCCGAGGCTTGAGGCGATGTGTACGTAATCATCGGGGATGTTTGCCAGGATGATCGGTTGTTGCTCAAGCGCAGCCTGTCCCACGATCCCCTCTCCGAGTTTAATCTTTGCCTCAAGGTTTTTGCGCCGCGTAAAGGCATACGACCCTGCAAGCGACAGCGTGCCAGCGTCATCTGCCACATAAAAGGTCCCCACCTGCGCGTTAAGGTATTTGGCGATGTGGGTGACGATGTCGCGTGACAATGTGGGGAGGTCCTTGTTGCCGCGCATTTTTTCGGCAAGCTCTGTCTGTCCGTTTTTAAGCCAGTTTGTTTTTTGGTCCTTCTCTGCGGACTGTTTAAGGGCCATGACCATTTTGTTGACCGAGATTGCCAGCAGGTCTCTGTCGCTTTTTTCGGTGATGCAGACACTCAGATCGCCAAGGGCAACCTTTTCCACGGCGCTGGTGGTGTGTCTGAGTGTTTTGATCATGGTTTTGAGGGCTGTGCCCATCTCGTCCTTGTCGGAGAGGGGCGTTACATCGTTGCTAAAATCACCCGAGGCGATGGTGTTGGCCTGAAAGACCACCTTTTTTAAATTTTCGACCACCCTGTTAAAGCTCTGTGCCATTTCGCCAATCTCGTTTTGGGCGTTGATGTTGGTTGTCTGGACAAGCTCGCCAACGGCCACCTTTTTTGCAGTCTGTGACAGGGCCGTGATGGGGGCGGTGAGCCTGCGTGTGAGGATGCGGGCCGCAACAAAGGCCCCGAGGGCTGTGAGGAGAATACACAGCGCCACAATATTGCGCAGGGCCGTGATGCGCGTGAAGGCCTCGTCCTTTTCCCTTTCGACAACAAGTGCCCACGAGACCCCAGCGATGTCTATGTCTTCGTGCACGCCAAAGGCTGCGTGCTGGTGCATGCAGGTGTAATGAAGTAATCTGCTGTGGTGGTGCTGTTTTTCGTCGGTGCGCTTACCCTCTTGACCCTTCTGATTGTGATCCTCGATCCATGAGCGGGTGAGAGTGGTTTCGTGGGCCTGCGTGAGTATGGTGGGTGTGTCGCTGTTGGGGATGTTGCTCTTGAATCTTAGCCCCCCTTCTTTGGACCAGCCCACCAGATAACTGATCCCCGATGTGCCGAGCGCCACAGCGTCTTTGACGATGTTGTTTATCTCCTCTGTTGTGATCTGCAGGGCAAGGACCCCCGCCTTGTCGCCGTTTTTGTCAAACATGGGTGTGGTAAAAAAACCGGAGACCATCCCCTTTGAAGGGGCGTAGTGTTCCAGGTCCGAAAAGACGGTCTGGCCCGTTGTCATTGATTTTTGGTAGGCCTTGGCAAAGAGCGTGCCCGCATATTTTCCACTGTGCAGATTTGTGCCGAGGTCGTTTTCTGCTGCGATTGAAAAAAGGATGTTGCCCTTGTCGTCAATAAACAGGACATCGTGGTAGTTTTTATATCTGTTAAAGGACTTGAGGTCGTCGGTGCGATCCAGGACGATGTTCTCCCACTGGTAGCTGTTGACAAACTTGGAGAGATCCACACTCCCCACGTTGAATGCGTTTCTAAGCTCGGTAAGAAGACTTACGTTCTGTTGGAGTTCGGCGTACGCTTTAAGGTCCGAGATGTTTTCATTGGCCCATTGCTCCAGACGCGCGTGTTTAAGGTTTGCCACGCGGAGCAGGTTTCTCTCGATGGAGGCCTCGAGGTCTGCGCGTGCCCTGAGGTAACTCACCACCCCCACGAGCGACATGGGGACAATGGCAAGGACCAAAAACCAGGTGATGATGGTGGTTTTTAGGCCCCAAAAGAACGGCTTTTTTTCTTTGGCTTTGTTTTTTTCCAAGGTCATATTTTGCCCCGCAGTTCTTTCCAAATGGTTTGAGACAGGATCCCGTTTTGGTTTTGGTTCACTTTTCTTTGTCCTCTTTTGGCATGGTCCCCTTTTTAAAGAGGTCGATGATGACCTCCATGTCGTAGCGCCATTGGTTGCCGATCTTCATGCCGGGGAGCTTGCCCTCTTTGGTCAGTCGGTACACCGTGGACTCTGTGATGTTAAGATATTGGGCGACCTCTTTTGCGTTGGTGAGCTTTGACATTGAATCATCCTGTAATGCAATTAACGGGCCAGTTAAAAAAAGAAAAAACATGCGGGTGTCTGCAAACAGAAGGGCCTTGTTATTGTTGATTTATCAAGAGACAGTGGCGTTATGCGCTGTTCTTTTAAAAAAGCGAGATAGGCAAAAGCTGCCCAAAAAAGCGGGCAATTTCTTTCATGTGTGTGGTTGTTAAGGGTTGTGCGGTCCTGTTAAAAACTTCGTTGGACAAGTGGCGGCAAAATGATTAAAGACAGACCCCGAAGGATTTTTTTTGACAGGGGTGGCCTATGGCAGAAACCTTTAAGGTCCTCGTTGTAGAGGACGACGACTCGATCAGGGCTTTTTTGTGCCGCTATGTTCAAAAAGAGGGCTACAGGGTTTTAGAGGCCGATAACGGCAAGACGGCGCTAGAGGTCCTCAACAAAGAATCACCGCAGATTGTGCTTTGCGATATCAGGCTCCCGCTTATGGATGGCATAGAAATTTTAAACAGGACAAAGGTAGAAAGGCCCGATATAGAGTTTATCATGATGACCGGCTACGATGGCGACGAGCAGGCGATACTCGCCCTGCGCGGAGGGGCGCTCGATTACATCAAAAAACCCATTGACCTTAAACTGCTCGATACAGCGATTGGCAGGGCAAAGGAAAAAATAGGGCTTAAGCAAAATATAAAAAAAGTTTTCCCCACACTGCTCATTGCCGAAGACGAGGACGAGTCCCGCATAAGGCTGGCACGGATCCTCGAAAAAGAAGACTACATTGTGCATCAGGCCCGCAATGGCAGCGAGGCCATTGCTGTTTTCGAAGACAACAAGATCGACCTTGCGCTGCTTGATATTAAAATGCCTCATAAAAACGGTATTGTGGTCCTTAATGAAATGCGGGCCATCAGCACAGATTTTGAGGCCGTTTTTTTGACCGGCTTTGGAGACGAAGACAACGCAATCGCGGCCATGAGGTCGGCGGCCTTTAATTTTTTAAAAAAACCTGTCGATATCGATTACCTCATGGCTGTGCTCCAAAAGGCCATGGAAAAATTAACCCTCGAGAGGGCCCTAAGATTCAGGATGAGGGACCTCGAATTACAAACCGAGATCACAGCGCAATTAAACAATGTGTTAAAGTGACAAGGCGTTAATATCCCCTTAAGGGCCACCGATTATATGAAAACACCCGAAGAAATGCAGACCGAGATCGACCGACTTGCGAGCCTGCTCAGGGAGACCGAAGCGAAAAAGGCAGCCGAGCTCAAAGAGATCACCGACCAGTTTATTCAGGCGGCAAAGCTGACAGCCATGGGCGAACTTACCGCGGGGGTTGCCCACGAACTCATGCAGCCCCTTAACGTGGTTAAAATCATCTGTCAGTCCATGCTTAAAGATATAGAGAAAGACCGCTTCGACATGCAGGACTGCAAAAACGACCTGCCCGAGATCGTTACCCAGATGAACCGGATGTCAGACATCATCGATCACATGCGGGTGTACACCCGCAAAACCACTGGCACAGCGATGGAGCCGGTAAATATTAATACCTCTATCCAAAACGTCTTTAAAATTCTTGGTCAGCAGCTAAGAAACCACAGCATCGAGGTCACAAAAATCCTCCAAGAAGACCTGCTCGCGATCAAGGGAAACCCCATTCGTGTCGAGCAGGTGCTGGTCAATATTATCAACAATGCCGCCCACGCCCTCGAAGAGGTCAACGGCAAAAAACAACTTAAAATCACGACCGCGCAACTCTCTCCCGCAGAGATCGTGATCGAAATAAAAGACAACGGGCCCGGGATCCCCGACGCACTCAAAGAAAAAATAATGCAACCCTTTTTTACCACAAAAAAGGCGGGCAAGGGGACAGGGCTTGGTCTGTCGGTCTCAAGCAAAATAATAGAAGAGCATAAAGGCAGGATCGAGGTACACACGGCAGAGGGCGGCGGTGCGCTGTTCAGGATTGTTCTGCCCGTGGCGGGCTGATGCGGTCTCCGTGGGCATAGGGGCCTGTTGTGGGACAGGTGTTTTGGACCGTTCAAAATGCGGAGGGAGGATATCATGATGAACGAAATTTTAAAAAACAGGGATTTTAGAATTCTCTGCGTGGATGACGAGGTTGATATTTTAGAGGCCCTTAAGACATATCTGGAACTCAGCGGCTACAATATAGATATTGTAAGCTCCGCAAGGGAGGCCCTTAACCTCATCAAACAAACCACCTATCACATTGTGCTGCTCGACATCAACATGCCGGACATGAACGGGCTCGAACTTTTAAGAGAAATAAAAATGATGAACCACGACATCGTGGTCATTATGATCACCGCCTACAGCACCACCACCAAGGTGGCCGAGTCACGCTTTTTGGGGGCCTTTGATTATCTTTTAAAACCCCTGCAAGATGTCAACGCGGTAGCCGACGCAGTCAAGAGGGCCGCGGATCACATCAACAAATGGGGAACGGCTCTCACAGACACACGAGAGACAAGAAAAAAACAGGCCCCCACAGGGCGTTTTTAATCAGCCACCCCAGACCCAAAATTTGACTCAAACATGCCTCGCGTGGTGTTGAGTGATAATGCGCTTGATATTTTATAAATTAAGCCTATAATGTGTCTTATAAGCGATAATACGCTGATTTTTTGC
This sequence comes from Deltaproteobacteria bacterium, assembly GCA_015228875.1. Classification (GTDB taxonomy): domain Bacteria; phylum UBA10199; class UBA10199; order UBA10199; family JADGCS01; genus JADGCS01. Next base: position 8,930 of record JADGCS010000072.1, on the reverse strand, counting down.
TTATTGTAGCCTATCATGAGTGTCCGTCGGGAAAGACCCTGTTTCTCCGGAAGTTTGAAAATTTTGCCGCTTGCAAAATATTTCAAACCCTGAAAAATCATGTCCTTATATTTTGTCACGGGACATGATTTTTCAGGACTCCTGCGAAACAGGGCCTTTCCCGACGGACACTCATTAAATAAACTTATGACTTTCTACGGAAGAAGCGAAGAACTGTGCCAGCTGCGGGAACCAAACTTTCGTCCCCACGCCCAGTTGATTGTGGTTTACGGGCGACGGCGCGTGGGCAAAACCGCACTCATCGAAGAGGCCTATACAAAAGAGGTTCTCTGGAAGTTTGAGGGTTTAGAGGCCGGGTCCATCAAAATTCAGCTTAAACAATTCATAGAGCAGTTGAGTGAATACTCCGGTGACCAGAATTTAAGGCAAAAAAAGATCGGGGATTGGAATGCGGCCTTTGCACTTCTTTATGAAAAACTAAAATCAAAAAAAGTGGTGGTATTTCTGGATGAGTTTCAGTGGATGGTCCAGATGAAGCCCCAGGCAGTCTCATTGTTCAAATACCATTGGGATAATTTTTTTTCGAAATGCAAAGATTGTCGCTTTGTTCTTTGCGGTTCTGTTTCGTCTTTTATCGTCAAAAAAATTCTCAAATCAAAGGCCCTTTATGGTCGTGTGGACACAGAAATAAACCTGCAACCACTCAAACTCACCGACATCAGGGCCTTTCTACCCGAAAGATCAGGGTTGGAGGTTCTCGAATTTGCCATGACCTTCGGAGGTATTCCCAAATACCTGCTCGAAATCAATCCACGATTTTCGTATCTTCAAAATTTGAATGAATACGCTTTTGCCCAGAGCGGGTATTTTTTTCAGGAATTTCACAGACTTTTCCTAAGCCATTTTTCAAAAAGCCCCCACTACGAAAAAGTGATTTGCTCTCTTGTCAACAAAATCCTCTCTACAGAACAACTGGCTGTGAGTTGTGGCGCCTCGCCAGGCGGCACCTTTTCACAGGTACTCGAGGATCTTTCTCTGGCGGGTTTTATTCAAAGGGATCAGCCATTGGATTTGCCGGATCGGAGCAAGGTTGTTCGCTACCGTCTGCTCGATGAATATCTCAATTTTTATTTTTCTTTTATTGCCCAAAACAGACAGGCGATTCAAAAAGGACAATTTCAGTCCCATCTCATGGACCGTACAAAATTGGCCCAATGGCAGGGTTATGCCTTCGAGCGTCTCTGTCGTCGTCATTCGTTTGAGATTGCGACGTTCCTGCGTTTTTCGGGAATTGGGTACAAGTCGGGGTCGTGGTTCAGATCTCGCAATAATGGTGGCAGAAAATCAGCTCAGATCGATCTTCTTTTCGAACGGCAGGATCGTGTTCTGACTCTCTGTGAAATCAAATATGTTAAAAACCTTTCGGGCCAAAAAGTGATCAGAGATCTTCAGAATAAAATCGGGGTACTGCAGGAATATTATCCAAATTATGGAATACAAAAAGTACTTCTCCTCATGGAAAAGATTCCAGTCAGTAACGCGGTCCATCAGGCATTTGATGAAATTCTTTTTGCCCCCGAGGTGTTTTTTTAAAAGTATTGTCGTGACAAGGAGGCCCTTTTGCGCAGACAACTCAAACTTTTCGATATTCTTTGTATTGGTGTTAACGCCATTGTGGGATCGGGGATTTTTTTGCTTCCGGGCAGGCTGCTTGAGGGCGCGGGGGCGCTGTCGATCGTTTTGTTTCTGGTCTGCGGGGTGATGCTGATTCCTGTTGGCCTTTGCTTTGCCGAGGCGGGGTCGCGTGTGGACAGAAACGGCGGGCCCTACAACTACGCGCGCATTGCCTTTGGCGACTTTGTGGGATTTGCCCTGGGATGGATTGCCGTTGTGACCGCGATTTTTTCGTATGCCGCTGTGGCAAACGGTCTCCCCTACTACCTTGGCGAGTTTATCCCCGGAACAGACAAGGGGGCTCTGGCCCATGTGGTGTCTGGTCTCGTGATTTTTTTTCTGATGATCCTTAATGTGCGCGGGGTGAGACTCGGGGCCAACATCATCAACTTTTTCACCTTAAGCAAACTGGTTCCCCTGCTTTTGTTTGTGGCAGTCGGGCTGTTTTTTATTAAACCTGTTCACTTTACTGTGCCCACAGGTATCAGCGCAGCCCCTGTTTATGGGCTTCTGCTGGCAGTTGTTTTTACCTATCAGGGGTTTGAGGTGACACCGGTGCCCGCGGGAGAGACCCTCAATCCCGCACGGACAATACCTCTTGCCGTGATGGGGTCGCTTATTTTGTCGGGGATTCTTTACATGGTGATTCAGGGGGTGATTGTGGGGACAGGCGCACCGGTGGTGGGCTCGGAGCGCCCCCTTGCAGATGCCGCAGACTTTGTGCTTAAAGGCTGGGGCGGGACCCTTCTTGCCTTTGGCGCGCTGATCTCCATGACAGGCTATTGCGCGGGGATTGCGTTCAGCGCCCCTCGGTTTTTAACGGTGCTGTGCGAGGACAGGTTTTTACCCAGGGCGGGTGCCGCGATCCACAGTCGTTTTCAAACACCTTATGTGGCGACCATCTTTATCTCTGTCATGGCCTTTGTGATGACGCTGTTTCTGGATTTTGAAAAACTTGTCGATATCAGCGCGCTGGCTGTTTCATCCCAGTTTCTGGTCACGGCGCTTGCGATCCCTTTTTTAAGAAAAAAGACCGCGGTGACTGATCAAACCTACGTCATGCCGTTCGGGATTATTGTCCCCATCCTTGGGGTCTTGGTGTCGCTGGTGTTTATTTTTCAAATCAAGGCACAGGAGCTTATATGGTTTGTTGCAACCATTGCGATTGGCGTGGCGGTTTCTTACGCGTATCGGTTGGTGAGGGGCCGGGGGGGGTGAGGTGTTTTGAGCTTTTAAGGCCCTCATTGACTATGCGTACGTAATATGGTACGATGAGTCGGGTCTCAGCAGTGTTCTTCACAGGGAGGTCTAGACCATGACAACCATCACCATCAGCAATGCACGGATGCTTCTTTACAAGCTTGTCGATAAAATAGCCGCCTCGCACGAACCTGTTCAAATAACGGGCAAGAGGCACAATGCGGTTCTTATATCCGAAGAAGACTGGCGCGCGATCAGCGAGACCCTGTACCTGTTGTCTATCCCCCAGATGCGTCAATCCATCGTCAAGGGTCTTAAAACCCCTCTTAAAAAATGTTCTACGGAGCTTGACTGGTGAGCTTTAAACTTTACTTTACCAAACAGGCACAAAAGGACGCCAAAAAAATTGCCTCCGCCGGTTTAAAACAAAAGGCCGAGGCCCTCTTGCACATCCTCACAACAAACCCGTTTAAGAACCCGCCGCCCTACGAAAAACTCACCGGTGATCTTCTGGGTGCCTATTCGCGCCGGATCAACATCCAACACCGTCTGGTCTATCAGGTCCTTAAACAATACAAGGCTGTCAAGGTGATCAGGATGTGGACGCATTATGAGTGAGGTGTTGGGGATTTAATTTTGAGCGAATCGCCTTGCGTTATCCCAGACCCTTAAGTGCCTCGGTCACACGCGCTATGCCGTCTTCTATGACGGGAACGGGTGTTGTAGAAAAAGAAACCCGCACGTTGTCGCCAAAGTGCCTGCCAAAACACGAGCCATACACTGTTGCCACGCCGACATTCATCAGGCGGTTAAAGATAAACTTGTTGCGTTCTTCGCCCGTGAGATTTTTTGGTATCAAGTTTGAAAAATTTGGAAACATGTAAAACGCCCCACCCGGCTTGTCTATTGTGAGACCGTTAATTCTTGAAAGTCCTGCGTATAATACCTCTCTGCGCCTTGCAAACCCGGCAACCATTGCACTTACGGCCTTTTGTTCCTCGTGAACATTGCTGATGGCCTGCTCAAGCGCGTACTGACCAAAGGTATAAACCCCCGCTGTCTGCGTGTAATTGCCAAGTTTAAGCAGCCGCGCGATTTCTTTGTTGCGTGTGACGGCATACCCCAGACGCCAGCCGGTCATGGAGTAAGATTTTGAGAGCGTGAATGTTGAGATGATGTTGTCCAGATCTATGGACGAGGCACTGAAGTGCTTTTGCCCGTCGTACACAATGGTCTCGTAGGCCTCGTCCGAGATAAGACAGACCTCGCGTTCTTTGCACATCTCTGCAACCCTTGTGATCTCTGCCTTGGAGAAGACCTTGCCGGTCGGGTTGTGCGGCGTGTTGAGATAGAACAAAGACATGCCGGGTTCGTCGAGGATCTTTTTAAGAATGTCGTAATCGATGCTGAAATCTTTTTTAAGGGGGACCTCGGTAAAGTCGATCTCGGCGTACGGGATAAAATTTTCGAGTGCGCAGCTCCAACAGGGTGCAAAGCCGGCACCCTTTTTACCGCGAAACAGACCAAACGACAGCTCGAGCGCCTCCTGCGCGGCAAAGGTGATCACGATGTGGTCTGCGTCAAGCCCCCGTGCGCCGTACACCCTTTCGAGCCTTTTAAGAATAGCCTCTTTGGGTTTGGGTTCGCCACCGGAGATGGGGTACTTGGTTTTGTTGGCCTCCAGGGCCTCCAACGCGGCGGTCTTGATATAGGCGGGGGTGGGAAAATCAACCTCGCCCCGCTGCCAGCAGACAAAATCCCTGCCGGTCTTTGCCTTAAACTCTGGCGCTTTTTTTTTGACCAGCTCGCTGATGGTCACAATGGGCGACATCCGGATATTTTTGAATGACGGGCTGATTTTGTCTTCGAGTTTCATGCTTAATCTCCATGAATGTTTGTTTTTTTTGTGGGGACAACAAAAGCCATTCGGGCTGCCTGCCGCTTTAAACCTGCATCTGCAGGCGACAATGAGGATGGTGGTGTTGTCACGGGGGCCATCGCCTTTGACAGCCCCCGTGATCAGGAACGAAAAAAGAACGCGTCCTTACAACGAGGCAATGCGCATGGTGTAGAATGAACGCCACACAAAGACGGCGGAGATTACATAGAACACAACAGCGACCACCGTTGCCTGCCCGCCGTTACCCGAGTTTTTCATACCGACACCCATCTCGACCGCGAGCAGACCAAACAGGGTGGTGAACTTGATGATGGGGTTCATGGCCACCGATGAGGTGTCCTTGAAAGGATCGCCTACCGTATCGCCCACAACCGTGGCTGCGTGCAGGTCACTGCCCTTGCCACACCCTTCGGCCTTGAGCTGTTTGTCAGTCTCGACGATCTTTTTGGCGTTGTCCCACGCACCACCGGCATTGGCCATAAACACGGCCTGATAAAGACCAAACAGCGCGATGGAAATGAGGTAGCCGATAAAAAAGAACGGATCGACACAGGCAAACGCCAATGTGCTAAAAAAGACGGCGAGGAAGATATTCCACATCCCCTTTTGGGCGTACTTGGTGCAGATTTCTACCACGCGCTTGGAATCGGCCACAGAGGCCTTTTCGGAGCTGCCATCGAGCTTGATATTTTGCTTGATGAACTCAACGGCCTTGTAGGCCCCGGCAACCACGGCCTGGCAGGAAGCACCTGTGAACCAGTAAATGGTGGCCCCGCCGGTCACAAGTCCCAAAAAGAAGGGGGCATGAGTGAGGGAGAGTTTCATGACCTGCACGGGGTCTTTAAGCCCGCTGGTTAACGCCATGATGATGGAAAAGATCATGGTGGTGGCCCCGACGACGGCTGTGCCAATAAGGACGGGCTTTGCCGTGGCCTTAAACGTGTTGCCCGCACCGTCGTTTTCTTCGAGCAGCTCTTTGGCGAGTTCGAAGTCGACATCAAAGCCAAAGTCTTTTTTGAGTTCTTCTTTTATTTTGGGAAGAGTCTCGATGACTGAGAGTTCGTAAACAGACTGTGCGTTGTCTGTGACCGGTCCGTAGCTGTCGACAGCGATGGTCACAGGACCCATGCCGAGAAAACCAAAGGCCACAAGACCAAAGGCAAACACGGCGCCCATGGTGTCCGCGATTTGGGGAACCGGGCTCATCGCCGCCCCGAGGCCCAGGGTGCTGATCCAGTAGGCAACAGCCATCAGACCGACAATCATGAGTCCCAACCAGTAACCGGAGAAATTTCCCGCGACCAGACCAGAGAGGACATTGAGCGAGGCCCCGCCCTCACGGGAACAGGTGACAACCTCCTTGACGTGCTTGCTGTTGACCGATGTGAAGACCTTGACTACCTCGGGGATAATGGCGCCAGCCGCTGTTCCGCAGGAGATGATGACAGAGAGCTTCCACCACAGGGTGGTGTCGCCGCCCAGGTTGGGGATGAGCAGCCACGAGACGAGAAAGGTCACAACAATGGACACCACAGACGTGATGAAAACCAGTGTGGAGAGAGGGGTTTCGTAGTTGAACTTGACTGCATTGCCGTATCTGGGACGGGCAATACACAGCTCATTGATAAAATAACTGCCGATAGAGGTGATGATCATCATCACGCGCATGGCGAAGATCCAGGTGAGCAGGGCAACCTGTATGGACGGATCGGCAATGGCCAGCATGATAAAGGTGATGAGGGCCACACCCGTGACTCCGTAGGTTTCGAAACCGTCAGCCGTTGGCCCGACAGAGTCGCCGGCGTTGTCTCCCGTGCAGTCCGCGATAACACCAGGGTTGCGGGCGTCGTCTTCCTTGATTTTGAAGATGATCTTCATGAGGTCGGAGCCGATGTCTGCAATTTTTGTAAAGATACCGCCGGCAATACGCAGGGCCGAGGCACCGAGGGATTCACCAATGGCAAACCCAATAAAACAGGGACCTGCAAGGTCGCTGGGGACGAACAGCAGAATCGCCAGCATGATGATCAGTTCGGTGGAGATGAGCAGTGTGCCGATGGACATCCCGGCTTTAAGCGGGATGGCGTAGCAGAAATAACCCTTGCCCTTGAGTGCTGCAAAGGCGGTGCGGCTGTTGGCGTAGGTGTTGATGCGGATACCGTACCAGGCGACACCGTAGGAACCCAGAATGCCGACGACGCTGAACAGCAGGATGATCGTGACCTTAAAGGTGCCTAAGTGCTGGATGAGCCCAAAGTAGGCAATCATGATCGCGCCGATGAGGATTTCGAGGATCAGCAGAAACTTGCCCTGTGTGATCAGGTAGGTCTTGCAGGTCTCAAAAATAAGCTCGGAAATCTCAAGCATGCTCTTGTGCACCGGCAGATTTTTGGTTTGTTTAAAGACAAACAGGCCAAAGATAAATCCGATGATACAGACAAGAAGACCATACATGAGCAGGGTGTGTCCGGACATGCCCAAAAAAAGACCGTAACTTGTATTTGAGAGATCGGGCAGGACCAGATTGGCCTCGCCGCCGCCATGATGCGCGGTACCCACGACGCTCTCTGTGACAACGGGCGTGCCAGGCACGGTCCCCGCTGTATCCTGCGCCATGAGTTTTTGTCCTCCAAATATAATCAATCCAATTACCATAAACGCCAGAACCAATTTTTGTACCAGGGCTGTCCCGCTACTCTTACTCACGATTGCCTCCTTTCGGCCTGTTTTCTTTTACAAAAACGGGCAAAAATAAAATGGAGATTCATTTGACTTGATCGCAGTCAGACCCCCTGACTGCATAGAACCATCCCAAGATTAAAAGACGGTGCTTGATAAGATGAGAAGGGGTCAAAGTCAAGCAGAGCAAACACAGATTATGTAATTAAAACACTGACTTTTATCACTTCGTCAACCCCGTAGAAAAAAAGAGAACGGTTATTAAAATATATAGTGGCATCAGAACGGCCAGCGCGCGGACGAGATAACCAAAGAACGAGGGCATTTTGAACCCGTAGTGATCGGCGATGGACTTGACCATGAAATTGGGACCGTTGCCGATGTAGCTGTTGGCCCCCATGAGCACTGCCCCGGCGCTGATAGCCATGAGGATGAGGGGGTCGACCCCTGCGACCTTAAGACCGGTGTCGATGGTCTGTCCCAGCGTAAAAAAGGTGAGGTACGTGGGCGCGTTATCGAGAAAGCTGGAGAGCGCACCGGTGACCCAGAAAAACTCCCAGGGCTTGTCAATCCCGAGTGAGGGGCCAACCTGATGCAGTAGGGCGAGTGCCGGGGCCATGGTGATAAAGATCCCTGCAAACAGGATGGCGACTTCTTCGATGGGGTGCCAGGTAAAGCGGTTGTCCTCGCGCGCTGTCTTTGAGCCAAAGACGAGCGAAAGGACCGCCATGAGGATCATCAGCCCTTCGCGGATGGGCGTGGGTGCAAAGACGGAGAGGATCACGCCCGCAAGAAACAGAAAACCGGTCCTGCCACGGATGGTCAACGGACTGATGTGCCGCTCATCGTAGGCGATGTCTGTTTTTGTCTCTCTGTGATAGGCCCTTCTTTCGATGACATAAAACAAACCCAGAAGATACCCCATCGAGACGAGCCATACAGGGGCAAGTTTAAGGGTCCAGAAAAACGGGACTCCCCGCAGATACCCCAAGAACAAGGGCGGGTCGCCGATGGGTGTGAGGAGCCCCCCGCAGTTGCTGACAATCAGGATAAAGAAAAACGGGATGTGCCACACATGCCGGCGTTCGGAGTTTGTAGAGAGCAGGGGACGGATCAAAAGCATGGATGCCCCGGTTGTACCGATGATGTTTGCGATGACCGCGCCGATCAAGAGAAAAAGCAGATTGGTTGAGGGGTGTGCCTTAAGATCCCCCGTGACAGCAATCCCGCCCGAGATCACAAAGAGTGAGCCCAAGAGGCAGATGAAAGAAAAATATTCTGTCAGGGTGTGCAGCAAAACCGTGGGGTCGATGATGACAAGGATCACCAGTGCCGGGAGAGAGACCACTGCGGCCACAATCCCCTTGTTGCGGTTGCTTGACCAAAATTGTTCGAACCCAAGAGGGATCAGCGCGATTGCAAGAAGGATGACAACAAAAGGGAGGGAGCTCCATAAGGGAAAAGTGGCTGTGTGCAT
>JADGCS010000071.1 GCA_015228875.1 Deltaproteobacteria bacterium | reverse complement strand
CAGGCAATCCAAGTCTGAATATCCTGGCGAAACACAACTTCAGCATAACAATGCCGTGAGCAAGACAGCGTCATTAAAAAACACCAGGCCTTGCGCCGACGTTTTTCAACAGCGTCCCACAAGAGGCCCAGATAACCAAAGTCAACCTGGGCCTCATCCCCAGGGTCCGTCTCAATACGCACACAGGTGTCTTGAGGAAGGCGCAGAGGGCCTGTAAATCGTTTAAGCGATTCATAACTACCCTGCCAACCATGTCGCTGTTTAAGCAGTGCCTGAATACGTGTCAGTTCGAGATTTGCATCGAGCCAAGTAATAATCACATCACGTAAGGGCTCCAACTTGGCCCTGACCGTTGGGATTGCACGCTTTGAGGCACGTTCAGCATCCCAGAGTTGAGTGATTTCGGTCTCTGCCGGCAATTCAGGGATCGTTAAGAATCCCTGAATTGTCGCCCACTGTTTGACTTGACGTACAACCTGTTTGCTGACCAACAATTCACGGACAGCCTTTTTAATTGAACCAAACTTGCGAAAATGAATAATGATCTTGTGAACCATAGCCCCATCGATCCGTTGTCCTTGCATGAAAAACCTCCTTTTTAAGATTAAGAAGGTCTCTTCTATGCCAGGTTTTCTATCCAATCGAGGGGGTAAAAGTTGTGACCACATGGGGGGTCAAACTTTATGACCAGCAGGGGGGTAGAAGTTCATGACCAGGAGGGGGGTCAAAGTTCGTGACCAACGACACGTTGTTATTGGCACTGGACAAGAATATTATTATTGCCTCTTACACCAACCCATCTGACTTTTTTAAACAGGCAGATCAGTTCAGCAGAGACACCCCGGTTTATATTGATTCGAGCCTTGGTGATGGTGTCAAGGGCGAAGAAGTGGCAAAGGATATTTATGCCATGGGCTTTAAGAAAATTTACTTGGCTACCGGATACAAAAAAGATCACTTTAGTGAAATGCCATGGATTACAGATGTTGTGGGCAAGAGACCTCCCTTTTTATAGGGGTGAGTTTCTAACAATCCATCACACCATTTTCGACCATGTCTGCACTCCGTCATGGCAGGAGTGATTCACTCCTCCAGAAGGATTTCTTTTTTAAAAATTTTAAGTCTGTCTTTGTTGTCTTTTCGACTGAGTTTTCCTGAAGAACTTTTAATGAGCCAGCGGGGGGGTACAAGATAAACTTTTTTTATCGAGGTGTGCGTGTGCATGCAGGCCTTCATGATTTCAAGCCTTAAATGCTCCAGATTCTTTTTTTCTTTTAAATCTGTCTCTGCGGCAACACTGATTTGTTCTGTCCCCATTTCTTCGTCAAATTCACCAAAGGCAATGGCACGGCCGGGGATGACTCCCTTGACCGTGTTTAAGGCATCCTCGATATCTTCGGGATAGATGTTATGGCCGGCAACAATGATCACGTCCTTTTTTCGGCCAACGATGTAGTAATTGTTGTTGTGACAAAATCCAAGATCTCCACTGTGGTACCAGCCTTTTTTGAGGACCTCGGCTGTTTTTTCGGGATAGTTTCTGTAACCGTCAAACAGAGAGTCGGATTGTATGACAATTTCACCAACCCTGTTCGGGCCCAGTCTTTGCCCCCTCTGATTGATAATCCTGATGCGGCATCCTTTGATCAACTTTCCGGAAGAGACACAGACCCTGGCATGATTGTTATCTGTGGCAATGACAACCCTGCCCCTGGACAACTCCCTGCCATCGACCGAAATTTTTTGAGCCTCTTTTTTGGGTTCTGTTTGTGTGACTGCAAAGGTGGTTTCTGCCATCGCATAACAGGCGGACAGGCACGACTTTTTAAAACCATATTTTGCAAACCTGTTAAAAAATCTTTGATGGGACTCAGCCCTGACGGGTTCGCTGCAGTTGACAAGCATTCTTAAACTCGACAGCGAAGTGCCTTTTAAGTCGCTATCTTTAATCTTGTCGGCCATGATGTTGTAAGAAAAATTGGGAAGCCATGAGAGCGTCCCTTTCTCTCTTGAGACGGCCTTGTGAAAAATGTGGGGGGCAATGATCCATTCAAAGGGGTCCATGATGACCGTTGGTATGCCAAAGTAGAGCGGGAGATGAAAGGCGGCGATCAAACCCATGTCGTGATAGAGCGGGAGCCAGCTCACGATTTTATCTTTTTTTGAAAGATGAAGGGCGCTCGCGTAGTGAATAATATGGTTTATCACGGTGTGATGAGAGAGGATGACAGGTTTTGAAAGCCCGGTGGTGCCGGATGAATGTTGCAGCAGGGCGGTGGGGTACGGGCTGAGGTATACTTTATTTTTAAGAACACCTTTGCCCCCATGATAGTCCCCCTCGAGGGGCAGGCAAATCCCCTTGATCGTGGTCTTGTGATGCAGGAGCGGCACAAGGGTTGGTTCGAGTTCGCGGGTAGTGAGTATCCAGTCAAGCCCTGATTTCTCAGCCATTCCCCGGATACTGTTTCTAAACTTGTCCGGGTGCAGACGTATATTGGGATAAGGCAGGATGGCAGGAACAGCGCCCATCGATACCAGCGCCATATACAGGGGGTAGACATATTTATTGTGCGGGATGATCATGGCGCAGACATCGCCCCGTTTGATACCGTGATTTAAGAGTACAGGAATAAATTTTTGTGACCGCGCAAACAGGGTGCGAAACGTCCACCTGAAAGGTTTGTAACCGGCTCTCAGGTGAATAATGGCATCCCTGTCCGGTATCTTTAAAGAATGCGTGAGCCATTTGTGACAAAGAGAGATTTGTTCTGCCATTTTTACGATGAGGCCAGTGTTAAACGAAGGCCGTCTTTAAAATATGTGCATTGATATACCTTTTGTCCGCAAAAAAAACTGTAACAAGATTGTCTGTCAAAATCGTTGGGCACGCCTTGCTGAGTTGATTCTGCAGACAGGTGTTTTTCGTAGGACAGATCAAAGAGCCCGCGGTCTGAGGCATTGGCCCCGTGATCCAGAGACCTAAACAGGCGCCCGTCTATGTTGTCTTCGTTAATAACCAGTAAATGGGCGCGGGTTTTCTTTTTAAGCATCTGGTAAAGATGAATCTTGTTTTTGACACTCGCCAGTTTGTCGGCCTCGCAGTGATAGCCATAGAAGCAGGTGCGTATGGGATTCCAGTGTTCTTCGATAAGCAGATTGCGGATCTGTTCGTTGTGGGGTGCAAAGTAGTGCGGTGATTCAGGATCCTGTGACCACAAACCAATTTCGGTCTGTAAAACCTCAACCCCGTTGATCGTGACCCAGTTGGCCAAAAGCTGTTTGTTGTTGTGTCCGAAAATATCGGTCTCTGTCAGCGAAAAACCAGAATTTTCAACAATGAGACTGAACGTCTGGGGTGCCATCATCGCCATCATAAGGACGATGTAACCACCATAAGAAGTGCCTAGGGCATAAACCCTGTCTTTGTTGATTTTATATTTTTTAAAAATTTCGCCCAGGACGTGCAGGTGATCAATGGCCGGCAGAAGTCCAAAGTTGGTGTATTCGCCCGGGGAGTAGGCACCCACAAGGCATTCCGGATGCAGTCTTTTTATTCCGTTACTGAGAAGGGATGGACATAAACTGCAGAATAATTCGTAACCCTCAAGTTGGTCCGGATTATCAATACCGGTCACGTTGTGGTGCTGTCTTAAACGGTCAAAGAATTCATGGATGACCATTCTTGTGTAATGGTATTTAATGTGGCAGCCAAAATAATTTACCCCGATGGTGAGACAGTTGTATTTGTCAGCGAGGTAGGGGCGTAATGTGTCTTTTTCGTAAGAAGACTCCGGGGCACTCCCATAGCCACAGATGCAGAATATAAGACCGGTATCTTCGTTGATACCGGATGCTGGGTGTCTCACATAGTATTCGAACGGTTTTCTTTTAATGTTATTCTCGATATCCGGATGAGGGTCAGTGATATACAGGATTTCTTCGTTTGAATCTGACATGTTACGCCTTTGAGATGCCTTGCCCACATCGTATTGAATTTGGTCGTTTTCTTCAAGGGCTATCGATCGTTGACCCTACTCTTAAAAAAACATAAAGAGTGTCTGTCGGGAAAGCCCCTGTTTCTCCGGAAGTTTGAAAATTTTGCCGCTTGCAAAATATTTCAAACCCTGAAAAATCATGTCTTCATATTTTTTCACGGGATATGATTTTTCAGGACTCCTGCGAAACAGGGCATTTCCCGACAGACACTCAATATCATGCCATGGACCCTCTGCTGTACTTTGTACCGATCCTTCTGGTCATCGATCCCTTTGTTCATTTTTTCTTTAAAAGAAAGGATCCTCCAAAGTATGCCGCCAGCACACGGGAAATCGGGGAGCAGTTGTTTCAGATGACGCGGGCCTCTGTAAAGGATCTGCTGTACGGCGGCAAGGTCAGGCTTGAGAGATTGGGGATGGACTCTTTTGACAAAAAGTTTCTGCACAGCGAGATTTTTATCGTTCATTTTTTTGTGATCACCTGTGTGGTGCAGGGACTTATTAAAAACAGGGCAGCCGCGCGCGATATTTGTGATGCGATGCTTGGTTTTTTTTATGTTCATCTTGTCACAAGGCTTGGCTTTGATATCGCCCAGCTCGAGAGGGAGCAAGGGCACATCGTGACGAGGTTTAAAGAATACCAGCACGTTCTGAACCATGCCTCAAAAACATGGCTGTTGCCTCTGTCCACAAAAATGGTCGAGAACATCAGGGGGGGGGAAAACGATAACTTTGGGGCCATTGACAGCATGATTTCCGAGATATCGCTGATACTCAATCAGGTTCCACTTGTCTTTGAGAGAATGCGGTATCAATACAACCCGATTGTGCCTGAGTTTTTCGAATTGCCTCCCAAACCCGAATTGCTTGGCAACGGGCAGAAATTTGTTTTATAAACCTAGATTCGGCAGTACAGAGTACAGGGCGACGGGAGATACGGGATTTAATTGGGTTCGGAGAGTCAAAGTTGCTCACCCAACAGGTGAAGCACGGGAAGTCGCGCAGAACCCAATTAAATCCCGTATCTCCCGTCGCCTGGGGCGATTCAATAGCCGTTTTTAGGATAAAGTATAACCCGCCATGAAAATGAGCCGAAAAAAATGGATGATTGTTTTTTTGTCCTGTCTTGTGTGTAATTTTGCGGTTTCGTACTGGGTCTTTAATGTCATTTGGCCTTTTTGGGTCCTGACCGCAGCACAGCTCTCGGTCTACATCTATTACAAACACAGGCAAAGGGTTTATGCAGAAGGGCTGATGGCCATTTCACCAAAGAATCTGTTTAAAGAGCATGAAAAATGGTTTTACAGGCAGACAAAAAAGGAGATCCAGGAGAGAACATCCCAGAATGCGGCAGACCTTGACGGGGTTCTTGATCAATTTAATCAGGATTTTATAAAAAGTCAGACGCGTTTTTTAAGCCTCACAGAAGACATCGCAAAAATGGTGGCAAAATCAGATGATGGTGTCTGGGCAGCAATCGAAAACAAAATGGACACGATCCTTAAAGAACTTGAAAGAGAAAAGGACCATCTCGAAACGATTGCCCGTGAGATGGAGTCCCTGCCTCAGCAGATCATAGCCTCCAACATCATCAACCCCAGGGTCGAGACTGAAAAAATCAACAAACTCCTTGCAAGGCTTACGGTTGAGCTTAAGACCCCGCAGAAGGCCATCGAACGCAGGATTGACCACGAGCTTGAAGACCTTAATAACAAGATCAACAAGTTTCGGGTTGATCTGGATAAACGTCTTAAAATCAGGCAAAGAAGAAAAGAGGGTTTGTGAAGTCGTCTAAAAAATCACCAACCAGCAATATCGATAAACTGCTGTGTCAGGCCAGGAGGGACGGCCATCTCTTTGTTGATCATCTTTGTGTAGAGTAATCTCAGGTATTTTATGTTCTCATCAGTTTTTTTAAAATACAGGTCTGTAGAGGAATCTTTAAGCACATTAATCCAATCGCTTGAGGTGTTAAGGTAGCGATAAAGAGATGGCTCCTTATTATTGCTCACATCAATGTGTTTTAAAAGGGCGATGCCTATGTCGTACTCCTTGACAACGCGTTGAAAGACGTTGGGGGTATAGATGGCTGCAAGATACTTATCGTGGTAGAAGTCTTCGTGCGACACATGGCCGTGAAAAAATATTTTGGGGCCGCGTGATGCGGGGTTTTTGTTAAACTCGAAGGCGAGGTAGGAGCCATATCCATGATTGTTGAAGATCCTGGTTGGTGGGGGAAAGTCCGAAAAAATTTTGGCGGTATTGACAGGCCACATGGTTTTGTGAAGGCCAAAACCCAACTGTCTTAGGTCCCCATCAATCTTTAATCCGTAAGACAAATAGTAAATTGTAAAAACAAGCTGCAGAAAAAACAAAATAAAAAGGGCTGTGGTGTTGCGCGATGATTTGGTGTGATCATTCTTAAAACCTTGGAAGGTTTTTTCTACGCGTTTCGGCATCAATTTTTGCATGGTGTCCGCCCGCGTAGTATCTGGCGCATAGCGCCAAACATGAAACCCTTCATGTTTGAGCGCAATGCACTCCGCTTTATGCGTGTTATGAGGTTGCCCAGAACAATGCAGGACGAACAAATGGATCGCCACAAGGCATAGCCCCCAGGCTGTCATTGCCAGAAATCTGATATAGAATGATCCCAGCACGGCGAGAATACAGACGAGGCCAAGTTCAAGCAGGGGCAATTTTTTTCTTTTAAAAGATAAAACCAGGAGAACAACGTTGGTGAGTATCAACAGTACAAAAAGCACGACGTAGTATTCGTGCCTGAATATTTTTCCAAAGGTTGGTTGAAACTCATAAACATATTTGTATACGTTATGGGACGAAAAGATGGACGAGGGAAAACTGAAGACGTGCCATCCTTCGGGATTGACGAGACAGGCTGATATGCAGAGCAGAAATATCAGAACACTCTGCATAAAGCGTTTGTTGAAACGGGGTTTTGTAAAAAAAAGATTGTGGGCTGTGTAACATCCCAAAACACCAAGTCCGATCACAAAGCCCGAATGGAGATTAACCCAGAGGAGAAAGACGATGGGGAGCAGATAAAACAATACGCGGGACCCTTGATGTATAGGAATTTCAAAGTTGACAGAGCGCGGGTGCATTCCTCGCAAAATAGAGGCATTCAACCGCGTCAAAGTCAAGTTAGTAACTTGTTGATACAGCAGGCAGGCGAGGAGGGTATAAACAAAAAAGAGGTCGGTAAAGAGTGATGTCCTGATTTCAAATCTTTGTGCTGTGCAGAAGATGGTCATTGTGAGTAGCAGAAAAGCAAAAACAGAGGAGATTTTATTTTTTCTTATGAAATAAAGAATCTGCCCGGCAATGGCACTGATGATGAAAAACTTGAAAAGAATAAGAGCTCTAAAACTGCCCACAAGAAAGACGGTATAGTACACGATGTAGCCGGCCCATGAGTGCAGGATATTCCAGTGGTGGTTTGTGATAGAGAAAATAAAGGGGTCGATTTTTGGTATGCTGCCGGTTTGATAGAACTCCCTGCCGATGGCCAGGTACATGAAGAGGTCGCCGGAGGTGATGGGGTGGACGGCGAGGATAAAGACAAGGATGCATGGTGCGGCGAACGCCGAGATGAGGGCTGTGCGGTCAAGGGCGTTTTTAACATTCATAGGGATGATCAGCAATCATGGTGTTTTTTTTCAGGGGTAGAATTTAAAAGGGTCTTAATAAAATAACAATCAGAAACACATTTTTTCCCCCACCACCCCTTGTCGTATAAAAATACCAATAAAAATTTTGCTCGCTTTTTTTAAAACTTGAGAATAATAGACGGGCTCGCTTTTGGGGTATGTGGGAGGTATTTTACAATTTACTGGGGTCGTAGTTCAGTTGTTCAGCCGTGAGGCTGACAGACGTAAGGTGAACGCTCTGCGTTCTAACCAACTGAATGATCGGGCTCCTTTGATATTTTACAATTTACTGGGGTCGTAGTTCAGTTGTTCAGCCGTGAGGCTGACAGACGTAAGGTGAACGCTCTGCGTTCTAACCAACTGAACGATCGGGCTCCTTTGATATTTTACAATTTACTGGGGTCGTAGTTCAGTTGTTCAGCCGTGAGGCTGACAGACGTAAGGTGAACGCTCTGCGTTCTAACCAACTGAACGATCGGGCTCCTTTGATATTTTACAATTTACTGGGGTCGTAGTTCAGTTGGTTAGAACGCCTGCCTGTCACGCAGGAGGTCGCGAGTTCGAGTCTCGTCGACCCCGAAAAAATAAAACCCGCATCGCGGGTTTTGTTTTTTGGTTATTGGTTCATCGCGAAAAACCAAAAACCAAACCTGCTGTGAGTCAGGTTTTAGGGCGATTAACTCAGCGGCTAGAGTATCAGCCTTACAAGCTGAGAGTCACTGGTTCAAATCCAGTATCGCCCACCAGCCTAGCCTCGGTGTTATTTAATAGCATCGAGGTTTTTTTATACCTGCGAGCTTGAACCAGTGAGTAAGGTGTTCAAAGTACTCACGCCGGGGTTGGCGCACAGCGCTAAGTATGCCACCGGCATACTCATCGCAGTGCACGGTTCAAATCCAGTATCGCCCACAAAAATTTGCGTAATCAAATTTTTGAGAGCAGTTGAACAGGAGAACAGTGGAGCAGTAGAACTTATCAGTAAATTGTCAACTGCGGTCTCCTGATCTTCTGTTCTTCTGCTCTAAAATTTACAGCCACTTGGCAGACTATTAAAGTGGTTTCTTTTAAAATTGGCAATCTGCAACACTTTATTATTAGGCCCTGAAAAGACAAGTTCGTTTGAAACCCTTTCTTCGTATTGTGCCTCTAATTCAGGAAGCAATGAAGAATTGATCCCAACATAACGGACACCAAAACGCACATCATCCTCTGGTAAAGTTCCCACAATAGTAACAGCATTGCTTAACAATTGCTGTTTTGTCTTGTTTGCCATTGAAGCCGATACTATATTTCGAAAGGTTACGTTTCAGGGAGAGGACCTTTTGTTTAGTGCATACAATTCAAGATACAAACCCTTGTTGGTAAAAAGAAACGAAATTCATTTTATGCACAAAGTAGTTTTTATGGAGCCTGAAAAAAGAGCTACACCCAAAAAGGAAGAACCTCTTGAGAAGCATAAGGTGTATAAGATGCCTGTTGAGTAAAGATTTTTTTGAAATGTTTATGTGCGGTGCTGACTATTTTGGTAAAAAAATAAGAGGTATTTGTAAGTCTAAGTCTGATAAAAACCATAAGGCATAACTATCATTCTCCACGATCACAATATGGGTAAGTTTAAAATATAAAATGCAGGAGAAATTAATTGAACGCAGTAGAAATAGAAGAAGCAATATCCAAATTAGCGGAACAGCCATTTGATGCTAATGAATTTCCATACTCGTTTCTCGAGGCCTTTGGAAATAAGGAAACAACCATAAAACGCCTACGCAAAGGCGATTCGAACAAAAGCGATCTTAAAGGCGCCGTTTTGCAGACCAATAATATCCACATTATGGTTTGTCCTGTAGGTGATGTGAATTATGCGCTAGAGGCATTAAAAAACTGCCCATCTACCAAACGTCATAAGGCAAAATATGTTCTTGCAACGGATGGTAATTATTTTGAGGCAGAGGACATTATCTCTGGTGAAACGGTTGCTTGCCAATATAAAGACTTTCCAAATCATTTTGGTTTTTTTCTGTCACTAGCCGGTATCACAACAGTCAAACAAATCCGTGAAAGTTCATTCGATATCAGGGCAACTGGTCGGTTGAACCGCCTCTACGTTGAGCTTTTAAAAGACAATCCCGAATGGGGTAGCACCAAACGTCGTCACGACATGAATCATTTTATGGCTCGGTTGATTTTTTGCTTCTTTGCTGAAGACACCGATATTTTTAATGGGAGTGGTTTGTTTACAAATACTGTGAGTCAAATGAGCGAGCGTGATTCTACAAATACGCATGAGGTGATGG
The DNA here is from genome assembly GCA_015228875.1 of Deltaproteobacteria bacterium. Classification (GTDB taxonomy): domain Bacteria; phylum UBA10199; class UBA10199; order UBA10199; family JADGCS01; genus JADGCS01. The sequence goes on along the minus strand of JADGCS010000071.1, from coordinate 13,505 downwards.
GCGAAATTTTTCGTGCGATGAATACAAAAATTGAAGACCGCAAAACAGCCAAATTGCCGCGTTGGGCAGATACATTCCCCTATGTGAATGGTGGCCTTTTTTCTGGTAGCACTGAAGTTCCACACTTTAGCAAAATTGCACGGTCTTATCTTGTTCATATTGGCAATCTGGACTGGCAAAGAATCAATCCTGATATTTTTGGCTCGATGATTCAGGCCGTGGCTGAGGACGAAGAACGCGGCGCCCTTGGCATGCACTATACCAGCGTACCAAACATCCTTAAGGTTCTAAATCCGTTGTTTCTCGATGATCTGCGCAAACAGTTGGCAGATGCTGGTGATAATACCAGAATGTTGCTTAATCTCCGTAAACGATTGTCTAAGATTAGAGTCTTTGATCCTGCCTGTGGTTCGGGGAATTTTTTGGTTATTGCCTACAAAGAAATGCGTGCTATCGAGGCAGAAATCAACAAGCGACGAAAAGAATCCGAGAACCGTACAGAAATCCCACTCACTAATTTTCGTGGGATTGAATTGCGTGATTTTCCAGCCGAGATTGCGCGGCTTGCTCTCATCATTGCTGAATATCAGTGCGATGTGCTGTATCGCGGACAAAAAGAGGCCTTGGCGGTGTTTCTTCCTCTGGATACCAAAAATTGGATCACTTGTGGCAATGCGCTACGGTTAGACTGGCTCAGTATTTGCCCGCCGACTGGTACAGGTGTTAAATTGCATTCTGATGATCTTTTTCAGACCCCGCTTGATCAAGCTGAAATTGATTTTGAGAATGAAGGGGGAGAGACTTATATTTGTGGAAATCCGCCGTATTTGGGCGGCAGGGGACAAACCGAAGAACAAAAAAACGACCTGAAAGCCATTTTTGACCATCGCTGTAAAAACTGGAAATCACTCGACTATGTGGCAGGCTGGTTCATCAAGGCAGCTGACTACGGCGCACACAGCCGTATCAGTGCCGCATTTGTGTCTACCAATTCCATTTGTCAAGGAGTGCAAGCCCCTATTTTGTGGCCTCTAATTTTTGCGAGCAATCATGAAATCACCTTTGCGCACACAAGTTTCAAATGGCAAAACCTTGCCAGTCATAACGCAGGCGTTACAGTGGTAATTATTGGAATCGGCAAGGAAGTAGGGAAAGTGAGGTGCCTATATTCATTGGATACCGATGGTACTTTAGTGGTTAGAGAAACGCAAAATATTAACGCCTACCTAGTATCAAGTAGTAATGTAAAAATAGAAAAACTCTCAAGCCCACTCGGACCGCAAGCGGACATGATATTTGGAAACTCGCCCATCGATGGCGGACATCTGTTGTTATTTGCAAACGAACTTCAAACTCTTGATTTAAGCTTTGATCAATTCCAATGTTTTGTTCGCAGAATTTATGGGTCTGCGGAATTTATTCGTGGACTCATACGATTTTGTTTGTGGATTGAAGACGAATATCTGGATGAAGCTCAAGCCATTCCTGCTATTTATCAACGCATCGAAAGCGTACGAGCACTACGGTTAAAAGGGGGCACGACGGCTAAAGACATTGCGGCACGATCGCATCAGTTCCAGATAACAAACGTTAGTGAGAGGCACACGATTATTGTACCGAGACATACAAGTGAAACACGAGAATTTTTGCCTGTAGGTTTACTACCAACAGGAAGTATTGTTTCAAGCGCTGCCTGCGCTTTGTTAGACGCCCCCCTATGGAACATGGCACTCATCGCTTCACGGCTACACCTTATCTGGATTGCCACAGTGTGCGGTAAAATCAAAACCGATTTCAGATATTCCAACACCCTCGGTTGGAACACCTTCCCCGTCCCAACCCTCACCGAAAAAAACAAATCTGACCTCACCCGCTGCGCAGAAGATATATTACTTGCCCGCGAAGCACATTTCCCATCAACGATAGCAGATTTATACGATCCCGATAATATGCCAGATAATTTGCGCCATGCCCATGATCGTAATGACGAAGTATTGGAAAGAATTTATATTGGCCGTCGCTTTAAGAATGATACTGAGAGGTTAGAAAAATTGTTTGAGCTGTACACCAAAATGACTAAGAAAAAGGAGGTGGCATGAGTAGCCTCGCGGATGTTGATAAGCGATATTTAGAAAACCTTCTGAATATGCAGAGTGGCTCGGTGCTTGATTATTCGGATGCCAGATTTGGAGGGTTATTTAGTCGCCACAAGATCGATATTCATGGATTAAAATATCAGACCCACGGAACTTCCAAAGCTAAGAAAATGCGTACTTTTTGGGAACAAGAATCTGATGCTCTCGTTGGAAATGTACTGTCAGAAATGCTCGATTCATATGAGGCCTATTGTGATTTGAACAGCCGTGAGATTGATAAGTCTGTTCTTGAAAAATCACGGAATATTGTTGCTCGACTTAGTGGAAAGACAGTGTCAGAAAAGCCACTTCAAACCGTTGATGATTTTTTACACCGCGAATTCACGATCCCAAATATTCAGAAGCTACCAGTTGAAGCCCTAGCTGTGTCAATCATTGAAAATCGTCTTGCTGAGGCCCTTAAAGCATTAAGAGCTGGAGCATATCTTTCTGTTATCTTTCTGTGTGGCAGTGTTCTCGAAGCTGTTCTTCTTGGCGCAGCTCAGAAAGATCCCGCACGATTTAATCAGGCTTCTGCAAGCCCAAAGGCCTCTGATGACACCGTGAAACGCCTACACGAATGGAACCTCTCTCAGTTTATAGACGTTGCTAGTGAGATTGGATTGCTTAAACCTGATGTGAAGAAATTCAGCCATGGGTTGCGAGACTTCCGTAATTATATTCATCCATACCAGCAGATGGCATCTGGCTTTACGCCGGATGAACATACTGCGAAAGTTTGTTTCCAAGTTCTTAAAGCAGCTCTCGCGAGTGTTGCGGGTGAGAGAGGGTCGAAAAATAGGGAGCCTCCTGACTAAGTTGCGGCGGTCTGGACGTATTTACAATGCAGGGAGTGATAAAAAATCTGTCTGGAAAATTGCAGAGTAAATGCAGAGTAAAAAGAGGTGATTTGCAGAGTAAATTTGAAAGAAAACAAAAAAATCAACAAGTTAAAAAAAATTGCAGAGTAAGTGCAGTGCAAAACAATTAGAACAAGCTTTATTTAGCAAGCTTTTGAGGCAAATATGACCAACATTAAATCCATCCCCTCCGTATCCGTAAACTACGCCTGCAATGGTAATTCCATCAAAGCCAATGAAATGGGCATGCGCGTGATGCAAGAGCGTGCCTATGAAAAACGTGGTGAACAATACCTGCTCATCAAAGCCCCGCCAGCTTCTGGCAAAAGTCGAGCGTTGATGTTTATCGCATTAGACAAATTACACAGGCAAAATATCAAAAAGGCCATCATTGTTGTACCTGAAAAAACGATTGGCGCCAGTTTTAACAATGAACCGTTGAGCAAATATGGTTTTTGGGCTGACTGGATCGTGGCCGACAAATGGAATCTCTGCAATGCACCAGGTGATGATAATGGTGGCAAAGTCAATTCTGTAAAGGCATTTTTGGAGAGTGATGATCGCGTGCTTGTCACCACCCACGCAACTTTTCGCTTTGCTGTAGATCGTTTTGGAGTTGAGGTCTTTGATGATTACCTCATTGCCGTCGATGAATTTCATCATGTTAGTGCCAACCCAGATAACAAGCTTGGCATACATCTTGGTCAGTTTATTGCTCGGGATAAGGCGCATATTGTGGCTATGACAGGCTCTTACTTTCGTGGTGATGCTGTGGCTGTGCTTGCCCCACAAGATGAATCCAAGTTCGAAACTATAACTTACACCTATTACGAACAACTGAATGGCTATGAGTATCTTAAACAGTTGGATATTGGATACTACTTTTACACAGGTTCATACTGCGATGAAATTTTGAGTGTGCTTGATCCCGAAGAGAAAACCATTATTCATATTCCTAATGTCAATTCTCGTGAGAGCACTAAAGATAAAATCAAAGAGGTAGAACACATCATCCATGAGTTGGGAGAATGGCAAGGCACAGACCAAGCTACTGGTTTTCATCTTGTCAAAGTACCCAGCGGAAAAATCCTTCGTATTGCTGATCTGGTTGATGATGATCCAAACAAGCGTGACCATGTATCCGCGGCACTAAAAGATCCAAAACAAAAAGAGAATTATGATCATGTGGATATCATCATCGCATTGGGTATGGCCAAAGAAGGATTTGACTGGATCTGGTGCGAGCATGCCCTTACCGTAGGATACCGCTCTAGCCTGACAGAAATCATTCAAATTATTGGCAGAGCTACTCGTGATGCTAAGGGCAAAACGCACGCCCGATTTACCAACCTGATTGCAGAACCAGATGCCTCCGAAGATGCTGTTACAGATGCTGTCAACGACACCTTAAAGGCCATCGCAGCTAGTTTACTCATGGAGCAGGTATTAGCACCGAGGTTTAACTTCGCACCAAAAAATCCCAACAGTGGTCCTATAGATGGCTTTGATTATGGCGAAGGTGGCTATGATCCAAAAAAAGAAAATGTGGGATTTAATCAAGACACAGGACAATTCCAGATCGAAATCAAAGGACTTGTAGAACCCAAAAGCAAAGAGGCTACACGAATTTGCCAAGAAGATTTGAACGAGGTGATTGCCGCCTTTGTGCAGGACAAAACAGCTTTAGAGAGAGGCCTCTTTGATTCAGAAATGGTGCCAGAAGAACTCACCCAGATTCGTATGGGTAAAATCGTCAAAGATAAATATCCAGAGCTGGAAGAAGAAGATCAGGAGGCCGTCCGACAGCATGCTATTGCTGCACTTAATATCACTCAACAAGCAAAGAAAGTTCTCAATTCAAGCGATGAACTTCAACAAACAAGTAACACAGCTTTGATTGATGGAGTTCGCAAGTATGCTATGGATGTCCGTGATTTGGATATTGATCTGATTGATAAAATCAATCCATTTGGAGAGGCCTATGCCATTCTTGCAAAGGCAATGAATGAAGACAGCTTAAAACAAGTGGCCATGGTTATCGCTGGTAAAAAAACAAACCTAACCCATGAAGAAGCCCGCGAGTTGGCAAAACGCGCTCTCAAATTCAAACAAGAGCGTGGGAGATTACCTTCTTTAACAGCACAAGACCCATGGGAAAAAAGAATGGCTGAGGGAGTGGCATTTCTACAAAGGATGAAAGCCGAGGCTCATAATGGCTAAGTCACAATTTACAGATGAAGACGATGTGCTTCTCAACGAACTTGGTATTGAGACAGACACTAAAAATAAATCAACTCGTACTTCACGTGAAGAACGGATCATTGCTGGCTTTGAGGATATAGAAAGATTTTTTGAACAACATGGTCGTGCACCAAATCATGGAGAGGATCGTGATATATTCGAGCGACTCTACGCAGTTAGATTAGATAAAATTCGTGAATCAGAGGAATGTAGATCTATACTGAGTGATATAGATAAACATGGGCTTCTATCAGGCGAACCTTTAGTTTCTAACAAAGAATTTGATATTCTTGATGATGAGAAACTGCTGGCAGAACTTGGTGTCCTTAATACGGGTGAGAAAGATGTTACTAACTTAAAGCATGTTAAGACACGTGCAGAAATAAAGGCAGCAGAAGAAATTGCACAAAGAACACCTTGTTTAGATTTTAAAAATTTTAAGCCGCTGTTCATAAAAGTGCAGGCAGAGTTAAAATCTGGTGTTCGTAAAACACGGCAATTCAAGAATGATGCACAAATTAAACCAGGTGATTTTTTTATACTTGGTGGTCAAAAAGTATATGTAGCTGAAGTTGGAGAAGAATATAAAACCCCAAAAGGCGAAATGGACGCACGCCTACGAGTGGTTTATGACAATGGAACAGAAAGTAATTTATTACGTCGTTCCCTACAGCGGGCTCTTTATAAGGATGAGGCGGGTCGAAGAATCACTGATCCCACAGACGGTCCTCTTTTTTCAGATGTTACAGAAGAAGGTGATGTGACTAGTGGCACAATTTATGTTCTTCGTAGCAAGTTAGATCATCCCCAGATTAAAGAAAATCAGAATGTCATACATAAGATTGGGGTCACCAGTGGCAAAATCGAAAAGCGTATTGCCGATGCAAAAAATGATCCTACATTTCTCATGGCTGATGTTGAAGTTATTGCATCTTACGAGCTTTCAAATATCAACTGCACTAAACTAGAAAACTTAATCCATAAATTTTTTGAGCCTGCGCGACTTGATATTGAAATTAAGGACCGTTTTGGTAAACCAATAGTTCCTCGTGAGTGGTATCTTGTACCGTTGTTTATCATAGATGAGGTAGTTGAAAAAATTAAAGATGGATCAATTGTGAATTATTGCTATGTGCCCAGCAGTGGTAAATTGATGGTCAATAAGGATTTGGGTTGAAAAATGTATTTGTACATTAACCCTATATTTATGACCTCAATTCTTGATCGGGCGTTTCGGGAGGAGTTTTGAAATTTAATAATTTGACTGACTCACAACCTAGAGAACTCACAGCAGAAGATGTTTTCACAGGCTTATTAGATTATGGGCTTTTTGCGAATAAAATACCCCCATGTTTTACATCCAGAGGCCTTTCCTCCTCAATTGACTCCCAAACATTACAGATTCTTGATATACAAGATGAAAGCAAACTAAAAAGAGCCCTCAATTCTTATTGCCATGATTATATACGTTATCAGGCATTGCGTGATATTAATGTGCCCCGCCATTTGGGCATTCCTCATCCTGAAAGTTATTTGCTCCAAGTGCTCGCAATAAAAAAATATTGGGATGACATTAACAGGCACAACAAGTCACATTCAAAAAATGTGAGTCGGATCCACGCGCGCTACATTGGTGGGGAGAAGATTTTTGAAATGAACTACAAAGGGTACAATCATCCACAACTTGAAGAGAATGAACTTGAGTGGATGGCCGGAGCCGAGTTCGTAGTCAAAGCAGATATTTCAGCATGTTTCCCAAGCATATACACGCATTCAATCCCTTGGGCACTTCATGGCAGGGATGAGTCAAAATCAAAACGTGGGCTATTGGCATTATCAGGAAATTTACTTGATCAGTGCTCACAAAAAACCAGAGATAGCCAAACAAATGGACTTCTTATTGGACCACACTCTTCAAATATTGTTTCCGAAATCATTCTCACTAAAATCGATTCTCAATTGCTCACCAAAGGTTATGAAAAGGTTAAACGTCACATTGATGACTACGAATTTTATGCGAAATCCTTTGATGAAGCCGAATATTTTCTACGCGACCTCGGATTAGCGCTTCGCGAATATGAACTTACTCTCAATGAGAAAAAAACAAAGATTTTAAAACTGCCGAGGCCAAGTGAAGAAAACTGGGTAAATGAACTCAATAGATTTCATTTTCCAAAAGATGAAGAAATAAAATTCGCTACGGTTAGATCATTTCTTGATTTGGCTCTAAATCTTTCTCAGACGGCAGGCACATCGGCTCCATTGAATTACGCCATCAAAGTCCTGTCGAAAGACCAAAACAAAAAACCAAGACAATGCAACGACAGAACAAAAAGATTGTATGTACAGGAAGCTATTAATCTAGCACTTTACTACCCTTATTTAGCCCCACTTCTTCAAGAGTATGTTTTTGAGCAGTATCCTTGCAGCGACCTAAAAGAAAGGCTCATTCCTTTTGTAAACCATCTCATTACAATGGGCACTCAACGACTTTACCCTGACGCAATCGCTCATGGGCTATATTATGCGCTTAAGCATCACCTTGATGTGGACTTTAAAAACACACAAGAAATTATTGATGTTGATGATTGTATAGTGAATGTTATTTTTTTGCGATACGCAGAACACCATAATTTGCAGGATATAAAATCAAAAATTCAAACGCGTTCCTGCAAGCTTAAGTACGACTCAGAATATATGAAAAATCTCAGTGATGACGATTTAAAAAGCTACAAATCTTTTATTAAAAAAGAACAGGATCGTCAGTGGATTCTCATTTATCAGACGTGGACAAGCCAGGAATTAGAAACGAACGAGCAATTATTTCTTTCAAGACTCAAAAAAAATAATTTTGATTTTTTAAAAATATGACAAAATTTCACCTCATCGCCACCGACCCCTTCAATTATGCCAAGTACCCACACAGGCACGTTGATTGTCTGTATGAGTTATTTATGCTGATGGCCTCAAATTTGAATCGTGTGTTTGGGAGAGGGTTGTTATGAAGGAGAATATAGTTATAAAAAAGCCAACCCCACATCAGGCCCTGCATGAGTTTATAATCTATGCTGAGCATCAAGTTCCACTTTTAATTCACAATATTAAAATTATTAGAAAGAATATCCCGTTTGATCTTAAAAACCCCATTCTTTCTTTTTTACTGAATCGCACCTGCAATCAGGTTCTTGAGGAGTTGGTTTTGAGAATTCGGGAAGGTTGGGAAATCTTGAATATTGAACTCAAGGCCCTGAACCAAGCGATCCTATTGACAAGTGATCAGGATTATATTGATTTGGATGCCCTCAGGAATAAACTCATCGCCCACCGAGTGCAAACGGGTATTTATGCAAAAGAAAATTTTACTGAATGGTATGCAAAAAAATATGGTTCACATGATGCTGTATTTCAGCTTATTGAACGTGTTTCTCAGAAAATGATCGACAAAATTCACGAAATTGAAGCGGCGAGACTTCTCAACAGCAATCAGGCGTCAGTTGGTTTGGATAATACAATTCAGGAAAAAGATATCACAAGTTTACTCAATGCATTGAAACAGGCGGGTATTTACTAAAAATTAAAAAGAACTCACAAATTTTAAGCATACAGTTTGTGAGTTGCCATGGCAGGACAAAAAAATATACCAGAAGGATCATCGAGGGGGTACACAATGTTTGATAACAAATCACTATTGGAGCTTTTGGAAAAATTTTGTCAGCAAGAATGCGAATCAGAGCTGGTAGAATTTAAATCAAACTGGGAACGTCCAGAAGATATTGGTGCGTTTATTTCTGCCATGGCAAATGCTGCAGTTTTGGCTGGCAAAGAACGTGCATGGATGATTTGGGGAGTGAATAACGAAACACATGTTGTTAAGGGCACCTCTTTTAAACCTTTTTCTGCAAAGGGGGGTGGTAACCAAGCATTGATAATGTGGTTGAGTCAGATGATAACGCCACGACCAGACTTTCAGTTTTATGACGTGCAACACCGCAACGGTAATGTGGTGATGCTCGAAATACACGCCCCACGTTCCGCCCCCCTTGCCTTTGACAGGTGTCGTTACATACGCATTGATAGTCACAAAACAAAATTATCAGAGCACCCCGATAAAGAAGCGCGTTTGTGGGAATTGCTTGGTACCAAGGTCGACTGGTCTGGTGAAATTGTTCCAGATGCTACGTTGAGTGACTTAGATCCTGATGCTGTGCTGTTTGCTCACGAAAAGTTTGCTGAATATCGTGCCAAAACTGAGCAAGATGACAAAAAACGAGAAAAAATTCGTGCCGAAGTCATGGGCTTGGATGGCATCACTTTTTTAAATCAAGCCCACATCACCAAGCAGGGGCGCATCACTCGATCTGCCTTGTTGTTACTTGGTCGCGACGAGGCCACACACCATCTTGAGACGGCCAGTACAAAAATCAGCTGGATATTGAGGTCCGAACACAATGAAGTGATTGGTGGAGAGCATTTTGGCACACCCTTGATTCTCGCAACTGGTGCCCTTTTTAATCGCATAAGAAACATTGCGCTGGAATATATGCCCGATGGCTCTCTGTTTCCAACGCCTGTTTCTCAATACGATCCATGGGTTATTCGTGAGGCTTTGCACAATTGTATTGCTCATCAGGATTATTGCCTAAGTGGTAAGATCAACGTGGTTGAATATCCTGACCGGTTGGTTTTTTCTAATCTCGGCACGTTTATTCCACCAAGCATTGAATGGATGTTGCAAAACCAAAGCCCTCCTGAACACTATCGGAATCAGTGGCTGATTGATGGTATGATTCGTTTGAGAATGATTGATCAGCTAGGGAGTGGTATTCGGCGCATGTTTCAAACACAACGTGAACGTTTTTTTCCACTGCCTGATTACACCATTGACCCTCATTCCTCTGGTAAGCCCAGAGTTGAGGTTGCTATTCATGGTAAGATTCTCGATGTTAAATATACACAAATATTGATGAGAAGAAAAAATTTAGAACTTTCACAAGTTATTTTGCTTGATCGTATACAAAAACGTCAAAAGATAACGCCAAAAGATATCAAACAGCTAAGGGCCGAAAAATTGATAGAAGGCCGATCTCCTAATTACTACATTTCTGCCAAAGTAGCTGAATGGGTGAATCAAAAAGCCCGCTACATTCGTAACCGTGGCTTGGATGATGATTATTACCAAAAGCTAATTGTTGAGTATTTAAAAAAATATCAGAAGGCGAGCCGTGAAATTCTTGATGACCTATTATTACCCAAATTGTCTGAGGTACTTACTCTCACACAGAAAAAACATAAAATCAGAAATTTGATACAATCACTACGACGAACAGGAACAATATGTAATGTTGGCTCAAAAAAAATGCCAACGTGGGTTTTGAGTGCTGAAAAGAATATTGCTAAACAACAATAAACGAAGGGTTTTAGCTAAAAACCTAGCAATAAAACCAGTGTAACCTATTGTTATAAATACGCTATTAAATTTATAAATGCTTTTTAGCTACAGGACTAGCTTAAAACGAAATGCCACAAAAAAGCCAAAAACATGAACTCAAACATTGGTAGGCTAACATGACCTATGGTTGATTTTTTATGAGACAAACAAAACAAAAAAAATCTCTTGGCCCCCCCCTCAAATCCACCCTTTTCAACACCATTCTCCCCGAGCTCAAACAGCAAAGCTTTTATTTTTCAATAAAAGCCGTTCAGCGCGTTTTGGGTGAACACAGTATTCATGTTGCCGATCAAACCCTGCGCAAGTACCTGAGTCAGGCCATGACCATGGGGATTGTGAATGATGCTGGTTATGGATGGTATTCATCCATTGCAAAACCATTTGTGCTCAATGCCGACCCCATTTTGAAATTTGTAAAAAAGGTTAAAGATAAATTTCCGCTCTTGGATTTTTCGTGCTGGTCCACCCAACAGATTAACTCATTCACCCATCACATGCTCGCTAAATTTGTTACGTTTATTTACGTGGATCAAGACGCCTTGTTCAGCGTGCGGGACTGGATGCGTCATGAGGGTTTTGAGGTGTACGTTAGTCCGGGCAAAGCCGAGATTGAAAAAAACTTTGAAGTTGGCGAAAACACCGTGGTCATCAGACGCGGCTGCTTCAAAGAAACCAAAAAAGGAAGTCATCTAGCCCCCATCGAAAAAATCCTGGTCGATTTGTTGATTGAAGCCCCCAAACTTTATCTGATGGATGACTCCGAGGCCGAAGGCGTCATTGAAAAGACCCTGGAATCTGGTCGCATTAATATTGCTGTTCTGTTTTCATATGCCAGACAACATAGGGCAAACATTTCATTTTTAAACAATATCAGTCTATTTAGTGCGCAAAAATTGATTTTGCACAGTAAGTAGATGGCAATGCGCACCCAATGGTATTTATTAAAGAAATTTGCTTCACAAAAGAATGGATAAACGAGAAACGCGAGGCCTTGCAGGTACGCGACCCCGGATTGTTGGAAAAGTGCATCTACGCCATGGAGCTGCTGGGTAACCTATCACAGGCCAAAGATTTTCCGTTTGTATTTAAGGGCGGGACAAGCCTGACCTTGTTGTTACCAACACTGCGGCGCCTTTCCATCGACATAGATATTGTGAGTCACCAAGCCCCAGAAGGATACAGATCGACTCTCAACGCCATTGGTTCAACAGCACTGTTTGTTGGTTTTGAAGAAGACCTGCGTGGTGAAGACAGGTTACCCAAAAGACGTCACTTTAAATTTTTCTACAATTCCCTGTATTCCAAACGCAGAGATTATGTCTTGCTGGATGTGTTGGAAGAAAAAGTTGATTATCCAGCGACACAGACCGTCCCCATAAAAACAAAGTTTATCAAAACAGATTCTGAAATCACCGTTACGGTTCCATCGATTGATAGTTTGGCAGGGGACAAACTCACGGCATTTGCACCTTTGACAGTGGGTGTGCCCCTTAAGCCCAAGACCAATACACAGGTTGTTAAACAGGTTTTTGATTTGGGTGAGATGTTCAGCGTGGTGAGCGATCTTGAGATAATCAAAAAGACTCACAAGACAATTTTTGAAGCCGAAAACAACTATCGTGGTTCACGGTTTACATGGGAGCAGGCCTTGCAAGATACGATAGAAACAGCGTTGCTCATTTGTCAGATACAAACCCGTGGAGGGTTAAAAGATGATGGGCGCATGGCACTGATTCAGGATGGTGTAAAAAAGGTGAATTCACACATTGTGGGCCCAGCATTACAGATTGATCAGGTCAAGGTGGCAGCAGCCAAGACGGCGCTTCTGGCAGCGATCATTTTACAGAATGAACAGGTATTTGATATCCATACACTGCGATACAGCAACGAACAGGCCAACCTGCTGCGTGAATTGACCATTCAAAAATGGCCTGTACTCAACAATATTAAAGCCGCTAATCCAGAGGCATTTTATTATTGGTGGCAGGCGAGCAAGATAATTGTCTAAAAAAATATTGCTAAACAACAATAAACGAAGGGAAAAGTGGCAAGCACAAGACAACAAAAATCATATGAAGAAAAAAACAAAAACAAAAATAAAAAAAAATTCCCCCAATATTAAATCATCTCCCCTCAAATTCACCCTCTTCAACACCATCCTCCCCGAGCTCAAACAGCAAAGCTCTTATTTTTCAATTGATGCAATTAAAAACAACTCTCTGCCCATTAAAACAAATCTCTTTGATACAATCCTCCCACAACTCAAACAGCAAGGCTCATATTTTTCGATAAAGTCTGTTCAGCGAGCTTTGAATAAAAACAGCATTCGCATTGCCGATCAGACCGTTCGAAAGTACATGAGTCAGGCGACCTTGATGTCAAGAAAAGCAGTTCTAAAAAAAACCGTCTCATTCTTGTTTTTTACGATTGAATTGCGACTGAAGCATTTTATATTTTTTAGGCATATTCCCATTACGCAGGTTCTCAGGCAGGAGCCGATTGGGATTCCACCATAGTTTGTTTTTGAAAAGACCTATTTTGCCATCATGATATTTTTTATGATGCTCCTCGCATATCCAGATGACATCGTTGGGGCTTGAATAGTTTTCATGATGCGCAATCACATCATGTTTGCCACATACGGTGCATGTCTGCTTTTGTATGATGCCTTTATTAATTAAATCACGGGTTTTATGTGTCCTTCCGGTGACCCTGCGTGAATCATGAATAAAAAGTTGCTATGCCTCCGGTTATGACAAAAACACGGAGGTCAAGATGGCAAAAAATAAAACAACGACACTCGCTCACGTAGAAAAGAGG
>JADGCS010000070.1 GCA_015228875.1 Deltaproteobacteria bacterium | reverse complement strand
GGCACGTTTTTGTTAAGTGCCTTGACGAGAATATCAGGAGAAGGTTTTGACCAGACATTTAATCGAAAATTTCGGCATCCAGTTGTCTCCGTCCGGCATTTTATTTGCCCTCATGTTTCTGGCGAGTATCTCGATAAACCTTTACCTGATCTACAGGTACTTTAAAAACAAAAAAAAACCAACTACAGCGTATTATGCACACAATCCCTATTTAAGGGATGCAAACATTGAAACCCGGTCGGGTAAACAAATATAAAACCAGACCGACAAGTTACTAACTTGACTATGACGCGGCTGAATCCTTCTGTTTTGCATGGGATGCACCCGCGCTCAATTGACTTTGAGATTCCTATGCATAAATTTAACATGTCAACCTTTAAAACACACAAGACCGCACTGATGATCACGTTGTTCGGCATGCTCCTGTTTATCGTACCTTCAATACTCATGGCGGCAGTGGATTCGCAAGACACCATTCATCTCGATGGTCTCACTGTCTCGCGACCCAGCGACCGCTGGCGGGTTGTCGAAAACATCAACTCTGACCTCGTTAATTTTAAATACCTCAGGCGCGGCGCAGATGTCGTGATCCGCATCTACAAAAACCAGCCCTTCATCAGCAAAAGCCATATCAAAAAATCGGAGTACAGAAACAATTACAGCTCAATCCGCACCCGTTTATTAAGGCCCTTCGAAAAACAGGGTTTTCGTTTTATAGATTTTCAAAAGGACGAACACACTGCATTTGCATTGGGTGTCGACAGCGAGCAGCGTTATCTTATGCTCAAGTTTTTCTTTTGCGAGTCCGATTTTAGCAATGACTATTTTGTAATCGAGACGCTACTGGAAAATCAGGATTACCTAGTCTTTAGAAACGACGTCTACCAGGTTATGAAGAGCGTAAGTATCACCCCAAATCAGCCCTGATCCAAAAAACGAAGAACGAAAAACGTGAACGAAGAACGCTCCCTAATCCGCCTGCGGCGGATGGTGGAGGGGGCATGGTAATTACGAACTACCAAAAACCATCATTTGGCCCCAACCAATTACGAATTACGAACTACCAAAAACCATCATTTGGCCCCAACCAATTACGAATTACGAACTACCAAAAACCATCAAACCCCCGTCTCCTGCAAAAAAGCCTCAAACAGGGTCTCCGGTGAAGGGCCTGTGGACCTGATCCCCACTGAGAGATCCATGAGCTTGTTATAGACAGCATTGAGCTGTCTTAAGGTAAACTTTTTTGACTGACTGATGTAGTCCCGGATAAAAAAATTATTAATCCCCAGTTGGGCGGCAAGGCCCCTTTCATCGGCACTTTGTGTCTCACTTAACACAGATTTTATTTTTAAGAGCTTTCTAAAATGGCTGATAATGAGTGACGTGATGAGTATTAATGGTTCGCCCTGTTCCTGCATCCTGATAAAAAGATTGCAGACATCGGCGTATTTTTTATTGGCAATAAGACCCGTGATCAAAAAAATATTTTCGACAAGCCCCGCGGTGACAAGTTCTTTAACATGCTTTCTGGTCACCAGGTGATCGGGTGTGACGTAAAGACCAAGCTTGGTGAGCTCGGAGACAACAGACATGAGATCAACGCCAACAGTTTCGGCGATGAGCCCGGCACAGCCTGGTTGTAGTGTAAGACCCATCCCCCTCGCCTCGGCCTCGATAAATTGCGGGACCTGATTGGGATAGAGGCTTTTAAACTCGATAAACTCACCAACCTTGCTCACAACCTTGTAGAATGATGTCCTTTTGTCTATCTTGTTTGCGACCATGATCACATGGGTCTGGGGGTTGGGATCTTTAAAATAGGAGGTGAGCGCCTCTGTGGCCGCCGCCTTTTTGCCCGCCTCTTCTGATGTCAGGTAAGCATCGACGTCCCTGACAACGACAACCCTGTTCTCCGCCATCATGGGTAAGGTCTGCATGGCAACGATTAATTTATCGACACCTGTCTCTCGCGCAGAAAAGCTATCGTAATTAAAATCTTTTGTGGCAGGGTCAACGATGCGCCGAAGTGTTTTATCAAGATGACGACTTGTTAAAAAATCTTCGTTGTTGACTATAAGTTGAATGACGGGACCATTCATGAAACTGATCGATAGCCAATGCAGATCAGACATTCAAGGATAAAGAGGGTCAAATTTAGAACCTTGGAAGGTTTTTTCTACGCGTTTCGGCATCAATTTTTGCATGGTGTCCGCCCGCGTAGTGTTTTCCGCTTTATGCGGGTTATGGAAACGCCCAAAGATCCAGCATCCGATGACAACACCCATTTCAAAAAAACACTTGTCTTGGCCATTAAACCGTATATTAAGGCATGGCCTTCTGAAGTTTTAACCAATTATCAAGGAGTATCCCATATGAAAAAAATTCATTTCATTGCTATCACCGTAGCATTGTTGTTTGTCACAACCGCCGTCTTTGCCTTCGGACTACCCAAGGTCAATACCGGCAGTTCTATCGGAGATAAAATCGTCAATACCGCATCTGATGAGGGTAAAAACCTGATCAACAAGGCCGTTGTGGACGATCTCAACAAAAAGCTCTCCGAATACACTTCAAGCTGCAAATGCAACATGAAGACCGGTAAAATCACAGGCTGCAACTTTGCCAAGATGAAAAAAGAGATCAAGGTCAGACAAGTCGCGGTCAAAGAATTTCTGGGCAAGAACTTTAAAATGAAAACAGAAGTCGCCAATGCCTGCTGGGCCAACCTTGAAAGCAACATCCCCAACGATGCCGATTACTGGAGCTGGTGGAACAGCCAGTGGGTCGACACACCCACCGTCAGCATTCAGGCTGTGAGATAAGATCAGATTTGAGATCTGCGCCCTGAGTCCTTTAGTCGCTGTATCGACACATGATACCCAAGGTTCGGGGTGCCTTCCGTGTTTACTATAGTCATTCAACTTTTGCCAAGTACAGCAGTGCTTGGCAAAAGTTGGAATTGTCCGACAGGGCCCCTGGGTTTAATGCCAGCCATCCTGCTCTGACACCCCTTCTGCGCTTGCAGCGACCGGTATTTGGGCCCCACCCAGCGGAAGCAAAACCTTAAGCATTTTATCAAGAGTGGCGATCCACGAATCAACAAGGACCGCATCGTTTGTTGCTGTAAAATAACCCCTGCCCTTGTCATTGTCACACTTAAGAATCCCCAGATCCACAAAGCAGTCAAAAGAGTTCTCAAGATTAAATCGGGAGAGGGCCTCCGGGTGTTTAAGGCTGCCCTGAAGATACATGGGCCTTGCCTTGATGAGTATTTCCTTAATCAACGCCTTTTTTTCGAGCCTCTCGATTTTTTTGTGTTTGATAAATTTAAGGCCGATCAGGTGCGATTCTAAAAAGTTATCCAGCAGACCCTGATAGGCGCAAAAATCGTCAAAGACGGCGTTGGTCAACCGCTTTGTGATTTTTAAAGACCCCTCGTCAAAACTGATAAAACCGCACTGGACGCAAAAATCTATCACGCGCAAAAGATGCTGCTTTAAAGGCTGGCGCGTGCTAAAGGTAAAATCGTGCTTGAGTATTTTTCGGATATTTTCGTGTTGTTTGACGGCCGTCTCAAGATAAAACTCCGCATGATTTTCGTATGTGTTGAGAATCTTGCAAAAACAAACCAGCGACACAAAAAAATGCAGAATATTATTTTTATAATAGTCGAGATTCTGCCTGTATTTGTCTTCGAACATGTAAAACCTGTCTTCAAATGTCTCCATCTCCTTGAGGATTCCCTGTGCGACAAACCTTTTAATCGCCTCGGCATAGGCATATTGATCACTGAAGTTGATGAGATCAGAATACTCCACCTCTTTAAAATCAAGGTAGTCCTTTAAGAGTTTGATCCTTCTGTCAAGCGTCTCCGCGTTAAATGTCCGGCTTGCAAACGACATGATGGCCGTTGAAACAAGGGCCGTGGGAGTCACCACCGCGACCTTGTTCATGTGATACGTGAGATGACTTGCAAAACCGCCCGCCTCCCTCTTGAGCAGGACGGCCGCGTCTGTTGAAGCCGCTGCCACATCGTGTGTCCTGCAATACTCCCTTAACGAGACGGGATCGGCAAACTCAATATAAACCTTGCCGTAACGCTTGTTGAAAATTCTGCGTGTCTTTAAGAGTTCACCGGCGTTCTCCCTGCTTTTATCGGCGCCCTCACCCTCCTCTTGATAGGCCTTTTGCTCGAGCAGGTGATCGTAGTTGACCGCAATCGGCACAAAATAAACATCCTCGCAGGCGCCTTCGAAAAAAGCCCTCATCACCATGCTTAAAATTCCCATCTTGGGTTTAAGCATCTTTCCCGTGCGGGATCTGGTGCCCTCGATAAAAAACTCGATGCAGTGCCCCGACGTAGCCAGCGATTTGATGTATCGGTAGAGCGTCTCCTTGTAAAGTCTGTCACCACCAAAGCTGCGCCTGATAAAGAAGGCCCCGCACTTTCTGGCAATCCTGCCCACGGGCCAGAAATTCATGTTGATGCCCGCGCACACATGCGGGAACGTGATGTTATGCATGTAAAACAAATCTGAAATAAGGAGATAATCGATATGAGACCTGTGCATCGGCACAAGGATCACGGGGTTTTTTCCGGCGATATTGCGAACCTTGTCCAGTTGATCGTGTTTGACCACAAGACCGTCAAAGACCCTGTCCCAGAGATATTTAAGTGTCACATGGGCAAAGTGAATATAGCTGTAATTTACATCTGCGGCGATCTCCTGAAGATACCTTGCGGCCCTCGCCGTGTATTCATCCGGGTTGGTGTTGTCTTCGATGGCCATTTTTTTGAGTTCGTCCACAAAGGTTTGGTCCCCCATAATTTCTTCCAACCTTGCATCTTTTGACATGAGTTTTGGACCGGTCATGCGGGCATGCTCTATCCTGAGATTGTCTTCTATGTGACGAAGCAGTGCGGTGCCTTGATGTGTTTCGTTTACATCGGCCCTCTGCTGGATAAACTCGGCCAGGTTAAGGGGGTCGCCAAATTTAACCCGTGGCTGGCCGCGATACTTAAGGATAAAAAGCAGAAACTTTCTGACCGCACCCGGGTTTGATTTTTCCCCAAAGAGCAGATCAAAGTAGGTCTTTTCGACCTTCTGCGGGTGCTTGTCGTAAATAAACTGCAGGGTCACCACATGAATAGGACTGTCAAAAGTTTTTTGAATCTCAATCAGCGGCTTTAAGACATCGAGCGGGTCTGTCTTGATGAGGCCAAAGAGATAATCGCGTGAGATCACGAGATTGAGAAGGGCGTTTCTCCCTTTTTCAAAAACAGAGGCAATGTGTTTTTTTTCGTCAAAGACCTCCTGGGCCGGGTTTTCGTAAAACGCCTTGAGTCGTAAAACACACCAGGACCACAACCTGTTAAACGGCAACCAGTGGATGGTCATCGATTTGTTTGCATAATATATGGAGGGGATCTTTTCTTTTAAAAAAAGATGGTTGAAATAATGATACTCAAGCTGCCCCTTGTTCTTCATGATAAAGACCGTGGGCCCTGTGACAGCCTTGATCTTTGAGATGTCGTCTGCAAGGTACTGCACCCTTTTAAAGAAAGGGAGATAGATCCACCGGTGCCACACATTGAATGTATCCACCATCCCCGAAAGGGATTGATCTTTGACAATCGCCTGATGGTTTATAATCTTTGCCTCGTTTTGCAAAAACAACCATTCCAGAACCGGTTTAAAAAACAACAGGCATTTTTTTATGAGCATTGCGAATAAGTTTTGCATGGGAGATAGTTTACACCTTATGAGGCCTGTATATCAAGATCACAATAAGTCCCACCCCGATCCAGAAAAAGGACCGAATCCTTCTGATGAGTTGAATCACGATGCCATAGGCGGGATCTAGTTTAAGGAGGTAAAGCAGCGCGCCGTACCCCCCTTCCATCACCCCCATGCTGCCGGGGATAAACACAAAGGCCATATTGATAAGAATGGTGAGCGAGGCCATGAAGAGACAGTGAATAAAAGGAACGGGGAGGTTTAACAAACTGACAATAAGGTAGATTTCGACCACACCCAAAAAGCGCCCGACAAACTGAAGCAGCATGACCCCAAAAAAAAGGGTCTTGTTCTCTTTGTAAAATGACCCGATCTGTCGGTCGAGGTTTTCAATCTTGTCACTGAGTTCTGCAAGCCTGTCCCGTTGAATGCCTGTCCTCTGCAAAACCCTGCTGAGCATCGAGAACATCCCGTTCTTTTCAAAAATCACCAGCAGAACAAAGGCAGCAAACAAGAGCACTGTAAAGACCGGAAAGAGAATCTGCCACGCCCCGGGCAGGGGCAGATAAAACCACGCGGCGATGAGTGTCACAAGGAGCAGCATACAAACGCCAAGCATGTACATGGTTCTGTCTATCACAACCGAGGCCGTCGCATTTGTCCTGGAAACCCTTTTTTGCA
Organism: Deltaproteobacteria bacterium; assembly: GCA_015228875.1. Lineage (GTDB taxonomy): Bacteria > UBA10199 > UBA10199 > UBA10199 > JADGCS01 > JADGCS01. The sequence continues at coordinate 17,173 of JADGCS010000070.1, read as the reverse complement.
AAAGATAAATCCTCAACGGGTCACCGCCCAGAAAACTGACCGGCGTCACCGTATTAACGGCCTCGCCCGAAATCTTTGCAAGAAAAACATGAAGAAAAGGAACCCTGACGTCACCATCGTCAAAGAGCCACCACCACGCGACACTTTGAACCAGATACCACGTCACGGGAAAAATAAAAACATAACCGATTTTAAACCCCAGACTGGTAAAGACATCCATGACCTGCCCCACACCCACACGATGCACAAGAAAGCCCAGAAGAACAAGACCAACAAGAAAGAAAAACAGGGACAACTCTTTGTGGATTTTTTTTGTATTCACTGTGCGTTACTTTAATACCGATAAACACCTTCTTGCAACTGCTAATAATACGGAAGACGGCGGTGCCAATAAACAAACAGACAGGTTCTCCAACAACCTCCCAGCCAAAACATTTCATTTGAAAACATGACAAGTTTCGTGAGATACGTCACAGCATGTTAGAACAACACCTTATTATTTTTTCAATCATCGGGGCCATAGGGCTCGCCATCATTATATTGGGTTTTAAATTCTCCGACAAGAGCCGTAAGGTCATCGAGACCACAGGGGCCATTATCTTTCATGTGGGGATCTTTGGCGTCCTGTATCACAAGGTCGAACTCAATCTGTTTATCAGTCTTGTGGCGCTGGTGGTGAGTCTTTTTATCCTCATCGACCCCCTTAAAATCAGCACACATCTCAACGCCAAAATTTACCGTCTCTTTGGCTACATCATCCTCTTTGCAGCCGTTGCCTTTTCTCTGGATTTTTTCAGCGGATTTCCCGTGTGGCTTTGGACTGTCCCTCTGGTGATTTATTTATCCCCGTATCTGGTCAGCCCTCTCAAAAAAAGAATGGGCCTTGTTCTGGGATTATCCTGGCTGGTTGTCTTTTCTTACGTGGCGCTTATTGGTTATGTCATTTACTCAAAGTACAACACACAGATCGATGTGGCCTTTATCAAAAAAATACTGCCGCAGCTTCATATCCCGCAATCAAGGGATAAAATGTTTTCCGAAAAAGATTTTACCTACGCCCCTCCCTTGGTCAACGAACACATCACCCAAAAAACTGTGACGCCTCCCCCCCTGCAAACAAACACACCAGGTACGGCAACAACCCCACATCGCCCGTTCGTCAAAATAACAGACATCACCAAACCGCAACAGTTTGAACCCGAAAAAAAACAAACCCCGCAGACAGAGACAACGTTAACCCCGCCGATTGTCCTGACGCCAAAGCCCCCAGACCAGACAGGGCCATACCTGCAAAGTCTTAAAGAGGCCGACAAAAAATTTCTGGAGCTTCAAAAAGACTACAACGCACTCAAATCGAGGTACGAAAAAATCACAGTAGAAAACAAGGAGCTTCTTCAGGAACTCGACCGCCTTAAAGGTCAGGACAACACAAACGCGCCCCTTGAAACACTGTGATCACGACTGTGCCCGTTTAACCTCAACCAGTGTCCTGTGAACAGATTCTTCTTCGGAGGGAAATTCGCCCGTGCGGATATCGTTAATGTAAGACTTAAGCGCTGTCTGAACAGTCTCGTGCAGGTTGATGTACTGTCTGACAAAACGCGGCTTGAATTCGGGATCGGCGCCCAAAATATCATACAGCACCAGAATCTGCCCGCTTAAGTGGGGCCCGCTGCCAATACCAATAGTGGGAATTTGAATGCTTCTGGTGATTTCTTCTGCCACCTCCATGGGGAGACCCTCTAACAAAAGGGCAAACGCGCCTGCCTCTTCGAGGGCCTGCGCATCGTTAAAAATCGCATCGGCATCGAGTTTTGTCCTGCCCTGGACCTTATAGCCCCCCATCGTGTGAATGGACTGCGGCTTAAGACCAATGTGTCCCACCACCGGAATACCAATCTTGTTTAAGTACCACACGAGGTCGGTAATTTCTTCGCCCCCCTCGAGTTTGACCGATTCGGCCCCGGCCTTTAATAATTTTCACGCGTTCCGCACGGCGTCTTCATGACTCCCCTGATAAGACATAAAGGGCATGTCTGCCATCACATGGGCGTGTTCCACACCTTTGGCAACACACCTGGTGTGGTAAATCATGTGCTCTATTTCGACAGGGAGTGTGTTTTTTTCTCCCTGAATGACCATGCCCATGGAGTCGCCGATCAGCACGATATCGACACCGGCGCTGTCTACAATACGGGCCATCGTGTAATCGTACGCCGTCACCGCCGCTATCTTTTGATTGTGATGGTACAGCGATTTTATTTTGTTGATTGTGACCTTTGATGTTGTCTGCTTGATGACTTTACTCATTGTGTTATCCTCACCGCAAATCACGATCCGCAGGGCATTACCGCGGGTCGATCGTCACATAGTGTTTTTCCAGGCCCGATTTGAGCAGGTAAAAAAGTTCTTTCTTGAGCATCTCGTAATCTTTAACATGTTTTACAAAATCCAGCCCGGATGTATTGACCACAAGGACCGGGGCTTCTTTATATTGAAAAAAATATTGGCTGTACGCCTGAGAGAGGCGAAAGACATAACTGGGGTCTATGTTGTGTTCGTATTCTTTTTTTCTCATGCGGATGCGCTTCATGAGGACTTCTGGGCTTGCCTGCATAAAGATAATCACATCGGGCTTGGGAAGCCTTTGATCGAGGAGTTTGTACACCTGGCTGTAAAGGGCAAATTCGTCGTCTGTCAGGTTGATATTGGCAAAGATCATGTCTTTGGCAAAGAGATAATCGCAGATAATCCGTTGATCAAAAAGATCCTGCTGCTTGAGTTCTGTCTGCTGACGATAGCGTGACAGCAGGAAAAATAATTGAGTCTGAAAGGCGTATCGTAAAGGGTCCTGGTAAAAATTTGTGATAAAGGGATTTTCATCGGGGTTTTCAAAGACGGACTTTGCCTTAAAATCATCAGCCATCATCTTGACCAGACTGGATTTGCCGACACCAATGGGCCCTTCGACCGCGATATATTTTATGTTATCTTTTAACATCAAAACAACGAGGGCGGCACAAAGCCGCCCTCGTACTATTGGACTTTCAAGTTACTAACTTGACTGTGACGCGATTTTAGTCCCTCCGTCATGCGAGGAATGCACCCGCGCTCTGTCGACTTTGAAATTTCTAGACACATACTTAATTTTTACTTTACAAAAACCACCAGCAGCGAGAACAGCACCAGTGATTCCATAAAAGCCAGTGACAGAATGAGCGGTGTCTGAACCTGCGCGACGGACTGGGGATTACGTGCAATCCCTTCGAGGGCCGCAGCAGCCGCACGTGACTGAGCCAGTGTGCCCAGACCCGAGGCAAGGCCCATCATAAAGAAGGGTCCAAAGGCCCCAAGGCCCGCGGCCGCAGCAACTTCACCGGTCTCGGCATAAACCAGACCAGAGACGATGACGCTCAAAACGACTGTAAACAGAAATGTTAGTGTCTTCATAGTGTCTCCTTGATCGGGGAATAAACCCTGATCGTGTTAAAAATCTTTTTGTAACTGGAAGCCTCTTTTAAAATAACACAAGACAGGTTTTTAAAAACCCATCCAATCTTTACGGACAGGACAGCAAATATTTTTCTTCTGCCGTTGTACACAACAGTTGTGCCACAACCGGGGTGAGAGTTTAATGCTCGTGTTTCTCTACAGCCAATCCAACGTAAACCGTTGAGAGCAGCGTAAAGACAAACGCCTGTACAAAAGAAACAAAGATTCCAAAGCACAAAAAGACAATGGGTACAAAAAACAAAAGCATCCCGTAACCGGTACTGGTAAGATCGGCAAATATGGACCACACCTGATGATCTCCGAAGATATTACCAAAGAGACGCAGAGAGAGCGAGAACGGTCTGATGCTGTGGCTGATGATCTCGATCACAAACATCAGCGGGGCGAAAAATAAAAATCTAAAGAGGACAAGCCCGATGGTAGAACCAATGCTGGGGCCCGTAAAATGCTCCATGTACGCCTTAAACCCCACACGCTTAAGCCCCACGTAGTGATAATAAACAAACACCGTGATCGCGATAGCGTAGTTGGTGTTGAGGTTTTCGGTGGGAGGGAGCAACCCGGGGATGATCCCCATAATGTTACAGACAAAAATGTAAACAAACACAGCAGCAAGAAGGGGTAGATAATCCTCTGTGTGGTGCGGCACAATCCCTCTGATGAGGTTAAGAAGGCCTTCGACGGTGACCTGCAGGATGTTTTTGATGCTGACGTGCTCGCTGGGGAGGACCTCTGCATCGACAGATTTTTGTGCGGCTTTATACAGAATGCCGATGACCAGCAAAAACAACAGCACAAGCAACCCATGCACCACATGAATGTTGGAATGATTAAACCCGTGATAAAGAGTACTGAAAAACAAAAAACCTTCTGAGATAAGCATAGCACTTTCCTTATGTTTATTTGTAGGAATCTCAAAGTCGACAGAGCGCGGGTGCATGCCTCGAAAAATGGAGGAACTCAACCGCGGCAAAGTCAAGTTAGTAACTTGTCTGCGTGCCCATAACCTGAACAAGGGTGATGGAAACAATTAAACAGAGGTACCCCTCTGCAAACGCCATTTTATCGACCGATGTGTACCAGAACGACAGCCACAACACCACCGTCACCACCAGCAACTTGAGCAAGAAAAACACGGCGATAACTGACTTGCTTTTGTAATTCTGATCAAAAAGTTTGACAACAATTTTTATTAAAAAAACAAAGTTGAGAAGTCCAAGCACACAACCCGACAGCACACCCAGGACAATGGGGGTGGATTTGAAATACACTAGTGATATCAAGGCACTAACAATACCCAGGCCGGCAGTCACCACCAAAACTGTCTTGAGTTGTGCGTCCATTTGCAAGTTACTATTCATTGTTTTTTTCGCTTGTTGGTTTGAACGATCAATTTGTACACCGAGTAAAAACCGGCGGCCATCCCCAACAGGGCCCCTATGACGAGAAAGAGCGGGCGTGTGTCAAGCTGACCATCGAGGTATTTGCCCCCGTAGATCCCCAACAGAAAACTCGCCCCAAGCTGAAGCCCAAACCCGCTGAACTTGGCGTAGGTATACAAAGCGGATTGTTGAGGTGATGGGTCGGGAGAGGGGGCCTCTTTGGGCTGGTGGTTCATGAGATTAACTCCGTCTTATCGTGTTTTATCGTGTTGCTCCGTCTTATCGTGTTTGGATTTATGATTTCAAGTTTAAATAATTTCGTCACTTTCTGGATCGACACTTTGATGACAACCATCACCATAGAGGCTATCGATTGAGACAGCCTCCTGAGAGAGGGGTTGAGGTTCTTTGTGATTGTTGTTATGAGACCCCCATGAATACCAAAAGAACCAGATTCGTTGTCACACCAAAAGTTCAATACAAAATCATCTTTGTTGTCTGCCTTTCTTTTATCATCCCTGCCATTTTTCTGGGGATCTCGGTTCTTTACAATTTTAAATACATCGAAGGCTTGTTAACAGGGCCCATCGATCTTTTGGAAGCAGCCATCGAAGACACCATTGCCGCCGCCACCATGGTTTTGTGTTTGGGCATCCCCGCCATGATAGGGCTCATCATTTTATGGACCATCCTCATCACAAACAGGATTGCCGGTCCCATTTATCGTCTCGAAAAAGAACTCGACGAGATCATCGCGACCAGACAATACAGGGAAATCTCGTTTAGAAAAGACGATGCCTTTCACAGCCTCGCCGAAAAAATAAACACCCTGCAGAAAGGTGTGCTGCTCAAACAAGAACTGCCGTCGGAGTTCAAAGGCTAATCAAGCCGCACGTCAATTTACTTGTTATTCTGTCTTGATCGTTATATTTGCCGCCCCCGATGAATGCATATCACACCAACAACAGGCGCATCGGCATCGACATGGGAGCCCTGTTTACAAAAGTTGTTTGCCTTGATCACAACGACATCATGAGCGGCAGTTTTTACGAACGTCACCAGGGCAACCCCCTGGCCTCCCTAAAAAAAGCCTTCGATGAACTCAAGGTCACAGATGACGACACCGTAGGGATCACAGGGAACAATGCAGACTGTCTGACAGAACAGCAGGCACTCCCTGTTCTCGACACAACCTTCTGCCAGATTCAGGGGATCAAACACAAACTGCCCTCAATCCGTTTTATTATAGACATCGGCGGTGTGTCATCAACGCTCATACAGTTGACAGCCGACGGCGCATTCGAAGGGTTTGCGGCCAATTCAATGTGTGCCGCGGGAACAGGCTCGTTTCTCGACGAACAGGCCGCAAGACTCGGCATCTCTTACGAGGACCTCTCACGATTTAAACCCGTCGACTCACCTCCCTCCATCGCGACCCGCTGCTCCGTCTTTGCAAAGAGCGATCTCATCCACAGACAGCAGGAAGGGTATGGGAGTCAAGAGATGTGGTCCGGACTCTGCCGCGGGATGACGCGCACACTGCTGGGCACCCTGCTGCACGGTCGACCGCTCAACGCGCAAACAGCGGTGATTGGCGGGGTTGCCCTCAACAAAGAAGTGATACGCTGGCTTAATCTCACCTGCCCTCACCTGATCAATGTCCCCGAAAACCCGCAGTTCATGGCGGCCTTTGGTGCCGCCCTTAACGCCAACACAAAGGCAGGGACAGTTTCTTTTTTGGGAATGAACCCTCACGCCCCAAAGACCATCACAAGGTTTGACTGGCCGCTGACGATGGAAAAATCAAAATACCCCTCGTTCGAGATCGGTGAATCCTCCGTTGATGAAGACGCGAGCGAGATCCGCATATCAAAACTGCCCGGCAATCCTTTTGTCAGCGTGTATCTCGGCATCGACATCGGCTCGACAAGTACCAAACTTGTACTTGTTAACGAAAAAAAAGAGGTCCTGGTCGACGTCTACCGCAAAACGTTGGGAAACCCTATCAAAGCCACACAGCTTCTTTTTAAAAGTTTGAGACAACTCTCCGAAAACAAAAAAATCAGATTTGACATACTCGGTGTTGGAACAACCGGCAGCGGCCGCAAGATTGTCGGGGCACTCATCGGCGCCGATTGCGTCATGAACGAAATTTCATCGCACGTCGCCGGGGCCACGCACACAGATCCAGGTGTTGACACCATCTTTGAAATCGGCGGACAGGATTCCAAGTACATGCATCTCGTAGACGGGCACATCCGCGATGCCAACATGAATTATGTCTGTGCCGCCGGCACCGGCTCGTTTATCGAAGCACTCGCATCAAAGCTCGGCTTTCCCATTGCTGAGGCGGGGCAGTCGGTTCTCGGCATCACCCCTCCCCGGGCCACAGACCGCTGTACTGTCTTTATGGAACAGGACATCACAAGATTGATGCAAAACGGGGCCACACCGCAGGAGGCCTTTGCCGCAGTGACGGTCTCGGTAATAAAAAATTACCTTAACAAGGTTGTCGGCAACCGTCACTACAGCCGCAATAAAATATTTTTTCAGGGGGCCACAGCCCGCAACCCCGCTCTGGTAGCGGCCTTCGAAAGAGTGCTGGGCTGCGAGATCGTTGTTTCTCCCTATTGTCATGTGATGGGGGCTTTTGGGGTCGCCCTGCTGACGATGGAAAGCATGCAGTCAAGACATGGCACAGTGACGTCGCAGTTTAGGGGACTCGCGATCGAAAAGAAAAAAATAACGATACGCAAAGAACAATGTGACCTGTGCCCCAACGATTGCGCCATTACTTTTGGCGACATCGAAGGCATCGCCAAAGGCCCTTCGTGGGGATATCTGTGCGGCCGCGACCCCGATGACTCCAAAGTGCGTGTCACCCCCCATTATCAACTGATGAGAAAAAGACAGAGGCTGCTCTTTGAAACCGGCAGGGGCATCAAACTGCCCGATAACGCGCCTGTCATCGGTATCCCGCAGGCCTTTAACACGTACACATACCTCCCGCTGTGGCGCAGTTTTTTTAACAGTCTGGGGTGTAAAATACAGCTCTCAGGCGAAACAACAGCAGAGATCAGAAGCAGGGGAACCGAGATGGCAGGTGCCGACTTTTGTTTTCCCGCCAAGGTCATGATTGGCCACGCCTGCGCCCTGCACGAAAAAGACGGCGTTGATTATATCTTCATCCCGCAAATGACACACGCACAGGGCAATGACTGCACAACCGCCTCGGTGTTCTGCCCCTACGTTCAGGGATCACCCTCGTATGTCAAGTCGGCATTCAAGCTCAACAACCTTCAAACAGACCATATTCTTGATCCCGTTGTGGACATGCGGCTTGACCCCGCTGCCCTCGCGCAGCGTCTGGCAGCCACTCTCAGAGAGCCCCTCAAAAAAACCCGGCTTCAAATCAGGCAGGCATGGATCAATGCACTGGCCGCACAGCACGACTTTACAGAGTTCTGCTACGATGAGGGAAAAAAGGCCCTGATCAAGGCCAAAAAACACAATGAAAAACTTGTGGTCCTGATCGGCAGGCCCTACAATAATTTTGATACGGGAATCAATTTGGGAATTCCACAAAAACTCTCAGAACAGGGTCGCACGATTATCCCGCTTGATTTTATCAGGCCCCAGCTTAAAACACTCAAAGGCCAGTACAAAAACACTTACTGGGACTACGGCCAGAAAATCCTTGCCACCCTTTACGAAGTAAAAAACAACGACCTTCTCGATGCCGTGTACCTTACAAATTTCAGCTGCGGCCCGGACAGTTTTTTGTTAAGCTACGCCGAGGAAATTATGGGCAACAAGCCGTTTCTCGTCCTTGAACTCGACGAACACGGTGCCGATGCAGGATACATGACACGTATCGAGGCCTTTTTTGACGTGCTTAAAAAACCCCATTTAAAACCCGAAAAGAAAAAGCAAGCTAGCGCTTGGCGCAACGACGCGACGAAATCTTCTGTTTTGCATGGGATGCACCCGCGCTCTGTCGACTTTGAAATTCCTAGACACCAAGCTGGCGCTTGGCGCAACGACGCGACGAAATCTTCTGTTTTGCATGGGACGCACCCGCGCTCTGTCAACTGTAAAATGCAGACACATAAATACAAAGAACCCACTGATGACTTTAAAGAACGCATCCTGTGGGTCCCGGACATGCATCCCTATGGAGCGCGTTTTCTGGCGGCCTCTCTTAACTGTCACGGTTACACGGCGCGCACCCTTCCCGAATCAACCGCAGAAACATTTGAGATCGGCAGGACACACACACGCGGCTCCGAGTGTCTGCCAACGGCCCTCACCATCGGGCGACTGATCAAGACATTAAACGAATCAAAAGACGAGGGCAAAAAACACGCGTTCTTTATGCCGACCGCCCAGGGACCCTGCAGGTTTGGCCAGTACGCGACTTTACACAGACAGATTCTTGACAAGGAAGGCTTTAACGATGTGAGCATCCTCTCCCCCACCAGCTTTAACGGCTATCAGGGACTTGACGAACCCATCCGCCGCACCATCTGGAAGTCGATGCTGGCCTCCGATATCCTGTTTAAATCGGTCTGCAAGGTCAGACCCTACGAAATCAGCAAAGGACAGACCGACCAAACCGCTCACGATCTTGTCTCATACATTGCTGCTGTGATTGAAAAGAACGGCGACCTGGTCAGTGCCCTGCATCACGCTGTAAAAAATATTTTTAGCATACCTGTCAACAACCGGCACAAAAAACCCCTGGTCGGTGTGGTGGGAGAAATTTACATCAGAAACAATCCCTACGCCAACGAGAATCTGATCCGTTCGATAGAAGACCTTGGCGGCGAGGCCTGGATGGTCCCTGTGTCGGAGTGGATCTTGTACACAAGCTGTCCACGCAACATTGCCGGACACCACGCCTACAAGATCAGTTGGAACACAGTGCGATCCTACATCAAATGGCGCTGGATGTATCACTGGGAGCGCAAACTTTACAGGGCGGCATCGCCTTTTCTGGATGACCGTCACGAACCCCGCGTCAACGACACACTCGATGCAGGATTTGCCTGCATGGCCGAAAACATCGGCGGAGAGGCCGTCCTCTCTCTGGGCCGCGCCATCAAATACGCCGCACAAGGGGCCTCAATGGTGGTCAATGTTGCCCCATTCTGCTGTATGCCGGTGACAGTCACCACGGCCCTGTTCAGGCAGATTGCAGCAGAACTGGGCATGCCTATTGTCAATCTGTTCTACGATGGGACCGGTGGGCAGAATGAGAGACTTAAAGTCTATTTAAAAAACGCCCTTGAAGGCGAAAGAGATCACAAATCAGGACATGCATTAAAAGACAACGTGCAGGCCGCCTGATGACGACCTTCCCTGATCCCAGCACGCAGTCAACAGATCAATGAGAGGAATCTCATGACAGAATTTAGAAAAGATACCATCATCAACCGCTGGGTCATCATCGCAGCCGAAAGGGCAAGACGCCCCAGTGATCTTGCGGAACAGACGACTGAATACGCCAAAGGCGGGTTCTGCCCCTTTGATGTCGGCAACGAAACAGCCACACCGCCCGAAGTCTTTGCCATGCGCAATCAGGGGACACTGCCGGACACACCGGGGTGGCAGGTACGCGTCGTCAACAATCTTTATCCCGCCCTCTCCGTAAAAGACAAACCGCTCATCACAAACTGCGGGCTTTATCTCTCCATGGGGGGGTATGGGACACACGAGGTCATGATTGAGGGGACCGATCACGAAAAACAATTTGCCGACTTTGATGATCAAGCGATCCTGCGCGTGTTTCTGACGTGGCAGGAACGCATCAGGTTTCACAAAAAAAACAGCGCTGTTTGTTACATCCAGATTTTTAAAAATCACGGCAAACGCGGTGGGGCCAGCCTCGAACACACGCACTCACAGCTTGTGGCCATGCCGTTTGTGCCAGGCCTTGTGGAGCAGGAAATTCGGGGTGCGCAGGATTATTTTAATACAAACAACCGTTGTGTCTATTGCGACCTTTTAAAACAGGTACGGGAAAACAAGGTTTATCTGGTAGCGCACGACAGTCATGTTGTTTCGTTTTGTCCGCATGCCTCACGCTACCCCTTTGAGACCTGGGTGATCCCCACACAACATCAGGCAGGTTTTGAAGACGCCGATCAGGAGACGCTTTTTAAAACAGGGCGAAATCTTGGGCTGGTTTTAAGGTCACTCAACCGTGTCTTAAACAGGCCCTCTTACAATTTTGTCCTTCACACAAACCCCGCGCAGTCGGGATCAGCAAACTATCACTGGCACATCGAGGTGATCCCCATCACCACCAGCATTGCTGGCTTTGAGAGAGCAACAGACTGCATCATCAATACCATGGCCCCAGAGAAGGCGGCAGAGTTTTTAAGAGAAGGTCTGTAATATTTCACCAGACACTTGAACCCGTATTTTTACAACCAACCCCTCAACATCTTCATCTACGATGTCATTAATGATTGCCTTTGTCATAAAAAAACTGTAGGCGGCGCAACCGGCAGTGGTCATTTCATACCATGAACGGAGAATCGTCATGCTTAAGACACACAAAATAGAACAACAAAAAATTATTGAGTGTGCTGAAGACAGCGCCAACATTTTTATATACATCAACCCCACCGATGCAGAAAAGCGCCTGCTCATTGACACCCTGCAGATCGACGAGCACACGTTAAATTCTGCCCTCGACCCCGACGAACTCCCGAGACTCGAATTTGAACCCAACCACCACGCCATCATCTTCAACCGTCCCAAAAACTACACGGGCCAGGCAAAACTGTTGTTTAAGGTGGCATCCACGGGTGTCTTTTTATTTGTCAACAAGCTCATCATCGTCCAAACCGAAGACTCCCCTCTCTTTGAAGGCAAGCATTTCCTTAAAATCAGCTCCTTTAACGATCTGGTCCTTAAAATTATCTACCGGTCTATCTTTCACTTTCTGGAACACCTTAAGGTGATCAACATGATTTCAGACGACCTCGAAAAAAAGGTCAACCACGCCATGGACAACGGCCACCTGATCCACCTGTTTACGCTTGGCAAAAGCCTGGTCTATTACGTCAATGCCATCCACTCCAACGGGATGCTGATCGAAAAACTCAAACACAACGCCCACAAAATAGGGTTCACAGCCGATGAAATGGAATTTCTCGATGACACGTTAATCGAAAACAACCAGTGTGCCAGGCAGGCAGAAATCTACTCCAACATTCTGGCGAGTCTCATGGATGCCCGTGCCTCCATTGTCAGCAACAATCTTAACGTGCTCATGAAGACCCTCAACCTCATCACCATCGGGATCATGGTCCCCACCCTGGTAGTCAGCGCCTTCTCGATGAACGTCAAGATTCCATTAAGCGGTCACCCACACGCCTTTTACGGCATCCTGGGCCTCGCCCTCTGTTCTGTTGTCCTACTTGTGATCAACTGGAAACGAAAAAAGTGGTAAAACCTTGAAGGTTTTTTTCCATGCCTAAAAGAGATTTCTTGAGACAGTTGACACCGCGCCCAAAATATTAAATCACAGCGCGATGATGTGAAACACCGCGACTCACTCAAGCAGTCACTTTGAATCTGCAAGCGTCCCTTCAAACATTAATTAATTTACTGGTGGTAAAAAACAAATCCAGACAGACCAAAATTTATCAATTGTGTTTTTTACAAGTTGGTGTGCCTTTGCTGCATCAAACATCAGAAGACGAATTGAATTTTAACCTCTATGAATAGGTCGATTGAACAACTTGCTCCATACGGGCAATTTCATCTTCAGATAAAAAGTCAAACTGGCTGGATCGTTTTCGAGCCGAAAGTCTCCCGCTGTTTTGAATACAAAAACGAATAAACAAGTCGATCTGCTGGTCGGGCATATCCACGATTTTTTGAATAGCTTTTTTGGTCGCATCGTACTTGACCAGAAATGACAATTCTTCGACCAACTCCATGTCGATGGTTTGTTTGATAAAATGAAAAAGTTTTTCTGTTTGTGTTGTCATGTCGATATAGGCATACCATTGGGCCGTATCGTTATGAACAGTCATGCGCCCGTCTTCATTAATGACGTATTCAACAAGAGACATAAGGGGCGTGGAGAATGCCTCAAGAGAAGCATCATACAAAGCAGGGTCTTTCAGCATTGATGCCGATACAGGAAACATGATTCCATTGGGGGTAAAAGAGTGGCGCGCGAGAATGTTGTGGATGAGAAACCGATGAATACGTCCATTGCCATCCTCGAAGGGATGCAGAAAAACAAAGCCATAAGCGACAGCCGCAGCGTGTATGACTGCAGGGACCTGGCCCTTATCCATGCGCAAATGTGCTGCAATCAACCCCTCCATGAGGGACTCTAAATCCTCTGGTTTTGGACAAACAAAGTGGACCTTTTCTTTTTGCCAGGCAATACTCTCACCCACATAATTTTGAGACTTACGATAGTTTGAATCACAAAACCTCGGATCAACGATTCGGTTTTGCAGATCAATTAAATGGGATTTTTCGCAGAAGTCTTCTTCTTTGGCGAGATGAAGCATGGCAATGAAGCGTTCGGTTCGAGTTGAATTTGGTTTGATATTTTCTATTTCAAATGATGATTTGGATTCTTTGGTATACAGATAACTTAAGGCACGTTTTAGCAGTTCTGGTGAATAGGCAGAAACAATCTTCTGACATCGTTTGGTGAGATCTTCCTTTTCAAAATCACGAAGTGTGTCGGTACGACGTACGGTCGGGCAAAATCTTTTATCGCCGATCAAATTGTCGTTGATTCTCTGACGCTGTACAGGGCGGGCTGGATTGATGGTATAGTATCGTTCTGAATCAAGCAAATCGATATAGTTGCCTTGCTTAAGATTATCCAGCGGGAGAATTTTACCAGTCAGAAACTCATACAAAAACCACAGTCGCCTGGCGTATTTTCCTGTTGGTCTGGATTTGACGTAATCTAAAAATTCATTTTGTGGTGCTGTGCTAAAAATGCTGGCGAGAATGGCGAGATTTGTGCCGTCGTATTTTATGGCAAACTCCAGGTGATCTCCCAGAGAGTCTCCAGGCCAATACTTGGAAGGGTATATTTCTTCGGTTGTGTTTGGAGTTATATCAATTCTGTGAGTTCCACTGGTTGCGACAAAAGACCGGTGCCAATGAGGGAATACCACAAGTTCATATTTTGCTATTAATGCCTCGTAACCGGCGGGTCTCTCTTTTATTGATTTGTTGTGACTTTCATTCATGGTCTTTTTCTGAAAAACTATTACAGAATGAGAAATATAATTATATAATGTATGATATCAAGAATTATAATTACAATAAATGCATTTATAACCAAAAATATTACATAATGCAAATTATACGACGTAACTATTTGATATTATTAATGATTTTGCGTTTTAAGGCTGCCTAATATGCTATGCATTGAATTCAGTCTCAAAGTTTCTGATTGTCTGAATTATTTCATCCCATGCAGGCGGTTTGCGCATTCCCCATCCTGTATTCTCTAAAAACACGGTGGGCGGGTTCGTACGAACACCCCAATAATTTGGCAATTTCTGTAGGTGTTTTTATGCCAGATTGAATCATGGTGATAATGTCAGCCCGCCAGGAGACTCCAAAAATATACCGATTTTTATACTGGAGATTTTTCTTGATGAGCTCTTCTGGAGTAAGGACATCTTCTTCTCTGATACGTATCGATCCTTCTGGAACAAAAAAACCATTCTTTTTTAAATAGGGGATTGCCCCTTTTAATTGAATAGCAGACTCAGAAATTTTTTTTGGATAAAGATATTGTGGTTGCTTGTATTTTTTTATCAACGGATTCCATTTGTGCATGCCGTTTTCGTAGGCATAAGCAGCGATTGCGTGTACCCAGACAATTTGAGGATACTTGTCTTCGTGATACCCCCTCGTCAATTTAGACAACTTTTCTGTTATGACATAATTTCCATGAACCTTAATCCACGAAAATAACAAGGACGCTATCGAAGAATCATCATTAATAGTCAGCACCGCCTCAAGAATGGTTTTTTCGATGTCTGTGTTTATTTTATCGCCCTTTCTTAAAATCAGATCTACCCCTGAAAGCCTCATGCCAATCGCAACCAGCCTTTGATTAAGGTTTAAATTCATAACCCAGCTCCTTTGCCAAAAATTCAAACGAGTTTTTTACGTGCCTTGGCCAAATTGGGTTGGCGTCTCTTTCTACAACCCATTCATAAGATGACTTTAATTCCGCCAAAGTCGGTTTCAACGCCAGACAATCATTCAAATCTGCCTGTCTGTCACAATAGGCAAATAATTTGGACAACAACAGGTCTTGTCGACCCAACGTCTTCAGATTCAGGCTTTGACCTTTAAAAAAAGTCACCGCCCTCTTCTGCCAGTCTTTTGGCAAATCCCTTTTTAAGGTTTGGGGTCCGTTGTTAAACCAGTTTTCAATCAAAGGGGTTTCGTGTGTGGTTTTGTTGAATTTTTTTGCAAAATCTACCGAGGCTTTTTTGACGTCTAGGGGCAACGATGGATCAAGACAATCCACATCACGTGTTTTTCTATCGACAATTCCTAATACAATAAGGGCCGCACCGCCTATTATTGTCCCGGTGAATTTTATTTTTTGTTTATGCAGATATTCATCAAAGGCTTCTATGACATTTTTCATGAAGTTATTGTATCACACAGTATTGTCTTATACAATAATTATTTATGCACACAACCCACCACCATACTTCTGGACCGATAAAGGATAATCTTAGCATTGGGGACAACAAAGCGCACTCCATAGTTGTAGAAGCGAACGTCTGGGTGACCATAGTAGTTCCGATAGGACGCGCAAAAAACGATCATCAATGAATTGTGTCAGACTTTGTTGGCCCCTCAGCCCCTAACACATACGCATGGGCGGGTTGAGTACGTTCTAAAATTCCTTTCTCTCTCTCCAGAGCTTCCAGCTTCCGCTTGGCGTCCGCAATGGTATAAACCCCTCTTTTGATAAGCCTGCGCCACTCTGCCACACAACCGATGTCACGGTATTGACGGGTGATGGTCATGATATGACCAGAGGCACGGTCACCCTCTTCTGCTGCTACAACAAGATTATCTGCTGGAGGAAATAATAGAATTTCCGGAGCCATGTGAGGGATATTATGAATGGCTCTCTCAATAGGGTTTGATGTAAAAACGTCGTGCACCCAACCCAAGGCGTGTTCCCAGAAAGATAATTTATTTATTAAGGGTTGTGTGGCGTTAATCATTTCTTTAAACCATACAATGTGCGCATTAACTTCTGCTATGTACGCTCTTCTATTTTTTTCGGCCTGATCTCGAGTTATACCTGTCTCAGGATATCTTATGAGTTGAATCGTTTTTGGCCTCGACTCGTAATGAGTGATGGTTTCTCGCAAAACCTTTTCGGCTTCTTGTGATTCCAGATCCAGACCATACTTCAATGTTGCTCCTAAACAATAAATTGCCCCAGATGCTAAAAAAAGAACGGCGTGGACTGGTGCCAAAACAGTATTCACGGCCAACCACCCTAAACGTTTTGAGACGCTTGGCTTTCCATATTTGTAAAAATAACCATCACGATATTCTCCTTCATGCGTCTTTAGCCTTTCTTTAAGAGCTCTGGAAACATACTCGTCTTTAACAGCAAGAGTAGGGCTACCCGCAGGAGGGGCATCGCTCCGTGAAGTTTTAACCGAAGTGGAGCCAGTCCCTAATATGGTCACCCTATGCGCGTTTGTGTTGGCAAAGGCATGATAAAGAGGGTCAAACAAACGAGAGACCGTAGTTAAGGGTACCATAATCACCTCCTTGATTAAAATTCTTAAGTCTCACATCGCCCGTGGTCAGAAAATGTTGCGTCTTTTTTAACCCCTCAATTCCGCAGATGCATAACTTTACAGGATGATTTATAATTTCCGGGGGGCTTTTTTCCTGTTTTGGCAACACTTCAACCATTACTTGAACCGGGGGGCTGTTTTTTCTGGTTGTTATTGTAGCCGCTTAAGCCTTGTTTAAGAGGCTCAGTACTTCGATTCGCAAATACGGTAACGTAATTTGATTACCATTGAATTAAATTTTTGCTCACTCAGTACTGAGTGCCGAGTGAATAAATATGTTGCCATATTTATGAATCGAAGTACTTAGCCGGTAGGCGAGATGTTCGAGGTTTTGCGTGGCCTCTTTGTAAAGTTTATATAGAATGCTTCCTTTGCAGATTCTGATGACGGTGCGTCGGCCCCGGCTGATTATTGTAGCGGCCGATCTGA
>JADGCS010000006.1 GCA_015228875.1 Deltaproteobacteria bacterium | reverse complement strand
GTGGTTTGAAGCCTCCTCCTGCAAGACGGCTTCGAGGGGCCAAACCCTCATCTCTTGTGTAGTTACACACAAATTTGAATTACATTATTATGGTTTCATGCAATCCTCCTTTGTGCTCGTGGCGCACAGTCATCGGCATAACGCACCATGAAGGCTCTGCCTTTTAACCTCGGCTTTACCTCGTTCACGAACCACTCATCGAGTACATAGTGAAGGTAAATATTGCTGAGTATCGGTGATATCACTCCTCCCTGTGGAGTTCCCTCCTCCGGGTAGTGTATCGCCTTGTTCTCCATCACTCCAGCGTTCATCCATTTTCCGATCAGTCTCGTTATCACTCCATCACGCACCCTGCGCTTTAGAAACTCCCGTAAATGAGCGTGCTCCAAAGTATCGAAAAATCTCTGGATATCTACGTCCAGTATCCACTTTATCTCTTGTCTCATTATCTGTTGCCAGATGGCCTCCAGCGCATGGTGTGCCGAGCGGCCCGGTCTGAAGCCATACGAGCAGTTCTGAAAATCTTGCTCATAAATTGGCTCCAGTATCATCGCCACCGCCCTCTGCAACACCTTGTCTTCCACTGTCGGAAGTCCGATCGGGCGGGGCTCTTTTCCCTTCCCTTTCGGTATGTATCCTCGCTTTACCGGTGGTGCATAATAGCTCCCCGACTTGGCACGGTCTAGTAGCCTCTGGAGATTTCCTGTCAGCTCCTCACCATACTCTTCTACTGTCTGTCCATCTACGCCCGGAGCACTATTCTTGCGCACTTGCCGGTAGGCCTCTGCCAGCCATTCCTGATCGAGATAGTGGTTTACTGACAAGAAGCTCCTTTCGGGTGATTGCTTCGCCAGCGTCGCTATCCGTTGTTGTTTCGTTAACACTCCCTCGGATATCAGTGTACCCATCGTGTGTCCCTCCTACGGTTCCATGACCCGACACCTCCCTTCCTTACTCACAGGCTTTCCCGGGTTGGATTTCCCTGCTTTCAATCAGTACTATGAAGGCATTAAGACTTCCCTTGCCCTTCCTGCAGACTTCGGTCTCCCTCGTCTGGCAGTACCACTCTCTCACACTGGTGTTTCGCTCCCAAAGTGTGCCAGCGTGCCCCACACTAAAGGCCCGGAACTTGTTTGCCGGTTGTCCCTTCCGGTCTCTTGAGGTGGAGATCAAGGGATCTCCCATGTTTCCAGAGAACCCCATTGTGCATTTGCCCTGCTCTCAGACCCCGGTCGGATCATAGTCATCTTGCCTTTAGCGATGGTATGATGCTGCCCCTGATACGCTGACGACAGAGGCTCCGGCGTAATTAGCTCTTTCGAGGCTCAATCACACGGCTTTTGCACTCACTGTTTACGCTTCGTGCCGCCATTACTGACGACTACGCAAAACTCGTTTCCGGCTGGTGGCTGGCCTTTGCCGGATGGGATTGATTACCCATTGGGTTCCGATGATGGGTTTCGGGTTTCGATTAACCTTCCCCCCATCCTGAATTTATCATGGCGCAACAGCGATCAGCCGTCAGCCAAACAAAAGAGCTGAAGGCTGATCGCTGACCGCTGAAAGCGTCCTGTATTACATCGTAGAGGGATACAAAAATTATCTCCTCATTTTAACAAGAAGTTTGGATGGAAGAATCTAACTTAAGTACTGGACCAAAGACAGGGGGCGGGTAAGAACAATGTACAAATTGTAGAGAATTTAATGAATTTTGAATGACATCAAAAATTTTCCACCAAAAATCGCCCCAACATTTTTGCCAAATTCATATTGCCCTCCACCAAAGCCACTCAGTTCAATAAGCACTGAAAAAAAATTTTCATCACCAACAATATGGCCAATATTTAGATATCCTCTAAAATCAAGGTACGGTCCAGCAGGATTACTTTCTGCCTCAAGATACGCACCAGCGCCTAGGGCAGGTCCAGTTGCAATATAAAATCCATTAGTATGTACAGGCAGAAAAAGGGGGGCTACTATCCCCCCAACATAATTGCGAGAACCGCGAATTGTTTGAATTTCTTTATTTGTAACAGTACGGCATTGCAAATGCTCTACATCATCAGGACCTATTGTATGACAATCCTCTTCCTCTATCATTCTTCCAGTATATTTATTCACCTGAGGTTCAGGTACCGCACCTCCCTCAACTATAGTTCTAAGTAACAACCAGTCATTGAGCACTAAACTATAAAATAAGTCTCCACCAACCCCAAAAACAATTCCCTCATTAGATCCGTTCGTAAATTCATTATTTTGATCGTTGACAGGTGGCTTTGAAAATGCCCCCCACATAAATGAGAGTCCATAACCTAAATAGCCGTTCCCTTCCTTTAAACTAGGGTATTTATTTGTGTCTGTCATAGATTCTTCCTTCTAAACTTCTTTGTAAAATGAGGAGATGATTTTTGCATCCAGCTGTATCGTAGTGCGTAGTGCTGTCAGCATTCAGTTATTGCCACATGACCTCGTATAAGTCATGGCCTGTTTGGTTGCGGCATGTGCCGCGCTAGTAACATAGTCTGCCTCATTCCATTTGTTCTAAACTAATTATATGAATCATTGTCCGTCACAACATTCATCCAAGATTCTTATAGTTGTTTTCGTCAAGTTTAAGTAAATGTTGCTATGTTTTTTATCCCAAAATCCGACACTTGATACAAAAAACAGCAATAATTCAGTGCTATTGAAAAGCCTGTAAAATTATTTTTTATTTTTTTAGATAACCAAGTTCGAACCTGTTTGATGGGCTTGGCAGCATAAGCCTTTTTTAGCCAGCCACTCAATTAAGCCAACGCCATGTGTGCGGCGGCTACAGCGTGGATTTGTGTGGTATCAAATATCGGAATATGCACATCTACCTGCCTCATCAATAAAGGTATTTCCGTGCAACCGAGAATGAGACCTTCGGCGCCTTTATCAACTTGAGACTGAATGATTCTTATGTATTCTTTCTTCGTGCTTTCTTGAAATTTACCATATGCAAGCTCTTCAAAAATTGAGTTGTGAATAAAGTGTCTATCGGGTTTATCAGGCACCATAATCTCGATTCCATATTTATCCATTATTTTATGATAGAAGCCATCCTCCATTGTAAAATTGGTTCCAAACAATGCTGTTTTTTGAATTTTTAGTTCTTGTATTTTTTGAGCTGTAACCTCCACAATATGAAGAATAGGAATGCTGACCTGTGTAGTAATCTTCTCGGCTATTTTGTGAATGCTATTGGAACAAATCAGAAAAAAATCTGCGCCACTTTTTTCGAGCTTTTGCACCTCTTTGGTCAGCATACTTGCCATTTCATCCCATTTATTTGTCTTTGCAAGCTGAACCAGATTTTCAAAATCTGTGCATGTCATCACAATCTTTGCGCAGTGATGCCCTCCGAGTTTATTGGCAACAATTTCGTTTATTATTCTGTAGTATTCAATCGTAGCCTGCCAAGTTACACTCCCCAATATTCCGATAGTTTTCATAAATTTCCCCTAATTTACAATGTCTATTCTCTACAGGCTATTGCATCAACCTAGAACAAAATTTCATCTCTCAGAAATTTTGTTTCAAAGGCCTTTCGAGCCGGATACTTGCCCTTGAATCTGTCTTTGATGATGTCACCAAGCATGTGGATATCTTGTGAGAGCAATATCTGGTACCTCACGCTGGGCCCCCGACCCCACATCAACCATTTTGTTGACGTCAACAAAATGGTCTTCAACAGGGTGGCCTGCATTTTTACAGGCAATCTTGGCCTTGTCGATCACAAGGGTAAAATTGCGCCACTCTGTGTAGCCCAGCAGTTCTTGCAATTCTCTGGCGTACCAATATTCGATTCCTTCTTTTGTCTGGGCACAGTTTTCAAAATCCCCATGCAGTTTTGTGATCAATTCTTTTTTCATACAGCCCAATTAGGATAAATCCGGTTACAGATCGAGAAAATTGAAAAATATCTTAAAACTGGTTCCGGCAGGGCATTTTCAAAAAAACACCTTTAACCCGCAAGGAGCATTTTCATAGCATCAGCCGTCCATTAACTTCCAGATTTGAAAATTGACAGCCACGCTTAAAGTAGGGCATTATCTTCCCAACAAAAAAAAAAAAATGACCACCCTCATCATACACTCAGAAAGGATTATTTATGAAAATACTAAAGACACTGATCATTCTTGGACTGTTTGTCATCGCGGGCACTGCCGTAGCTGGGACCTTGTTATTAAAATCGCAGGAGCCCGCAACATCAAATCACGGAACACACCTCTGCACCCAGGATGATGATTGCGGCGTCAGTCACAAATGTTGTGACGGCCACTGCATGATGGTGGACACCTGCGGATGAGCACGGATAAAGGCTTGCAGACGATGCCATAAACAGCGCGGCGTCATGCCAACCTTTATTAAAATCTCAGAGCTACTTGTCGCGCCAAAGCTCCCCGCAGCGCCGGCGTTTGCGCGGCGTGTTGCGACGGAGGAAGGACCAAGAAAGAACCAAACATCACCACCTGTGTTTATTTTTAAGTTTAACAAGCGCTGCCACAACCTTGTCGAGTTGCTCGCGGGTGTGTTCTGATGTCACGCTCATTCTTAACAGGGACATCTCTCTGGGAACGGCAGGGTACAGGACAGAATTAACGTAGATCCCTTCGTTGAGCAGTTCGCGCCACAGGGTTAATGTGATAATCTCGTCCCCTACGATAATGGGCATGATGGGTGTTTGTGAATGACCCAGATTAAATCCGCGGGACAAAAGGTTTTCCCGTAAGTAGTGGGCATTGGCATTGACCCTGCCCACTCTCTCCGGCTCACGTTTTAAAATCTCGAGTGCCTTTAAGGCAGCGGCAGCAGAGGCCGGTGGAAGACTAGCCGAAAACACCATGGGCCTGCCAAAGTGTTTTATAAAATCAATCACCTTTGCCTCTCCGGCAACAAACCCTCCAATAGAAGCAAGTGTCTTGCTGAATGTCCCGATAATAATATCCACCTTGTCATTAAGATTAAAATGAGAAACCGTGCCGCGCCCGCCAGGCCCCATCACACCTATGCCGTGGGCATCGTCGACGACAAGACGGGCCTGATATTTTTGCGCCACTTTTTGTATTTGGGGGAGATCAACCACATCGCCTTCCATGCTAAAGACACCGTCGACCATGACCATCTTGCCTATATCATCGGGAACCGCGCTCAACACCCTGTCAAGATCAGCAGGGTTGTTGTGTGCAAACCCGACGGTCTCTCCCTTGCCCAGTCTTGCGCCATCATAAATACTGGCGTGATCGCCCTTGTCCATGGCGAGCATCGTGCCCTTTTTTAAAAACGCGGACAGAAAACCAAGATTGGCCTGATAACCCGTTGTAAAAACGAGACAGGATTCTTTGCCCAAAAAACCAGCGAGTTGTTCTTCTAACTCAAGGTGCAACCTGTGAGTCCCATTGAGAATACGTGACCCTGTAAGACTTGGGCCGTGCTCAGCAATAGCCTTGATCGCCGCCTGCCTGACCTCTGGGTGAATGGTAAGCCCCAGATAATTGTTTGAGCCAAGCATAATGGTCTCTCTACCCTCTATCACACAGGTTGCGGCCTCATTGCGGTCGATAACCTGATAGTAAGGGTACATGTTAAACTGCTTGGCCATTTCTGCTTCTTGAAAATTATAGGCGTTTGCAAAGACATCTTTGCCGCCCTTTGTAAAAAAAGAAACGTAGCTGTCGATGTTGGGATGTTCCTGAACCTCTGCAAGATTGCCTTGGTTTGCCATAAAATATGCCCTCGTAAAAAATAAGAGCCGCCTCAATAAAAAAACTTACCCACAAAGTAAATACCCAAAATTTTTCCCTGTAATCAGTGTGTTACACGCAATAAAGCAGCCATCCCATCGGGTTGTCGCTGTGATGATACGCTAAGGGGGCATCAATTCTTTGGTGTTTTGGATTTTTGCAATGAAAAAAAACGCGCTGTGTTTGCATGTGATTTTTTTGCTAATGAATCACGAACAACCTGATTTTTGATATTTTGAATCTTCTTGCGATACGAGGATTGTTTGGCCCTTGATGGTTTTGTTTTTGGCACAAATTACCAGCTTGACTTTTATGCGATTGAGTCCCTTCGTCATGCGAGGACTGCACCCGCGCTCTGTCGACTTTGAAATTCATAACCCGCATAAAGCGGAGTGCATTGCGATCAAACATGAAGGGTTTCATGTTTGGCGCTATGCGCCAGACACTACGCGGGGTGCATTGCGATCGGACATGAATGATTTCATGTCCGGCGCTATGCGCCAGACCCCGGCGCGTAGAAAAAACCTTCCAAGGTTCTGGACAATAAATTATTTTGTCGCACCCTGCATCATTCTCATTTGAGTGATTTTTAATAATTGTTCGTTTAATAGTTTAAGGGCATTTTGGCTTCGTGTGTGATTGGGGTCAATCTTGAGTGTGTTTTCGAACGTGGCCCTTGCCTCCATAAATTTGCCAAGGTTTCCCAACGCAAGCCCCAGATTATGATGGGCATCTGCAAAGCTTGGATTAGCCTTAATTGCCACCTGATAGTAATAAACAGCCTTGTTAAAATCCTTGAGCTTAAGGTAGGCGTTGCCCATATTAAAATTGGCATCCGGATAGTCTTCTTTTATTTTAATGGCCTGTTGATAGTATTCGATGGCCTCTTCCTGGTTTCCCTGCTCTGCCGCACAGACACCCAGCCCCACGAAGGCATCTATATACAGCGGGTTAACCTTGACCGCATGTTTAAAGTGTTCGATGGCCTCTTGATATCTCCCCTGGTTGGTCAAAACAGCACCAAGATTGCTGCGCGCCTTGACATAGTTGGGGTTAATGCGCACGGCCTCGTAGTAATAGGGGATCGATTCGATAAGCTTGCCGGTGGATGTAAGCGCAAACGCAAGGTTATTAAAGGGCCTGTAGTTTTTGTACAGGGCATCGTAATCACCATAAGCCCTTATTTTGGAGACGGCGTCCTCCCATATGGAGACCTTCGTGTCGAAAGAATCGAGTCTGTCAACTGTGGCCACGGTAAGACCTGCAAGGTATAAAAAAACTAAAATGCCCATGAGCTTCTTGTGGAGATGATTATTAATCCTGATTGAAAACAAGAAAGGCAGGACAGAAGGCAGGGCAAACATCCACAGGTAACTGCGGTACAGCACAAACTGCTCGGATAATCTGACGACACTGACCTCTGTCAAAAACAGAAGCCAGGGGGATAAAAGTCCAAAACCCAAAAGGGCCTTTGTTCCTTTTTTACGCAGGAGCCAGAAGGCCATCACGGGATAACAGCAAAAACAAATAAAGGCAAAGGTCTCCGGCCAACTCATGAGCGATGTGGCAAACGGCAGTTGAATATCGATGTAAATAAGCCGGACATCGGGAATGATCCACAGATACAGGTAGCGAAAGAACATGTACGCCTGTGTGATCACACTTAAGGGGTAGGCGTTCTCTGCTGTAAAGACAGATTCTTTGACATTGGCACTGTCGATCATCCCCTCGCCATGGGGTTCGTAGACCTTACCCAAAATGCCTATTTGATACAGGGTGATTTCAACAGCCACCACAGTAAACAACAGAAACACCCAGCCATAGCGCTCAAGGTATTTTTTAAACTCAAAGGGATCGAGGATCAGCGTCATGATAAAGGCAACCGCAGGCAGCATCACACAGTGCTCTTTGCAATGAACCGCCAGAAAAAAAGAAAGAACGGAAGGTAAAAACCAGTACCATTGTTTTAAGATCACGGCCCTCTGGTAAAACAATAACGAGATGAGCGAGAAAAGGGTCGCCATCTGGATGCTTCGTTGAACAAGATACGCTGTTGCATAAACGGAGATGGGATCAACCGCAAAAAAAATCCCACCCAGAAAGGCCATCCACGAAACACTGACGGGAAGTTCCTCCTTTGTTTCTTTGAGTACCTCACCAAATAACCCCTTTAAAAAAACAAAGACAAGACAGGTATTGGTCGCGTGAAAGACAAGGTTTAATATCCGGTGCCAGAACCAGTCCATCCCGATCCATTTGTAAAAAATACCAAAGGTCACATACGCAAGGCTTCTCAGGTTGAACAGATTGAATGAATCGTAGCAACCTTCGAGAAATGGTCCATTAAAGCTCTGGGCCGTGTCAAACACGATGGGGTTGTCAAGATGCTGCAGATACAAAAGGACCGCAGTGATAAACAGCACAAAGATCAACAAGAGAGAGGCTACATCTTTTTTAAAGAGACTTTTTGAGGGTTGTGCTATCGGAGTATTTTTTACCATTTTATAATCATCCTAAAAACGCAATTTAATCCCGCCTCACATGTCACCCGGCGCGCCTTAATTGCAATGCAGAAACACGCCTCAAACGATTTTGTTTTTAAACAACCGACGCACCATGGATCTTCCCAAGAGACGCTGTCTAGCGGGAGGTCAAAACTGCTTCAAGGCATTGAGACTCTTTTGATGGGCGGGGTCAATGTCAACGGCCTTTTCAAAGCGGGTCTTTGCCAACGCCCTTTCACCCTTATTAAGATAAATGATGCCAAGATTATAGTGTGCATCGGCCATTTTGGGATTTACGTCAATGACCATTTGATAATAACGTGCAGCCCGATCAAAATCTTTGAGCCTGAAATAAATGTTGGCCATTTCAAAACAGGCATCTGCCTTTCTTTTATGATCCGGTTGCGCGGTCACTATTTTATTGAATTGCTCAAGTGACTCCTGATGCTGTCCATTTTGAAGATAAGCAAGGGCCAGATTGTAATACACGTCCTCAAGGTTTGGATTAAGGCTCAGCGCTTTTACGTAGTGCGCTATTGCCTTTTGGTAATCGCGCAACTTGTAGAAGGCATTGCCCAGATTAAAATGGGCGTCATCATCTGACGGGCGTATTTTGAGCACCCTGTTGTAAGAATCAATGGCCTCCTGATATTTTCCCTGCTTGTAAAAACACAGGCCAAGACCGATGTAAGATTGAAGATACCCCGGTTCTTTTTCTATCGCATCCCGATAATATGTCATGGCCTCGTCGTATTTTCCCTGTTTGTAGTACATGATGCCCATGTTGGCCCTTGCCAGACCATAATTTGGATTTAACTTTAGACCAATCATGTAATACTGCAAAGCTTCATCAAAACGGTCAATATCTGTGAGTTTATTGGCGAGGTTGTTAAACGGTCTGTAATTTTTATACAAAACCTTACTGCTTGTGCGATCTACTTTTTCGACCACATCACGCCACAGCGCTATTTCGGAATCAAATGTCTTAAGGCGATCAAGGGTCACAAAGACAAGCAGGACAAGGTAGACAAAAAAAGTCGCCAGAATAAAAGGCGCAGCCTTTTTGTTTTTTGCAATCCAGAAAACCAGCAGGGGCAGGACAGAGACCAGCCCAATGACCCAGAAATAACTACGATAAAGAACAAACTGCTCGGAGAGTCTCACCACTGACATTTCTGTTGAAAACAGGACAACCGGAGAAAGCAGGGCAAAGCCAAACAGGGATCTGAGACCTTTTTTAACAAGCAGCCACAACGAAAACAGGACAAACACACAAAAACAGAATGCTGTAAAAGTCTCGGGCCAGCTTAAAAAACCAGCGGCAAATGGGAGGTGGATATCGATGTAAATCAGGTGCGGGAGGGGAATAAGCCACAGAAAAAGATACCTGAAGAACATATGAGTCTGCGTCATGACACTTAAAAAATAGGCATTGTCCTGACTGATCAGGGCCTCCCCCTGAACAACTGCATTGTTGATCATGTCGATACCGTGTGGCTCGTAGATTTTGCCCAGATACCCTTTGCTACTGAGTATGATTTCTGTGGAAATAGCTGCAAACAAAAGATACACCCAGAAATATTTTTTCAAATATTTTTTCACCGAGAAAGGATCCAGCATGAGTGTCACCATCAAAGCTACAGCCGGTAGAGTCACACAGTGTTCTTTGGAATGAACACAGAAAAAATAAAAAAACGCAGCGGGCAAAAACCAATACCATCTGTTGGACAAAACCCCTTTAAGATAAAAAATCAGGCTTAAGAGGCCAAAAGCAAGTCCCATTTGAATGGATCTCTGAACCAGATAGGCCGTTGCGTAGACAGACACGGGGTGAATCAAAAAAATAAGCCCTGCGAAAAAAGCAATCCAGGCAGGGTTAACGGATGTCGATTTGCTTTTGCCACCCAACACATGACAAAACAGGCCCCTCAAAAAAATATAAACAAGGAGCGCGTTTGATGCATGCAGAAAAATATTAAAGACGCGCTGCCACGCCCATCCTTGGCCAAGAAATTTGTAGATGAGAGCATATGACAACAACGGAAATGCCCGAACGTTTAAAAAGGAAAAATTACGCAGCCCACCCATGATGTCCCCGTTGTTAAAGTGTGACGCGGAATCAAAGACAAGGGGATTATCCAGGGTTTTAAAATAGAGTAGAAAGGCGGCTGCAAAAAAAAAGGCAGCCACACACAGAGAGTGCAGCTCTCTGTCAAAAAGAGAGGTCTGATGAGAGCTGTTTTGTTTTTTCATGGGCGAAAATAAAAGACACCGCTATTATAACCTTGGAAGGTTTTTTCTACGCGTTTCGGCATCAATTTTTGCATGGTGTCCGCCCGCGTAGTGTCTGGCGCATAGCGCCAAACATGAAACCCTTCATGTTTGATCGCAATGCACTCCGCTTTATGCGGGTTATGTCAATCACGACTGAACCTGACAAGGACTTTGTCTGATTGATTTTCCCTTACGAAGTCAATTTCTATGGGGTCATCGGCATTCTCCAACACGGACGCAAGCTTTGAATCGGACACAGGGGCCCCATCTATCTTTGTGATAATATCGTACGCCTTAAATTCCATGAGGGAAAAGACGCTGACCTCATCGATGCCGAGAATCTTGACACCGGGGGTTTCTCCATTGACAAGCGCAGGTTCTGTTTTGATTTTGGACATCTGCTGGTCCAAAACCTCGTTGAACTGTTCTTTTGTTATATCGAGGACAATCTCATTGTTTTCTTTTTTATTCATTTTGTTAAACAGATCGTCAATCTTGTCCTTGTAGGTAATCTCGATCTGCATTCTCTTGTGATCCCTTATAATGGCGATGCGTGCGGGTTTTTGATTGACCAACTCGTTTCTTAAGTCCATCCCCTTGGCCATCCTCCTGCCATTGACTGTCAGGATCTTGTCCCCGTCTCTGATCCCCATCTGGTAAAACACAGAGTCAGAGACAAGCCCTTCCACAACCACGCCGCCCGTTCTTCTGTCGTACTCAAGAGGCATGCTTTTCTTCATAACATGCTCCAGAAAAATCTCGTTGTTTTCGATCCATTGGGTCAGTCGCGATTTGTCGCCAGTGACCGAGATGAGTGCGGATCCGGCCTCTTTGACAAAGTAAATGGGGGCAGTAACAGAATACTCCGGGGCCCTCATAAAACCAGCCCCGTTTGCTGTTTTATCGTTCATCCTGTCGGACAGGTTTGTGAGACTGACGGATAGACCCGACAACACCTCTTTTTGGGCTTTGATTTCTTTTTCGAGGGCTGTCAAACCGCCAAATAACTCCTCGGCATCCACCATGGTGCCGGCTGGTTTTGCGTGGACATGAGCCTCGTAAAGACTGCCAAGCTCCGAAACCCGCATCGCAAGAAAACCCACCGCAACCATTAAGACAAAAATAACAGAGATAAAAAGGGTCGTCATATGCCGTGTCATAAAACCTCCTCAAAAAACAAACAAACTCCCGCCCCACTAAATCAAAAGGTCAAATTAGTCAAAGCAATCAAAAACACGCCAATTATAAAATTATGAGACATTTTTTAACGCAACCTTTAATTAATGGGCGAAAGTTTTTTTTGTTTAAAATCATAAAGGTACAGTTTTTTCTCGTTTTTTATACTTTTGGGGCAGATTTTTCGAGTGACTCATGATACCAAGTTGCCATATATTGCACTACGCTACAATGCTTGTTGACTTACAATGCATTGCTCATCGATAAGCGCGTGGGTCTGTTGTCTCGTCGTTTTTCGATGACACATATTGTGATAACTCAAGACAAATTATGAACCTCGAAAAAATTGGCCTTATCCTTTTTATCAAGTACATCCAGCAAATTGAGAGCGTCAAATCTCACCTGGGCGGGGCCCTTAAAGAGCTGCTCCTCGCCATGGCGTCAACCCTCGACATCACCACACAAATCACCCAGGATACCTTTATCATAAAAAATATCAGCGCATTCAAAAAGACTTTTAAAAAAATAGAGTTGCTGCTGACATACTCCATCAATCAGCTCGAAACCACACCCGCAGTGCCCTACAGCGCAACAAAACTCAAAAAAAACATTGTAGACTCGCTTGTTACTGTCCTCGATGAAGAAATAGAAAAAATTGCGCAATCAAGCGAACAAAACAAAGATTTAAAAATTGAGGCCCTTCATACTGTCAAAGGCGTCCTCTACCAGCACACTCGCAAAAGCCAGAGAGGCAACAACCTCGAAAACATTTTTGAACTCGAAAACGCCATTAATCTGTGAACTTGGAACATCCAGCCCCCCCCCAAAAAAAAACACCCAAACAGCGCGCCCATTTTATCACTTGATAGATGCGTGTGATAAAATTATTGCAAAATCGGGGGATGTGTATCATTTTGAACTGCATTATTAACCGGAGGCCATTTGAAAGACAGAAAAACGATCATTATTAAAAGATATCAAAACAGAAAACTCTACGACACACAAAACTCAACGTACGTGACCCTTGATGACATCGGTGTGATGGTGCGTGATGGACACGATGTAAGGATCATCGACAACAAAACCAAGTCCGACTTGACCAGCGTCACTCTGACTCAAATCATCTTTGAAGAAGAAAAGAAAACCAAGAGTCTCCTGCCTCTCAACGTCCTGAAAAGCATCATCCGTAACGGCGGCGACGCTATCAAAGATATCGTCAGCAAGACAACCGACTCTGTGCAAAACACGCTGTCCAGCGCCAAAGAAGGCGCGGGGTCATTCTACGAAAAAATCGGTCAGGCAATCGAATCGCGTGAAGACAACATCATCAAAGAAGTACTAGAAAAAACGCAGCAGATATCAAAAAATATCGAGGGCAAAATCAAGGACACCGTCGGCTCCCTTGCTCATGTAAACAACCTGCAACAGGAAATTCGAAAACTCAGACAACGCGTCATGTTTCTCGAAAAAAAACTCCGCACCTACGAAAACAGATAAATTTGGCCTTGAGCCCCCACAGCCCTTGAGCCTCCTTGACAGGATGTCCATTGCCAAGGGATGGGAGGGTGCTCGTTATTCGTTCGCGTTCTTCATTCTTCGTTTACGTTCTTCGTTCTTCGTTTTGTGGAGCTAAGGACCTCGATTCATAAATATGGCAACATATTTATTCACTCGGCACTCAGTACTGAGTGAGCAAAAATTTAATTCAATGGTAATCAAATTACGTTACCGTATTTGCGAATCGAAGTACTAAGGACTTAAAAGACAGATTTATGCTTTCCGAAATACTTGATCACAGACTCGTCTTTGTCTCCGGGAAAGGCGGTGTTGGCAAAACAACCACAGCGATGCTGCTTGCCCTCTTTGCCGCCAAGAAAAAAAAACGCACCCTCATTGTAGAAATGAATTCATCAGGTCTTATTGCCCCCCTGTTCAACACATCGAGCAACGGGCAGGAAGAAATCTCGCTCGCCCCCTACATCTCCGGCATCAACCTGTCACCAAACAAATGCTTCGAAGAATACGTACTCAAACGCCTCCATTTCAAGGCGCTTTACCAGGCCTTCTTCAACAACAAGTTCGTCAGCAATTTTCTGGACGCCATTCCGGGCTTAAACGATATCCTGATGCTCGGCAAAATATACGATTTGGAACGGCAATACAAAAACAAGCTTATGGCACAACGCACCTACGATCTCGTCATAGTGGATGCGCCAGCCACAGGTCATGGACTCTCCACGCTTGAAGTCCCCAGGGTCCTCAGATCTGCCGTCAAGATTGGTCCACTCAACAGTCACGCAACTGACATACTAAACATGCTGGCCGACAAAAAAAAGACCATCTTCTGCCTGGTCACCCTTGCCGAAGAAATGCCTGTTAACGAATCAAGAGAATACATCAACGCCCTTAAAGAGCGCACCAACCTTAATTTTGGCCCGCTGTTTGTCAATGCCGTCATGCCGGAAATAAAATCCCTGAGCCGCAGTATCCCATCAACAGAGTCCGGGATCAACACGATCAAAAACTATCACAACCTTGCCGTCGAAAGGGCCAAACTCAACCAGATCTACATCAAAAAAATCAACGAGTTTTTCCCCGATTTTAAAAAGATCGTTCTGCCTTTCCAATTCAATGAAATCAGGGACTACCGGGGACTGATACCGCTCCTTCACTTGTTGACGGAGGGTTCCTCGTGAATACTCTCAATCCGGATCATCATAGGGAAACCAGAGTTCTGCTCGTCTGCGGCAGCGGCGGTGTTGGAAAAACAACCATCGCAGCCGCCATGGGGCTTAAAATGAGCCTCGCAGGATACAAGACCATTGTGTTGACCATTGATCCCGCAAAAAGGCTCGCCGATTCTCTGGGGATCAAAAGCCTCTCCGACGAACCGGAAAAAATAACACTCCCCGAAAACAACGGGGGTGAGATGTGGGCCATGATGCTCGACACCAAGAGAACCTTCGACCGCATCATCGAAAAATACGCCTCATCCGCAGAAACCAGAAACAAAATCATCAACAACAAACTTTATCAGCACATGTCGCAGATGCTCGCCGGCACGCAGGAATACATGGCCATGGAAAGGCTGTACGAAATTTACAAACAAAACACATTTGACGTCATGATTGTCGACACCCCTCCCGTACAAAATGCCAGGGATTTTTTAAGTGCGCCTCAGAGAATGATGAACATGATCAACAACTCGATGCTGCATCTGTTGCTCAAGCCCTCACTGTCACTCGGCAAATCAGGACTCAAGTTTCTTGAAAGAGGTTCGCAGCAGATCCTCAAGGCCTTTGACCGCATCACGGGTTTTGCCTTTCTTCAAGAAATGTCCGAGATGATTGTCGCCTTTAAAGATCTGCTGGGCGGCTTTGAAACAAGGGCATCCGAAGTCAACTCGCTGCTTAAACTCGACACCACACACTTTGTGATCGTCTGCACCACAAACGCCAATTCCATCATGGAAACACAGGATTTCTTCAAGCAGATTTCCGACCAGGGATTTAACTTAAAAAAAATCATCATCAACAGGGTGTATGAGGGAAATGTTTTGTCACCCGAAAAAATAAAAAGCTGCAGGGACGAGCTTGTCGGGCAGTTTTCACCTGCCGAAGCTGATCTGCTCATCGATAACTACAGGTTGTTTGTCCCCATGATCAAAAAAGACAAGAGGCAGATCACATCCATCACCAACTCTGTTGGAAACGATTATGTAAGCACTATCCCCCTCTTTCTCTCGGATGTTCACGACATCAAGACTCTGAAGATGGTTGCCGACGTCATGGGTTGGTTGGACAGCTAAGTACTGAGTGAGCAAAAATTTAATTCAATGGTAGTCAAATTACGTTACCGTATTTGCGAATCGAAGTGCTAAGGCTTTAAAATCAACACTTTGCCAAGTGATACAAAAAAACATCCCCGCAGATTTACTTGATGACACCATCGTGTACGATTTTTTTTTAATTTTTCTCTTGCTAAACACCGTTTTTTTTTGTTAGATTCCGCTCCCGATTTTTGATGACTGGCGTTATTTTGCGATCAGTAGCGTTGCCGGCCAAAAAAAAAATCGGCAACTTGACTTCTCGCGGTTAATTTCCACAACCCGCGTCGGGCGCCAAAGAGGCCCCTCTGCGGGGAGACACCTGATTTTAATCCAAACAGGTGCATCAATCACACGCGGCCTGTCAAAATAAAATTCTCAAATGTTTAAACACACGATCGCATGGAGACGATTTACAATGTTTATCACAGAAGCAGCTTCAGGAAGTGCGTGCGCTGTCAATACTCTTGCGTTGGCGGCACCGTTTTACACACAGACACCCGCGAGATTATCGCGCAGGGCCACTTTTTTTACCACCGACTACGTCGCGGATCTTGTGACGACAACTGCCGATTCATCCGCCAGGACCGCAAGAGCGCTCTACAAAACACTTTTTACATCAATGACACAAGCCGGTGTCCCGTTTATTCCAGACAGAGGCCCCGAAACGGTCATAAACACACAGCTTGGGAAAGGGGCCTCTGATCTTTCTGCAACTGTTCGCTTTATGAAAGGCGTTTCTGATCAACAAAAAAAAGCAAAAGAAGCACTGGCCAGTGTCTGCCTGTCGGATGCTGTTTCAATCTTGATGTACCTCAACAGGTATCCCGAAACTGCATTTAACATGCAGCGCCTGCACCTTGTAGCCGGTGTTTACTTTTTTCTCACACATGCCTTTGTCAAAACCGATGAAACAACTTCTCCGGTTAATGCCAATATGGAAATTTTTTCCGGCATCATGGCCTGCCTGGTCAAGGAATGCGAGTCCTATCTTAACCCAAATAATATCAAGGCAGCACAAATTCCGGACTTTATCATTACTCGCGCCGCTTTCCAGAAAGCCCTGTATCTTACGATGTCGGCATGGATTGCACTTAAACGCCCTGACGAATCTGCCGTCATCGCCGCCACACTTGAGGCAGAAGATGCATGGAAAACTGTCCGCAATTTGTCGGGTGCCACAACACTTGGACAACAGCACTTGTCAGAAATGGCGAGGACACATCTTCTTTCTCTCGCGATGATCAAGGGTCTTGCAAATGCCATTGCCAGTGATAGCTGATGATACTAAAACAATGGGGAAAAGTTTTTTTAAAAAAAGCCCCCCGGAAATTATAAATCATCCTGTAAAGTTATGCATCTGCGGAATTTAGGGGCAATTTTCCCCACAACTTTAGATTGGCCTGTACGATGTAACTTGTACAGAGAGTCTGTCGGGAAAGCCCGGTTTACGTCATTGCGAGGAGCATTAGCGACGAAGCAATCTCCCGTAACCAATTAATATCCGGGAGATCGCCACGTGGGCGCACAGCGTTAGACATGACCCCGTCATGTCCACCGCAACGCACCGCTCGCGATGACGATCCTCTTTTGTTGTTCAAATCGAGGGTTTCCCGACAGACTCTATATAATGTAAACACCGGAACGGACGTGCCCATGCATTCCGTTTATTTTAAGGAGCACGCAAGACAGGACTGCGCTGCGCATGCTATGCCATGAGACCCTCGACCTGCCCACAACTTGCGATGACCAGTCATGCCGTATTGTCTACGGCCGCGGGGGCATCTACAATTTGTCCTCTCGTCCGGCATTCAAGGGCCTTAGACATAAGTTATGTCAAGACAGATGCCTGCTGTGCCCCCTTGCCCCCCGCCACCCCAAGACAGGTAACGACCCGCTCCGCGTTAACAGGCGTTAAGAGAAATCAAAAAAACTCTGGCCCTGCCCCCGAAGGGTTTCAAAGGGTCCGTTTTTTTCTACCTATCACACCCGATGATGGTTTTGGCGATGCCATGTCATTCTTTAGTGTAGCGAGACGTTTTAAACACGAGCACCCGCACCTCAAGGTCGACCTTGTCTTCGAGGCAAAAAGAGACTTGTCAATTTTTTCATCACGCGTCTTCGCAACAAAACCAAACGGGACCCGTCCATTTTATCTTGACGGTGTCAGGGTTCTCTTGGACCCTTCCCGCGAAGGCGAAAAAAAACTCCCCCGCGACTCAGTGCAAGTTATCCGCCTCGCCGCAACGACTGATCTTGATTTTATTGACGAGGCCCTCCCCCACCCGCCCCTTGCACCCTTGAATATTTATCTTACAGAACCCGGGGCCTCGCAAGACATCCTGCTACCCCCACAGTTGTCACTCAACGACGTATGCCGCGATAGAAAAAGCCGCCTTCACGCTGTGATGACCGCGGGGCTATTGGATACCGATCACGGCATTTTAATCGACGATACCGAACTGCCCAAAACCCCTCCCGTTGGCGATGACAAATACCGCGAAGTTCTCCTGCTGGATCTTTGTACCAAACACGATATCTGGCTTCGAGACACGCTAAAAAATTATGCCCAGGCAAGATGGGGCTTTGCCTATTATCACGATGGCAACTTCTTGTTTCAGAACAGGGAGAACGGTTATTTTAATCGGCTCAAGCAGGCACTGGACTCTGGCGAGATTTCATCAGAGGGAGGTATTGTCATCTTTGACTTTAGCAGTTCATGCAGCACAAGATTACAGGTCCTCAAGGACACAAGCCATCCCTTTACACAAGTTTTTTATCAGGGTGTCATCAACCAAGGCGTTGAGTATCCCGATGTCACCATCATCAGGGTCGGACCTGTCGGTCATCAACTCTTTTTAAGGTTCATGCAGCAGTCTGACCTCCCCGTCCTTGTCACTGGAACACGAAGCCTCGAAGAGGCCATCGCGCTTAAAAAACCCTTCTACTATGATATGGCCGTGTGGAAAAGAGACCTCTTGCAGGGCATGTTACAGCAAGCGGGGACGCACCTTTGCACACGCGATGCGGTCATGGTGGCATCGGCACTCGCCCGTTTTGACATTGAGACAGGACTCACCCGCTGGCCCGCCCTTGTATCCCTTTACAGACAATTTAAGAGACTGTGCAAAAGCAAAACCGCCATGACATATGAGCAGACAGCTCGGTGGCTGAGTAAGCGTCTCGACAAAGGTCACGATCTCGGCAAGGCCGCCCTGTTTGACGATTACAAAGATATTATTGTTGAAGCCCATCTCCGCTCAACCGACCGCTCGCTCTCGGTTCGTGAAGAGATCGCTCTGTTGAGGGCCCTGTGGATCCGCGAGTGTTACCTGTCAGGCGCAGAGCATAAGCATACCGCGCGTCTGTTTTATGACGAAGACTGCCAGCAGGCGATGATCCGATTCGCCGAACTGATTGCCGGTCAGCCAAGTATTACAGACTCACTTTACAGGTCTATGCAAATGTACTGGAGATAAAACAACGATTTTTTTACTCTTCGGTCTCTTCTTCATCCCTGCCCGTGCGGCCCGCGTCACCATCAGCGTCCTTTTCGTCTTTCTCGAGACCATCGGGGCTGCCATCTTCCCCATCCCTTGCATGATCACGCGTGGGTTGATCCTCGCCGTCTTCCTCATCATCCAGGGCGTCGGGGTCTTCTGTGTCATCTTTGGGTTTGCGAGGGACCTTGACTGCTTTTTCTTTCTTCACCACAGCCTTCGCATTCACATCACTCCCCGCATCGGTCTTCGAGTCGGTCACAGCATCATCACTGCCCAAAACATCTGCTGTGGTTTTAACTTCGGGCCTTGAGTCTTTTTCCTGCTGGACCAGTTCATAAAGCACCTGCCCGTTCAGACAGGCCATCTTTTTTTGTCCTTGCTGCTGACAGGGCTGTCCGTGAATGATCCTCCCTGATATTTCACATTCACACGATCGCATCTCGCCCGCATAAGTCCCGGAAGCTGAGACCTCATCCGGATTCGCCATCATCTGCCCGCATTCATCTACGTGATACAGGGGGTCTTCCTGATTGAGATCCTTGAATATCCCCCTGTCATCGCACCTCTGTTGATCACAGATGGCAAAGTAGTTTCCACCGTTGTCTGACAAATCTGCCTCAAGCATTGTTTTAAGCGTGCTGATCTCGTCCGCTGTAAAACCCTGCGTGTATCTGCCAAACTCGGTGGCAACGAGCAGGTCCTGCTCACAGATCCCGGGACAATTGCTGATGGAAATATTTTTCTTTGCGCCCTGCACATCAATGCTGGTCATGATGTTTTCGCAATCGTCTGACTCCCATACCCCATCCTGACTCTTGAACAGGCTGATGTTGCCTCCCCTGTTTGCAAACCTTGGGTCGAATTGCCGCCCCTCTCCCAGAGAGCGCGTATTTGTTTTTCCCGATCTCTCCGAATTATCGCCTCCCCACATGGCAATGACCACAAGAATTGCAATGATCACAACAAAAATAAAAAAAATCAGTTTTTTGTTCATCACCCCTCCTCGTTTTTTTGGATACATTCAACCACGCACGCAGCAGCGAAAACACACGGGCTCTACAGGAACCACAGGATCCTGATTCATGATTTACAAATCCTTGCTGAACATTTATAGATAAAAGAACAGAAGATCAATCATATGGAGCATAAATCTATAACCCCCTCACCCCCGGCAACTGGATGTATAGAAATTTCAAAGTCGACAGAGCGCGGGTGCATTCCTCGCAAGACGGCGGAATGCAACCGCGTCACAGTCAGGTTAGTAACTTGTTTTTTACAATCGCCAACCAACTGGTTATGTCTGATCACGTTGATCCTGCTCCCCCTCGCTGTCTTTGGACAAACCATGGCTTTTGAGTTTGTCTGGGATGACCCGTGGCGGTTCTTTGAAAATTTTAACATCAGTCAACTGTCGGTCAGTAATATCTCTCAGGCAGCCACGACAGACATGTTTATGTTTGTCCCCTATCTCATCTGGTATCTCCTTAAGATGCTCGGCGGTGGGACATATGATCCGTTTTATTTTCACCTGTTTAATCTGGGCATTCACATATCAAACGGACTGCTGCTCTTCTGTTTTCTATTTCGCATGACAAGACACAAGGGGGCCGCGCTCTTTGGCACGCTGTTGTTTCTTGTCCACCCGCTGCAGACAGAGGCTGTCTGTTATGTTTCAAATCTCGGAGGACTGACAGGGACATTCTTTGGACTGATTCTGGTCAACCTCCTGGTAAAAAATACCAAGGCCAGCTACGTTGTGGCCCTCGCGGTCTTTATCCCTGCAATCCTCTCAAAACCCATCATGGCGGGCCTGCCCCTGACGGTGTTTGTCATTTTTTTTGTGGTCCTTTGCAGTGGTTTTAAAAAATCCCTCATCAAGACCCTCCCCTTTGTTATCATTCTTGTCCCTGTACTCATCACCACAAACTTAAATCAACCTGATGTAGCCATTCAGGTGCAAAGCCCACTGTGGGCGCGGCCGTTGATCTTTATGGACGCCGTGAATTTTTATCTCTTAAAGGTCATCAACCCGCTCACACTTGCCGCAACCTATGCACGAAAGCCACACACGCTCATTTTGGAATGGTGGTTCTTTATCGAGTGGGTGATCCCCGTGCTGTTTGGCACAGCGGCCCTTTTATTGAGAAAAAAGCAGCCCTGGTTTCTGACAGCCCTCACAATGATTGTGGCTGGGTTTTTGCCCGTCTCGGGTCTTGTAATCTTTGGATTTCAAGAGTGGTCTACAGTGGCCGACCGCTACTTTTATTTTTCAATGGCGGGCATCTCTTTATTTCTTTCCTGTATGGTAAGGCACATCAACAAACAAGCAGTCTGGTCCATCCCTGTGTTGGTAATTGGCCTGTTGGCACTGAGAACTTCCCTGGTGCAGGTTCCGGTATGGAAAACCAACCTCAGCTTGTGGGATCACTGCATTGCAATAACACAGTCCGAGGGCAGGGCCTACAACAACAGGGGCAAAGAGCTGATTGAGATGGGCCGGCTCAACGAGGCCCTCAACGATCTTAAC
Organism: Deltaproteobacteria bacterium; assembly: GCA_015228875.1. GTDB lineage: Bacteria > UBA10199 > UBA10199 > UBA10199 > JADGCS01 > JADGCS01. The sequence goes on along the minus strand of JADGCS010000006.1, from coordinate 47,634 downwards.
AAGGCTGTGACACTCAGACCTGAGAACGAATTCGCCCGTCTTAACAGGGGTGCTGTGTTTCACATGCAGGGCAAATATGATGAAGCCGTTCAGGATTATACAGAGGCCATAAAAATAAATCCGCAACTTGCAAAGGCTTACTTCAACAGGGGGACCACCCATTACGCCCTCAATAAAAACGTAGAGGCCCTTAACGATTACAACACGCTCCTCTCGATGCAACCTGCGCACGCCAAGGGCTACAACAACAGGGGGAATGTCTTGAGAAGACTCAAACAGTTTCAATCTGCCATCACTGATTTCACTACAGCCATACAGTTGGATCCAAACTTTACGCCCCCTTTTTACAACAGGGCCATGACTTACCTCGGCATCCTGGATTTCCAAAACGCCATCACAGATTTAAGCCGTTATGTGATTGCCAACCCAAATCACGAAGACAGTTATATAAAGAGAGGCGGGGCCCTTCTGCGTCTTAAAAGACCCAAAGAGGCCCTTGACGATTTTAATCACGCACTCGAAATCAACCCCAACAACCCCGAGACAAAAAAGAAGATACAGCAGATTCTGGAAATGCTCGAACCCAAAAAAAGCAATTGAACCGCCCTAGGAGCCTGTCGGACAACTCCTGTTTCGGAGGAGTCCTGAAAAATCATGTCCCGTGACAAAACGTAAAGACATGATTTTTCAGGGTTTGAAATATTTTGCAAGCGGCAAAATTTTCAAACTTCCGGAGAAACAGGAGTTGTCCGACAGGCTCCTAGGCGATAGCAGATAACAACGCGGTCTGGCCCCTCGTAAAACGCTGATGCCCTCTTTTATCTTGCTCTCCGGTATTCTGCTTCGTCGCCATCATAAGTGTTAAAAATTAAACGGGAGACGGTCCCAAGGTTGTCTCTTTTAAAGACAAGGTTTGTCAGATTGAGCTTGGAAAAAAATGAGGTCTCTGATGCGGCATAAAACCTGATGCTCTCATTTTTTGAAAACACCACCCACAGCCCGCCTGCCTGTGGTTTGATCTGCACGGTCTTTTTCGCGTCCTGCGACCTGTACTCGCCTGAGTACTCCTTTAACAATCCCGATTTTATCTTTACCTCTTCCGGAAATATAAAGGGTTTGTAGGATCGTCCAAGCAGCAGACTCACCACGTTAAGGCCCGCATCATCAATAATCCCGTTAAAGAGTGTCGATGTATTGGCAAGGACAACCACACCAGTGTTTTTTGATTTGATAAAACCCGCCCAAGAACTGCAACTCGGTGTGTCCCCATTGTGCCAGACAAGCGTCTGTCCCTGATGATCGCTGATAAACCACCCGAGACCGATGGATTTTGCTTGGGCCTTTTTTTTCGGCACATGCGTGATCTGCATGGCCTTGCCCAGTGGGGAATCAATGAATCCCATGTTGGCGCCAAGATATCTTAACATGTCATGCGCCGTTGAATAGAGGGCCCCCGCGCCTTCGAGGATCACCTTATCCGGCCAAGGCACCCTTTTTTGCAGGTCCCAGTCGTAACCTGTGACGAGTGTGTTTTTGATCTTATTGCGTGATTGCCCTGTGTCGTGCATTTTAAGGGGTTTAAGCACAAGATCGGTCACAAGATCCTCGTAGGTTTTGCCGCTTTTAAGCGAAAGCACGTGCCCCAAAAGCCCTGCTCCCAAATTGCTGTACTCGTACCGTGTCCCTGGCATGTATTTGAGTTTGTGGTCCGATAAAAAATCATAAAGCATTTTTGTATCATAAGCCTTGAAGGACTTTACGGGATTTGAAAGATCAAAGTTTGACGGCATCAAGGGCAATCCCGAATGGTGTGTTGATAAATCAAGTAGTGTGATCTCCCTGCCTTTGTAATGAGGAACTGTCACACCCTGCGGCAAAAATTTTGCCACGGGGTCGGTGAGTTTAAGGTCTTTATTTTCAGCCATCTGTGCAAGGACAAGGGACGTAACCGTCTTTGTAATTGACGCGATGTAAAAAACGGTATCGCCATCAGGGACATCTTTGCCATTAAGTTTTGTAGCCCCATACCCGTACACGGCCATCCCCTCGGGTGTGATGATCCCCACAACGGCACCGACAAGCCTTTTTGCCTCGATCGCGGGTTGCATGATCGCGTCAACGCCTATCTGCCATTTTTCTTTTAAGGCAGGACTCTCCCCTTCGAAGGCAAAGGCATCAACAAAGAAACCCTGTAGCAATATTGCCAGAGACAGGGTGAGCAACAAGTTACTAACTTGACTCTTACGCGGTCGAATTCCTCCGTTATGCGAGGCATGCACCCGCGCTCTGTCAACTTTAAAATTCCTAGACATTAGAACTTTTTTGAACCTCACTATGGCATTCATAATATTAATGGACAACGGATGAAACATCCTTGACAGTGCCCCCTTCGATCATCGCGATAATCTCTTTAAGCAGCTTGGTGTGACCCCGATTGCCCCACAGGACGTCGTATTCGAAACGCCAGTTGCAGTTATAAAACTGGCAGTGTTTGATCATCAAGGGCGAGTTGGTCACCACAACGGTACATTTTTTAAACACACACCTCACATAACCGTGTCCCGAAAGCATGACTGTCTGGGACTCAAATTGCTCTTTTTCGTGCAACGTAAGCGAAATTTTGCCTGTGGGCACAGACACCTCCTCTTGATTTTTTTTGACCATAAACCCCATGATCACGACCGTGTGGGCACCTTAAGTTTTTTGAGTAAGGTCTCCATCAGGCACCACTTTGTAAATGCTGACTGAATCAGGTTAACACCAACAAACGCTGTAAACAAGAACCAGTAAGGGCTGTACCAGTATCCCAGCGCTGTTGACAGTAAAATAAAAAAACCCGCAATGACCCTGATATAATCTTCCATGTACATGGTTTTCTCCCTGTGATTCACTCATAAATTTTTTCACCTTCAAGATCAGAGCCTTCCGCGTCCATTTCGGTATCACGCCCCTTAAGTGGCGTGCCTGAAAACTCTTTGTAGTATTCGTGTTGAATCACCTGATTCATGATCTCGTTGGTGCCGGTCCAGATGGTGATGAGCCTCACGTCTCTGAGCATGCGCTCGATCGGAAACACATTGGTGTAACCAATCCCGCCCATGACCTGCATGGCGTGATTGACTACAGTCCACGCGGTCTCGGTGGAAAACTTTTTTGCCTCGCTCACCAGGCGCCTGATCTTGCCCGTAGAGCCGCCTGTTTCGCAGGCCCGACCAACCGTATAATTAAGGGAGCGTGCCGCATCAAGCAGTGTCAGGCTCTCCGCTATTTTAAAACTCACGGCCTCAAAGCGCCTGATCTTCTGCCCAAAGGCCTTGCGTCTGTCGGCATAGCGGGCAGCGACTTCAATGGCCGCCCTGCCCATGCCCACGGCCCCTCCGGCGGACGTCATCCGCTCCGGGACCATCATTTGATGAAAGACATCGGAACCACGGCCAATACCGCTTTCCTCGCCCAACACATTTGAAATGGGCACAGGGGTATCACGAAAGACAAGACGCCCTGTGCCGCCACCGCGCGTCCCCATCAATCCGTAGACGTGCTTCACCTCGACCGTGTCGGAACGCTCTACCAGAAAGGCCGTCATCGCCTTGTGCGGGTCATCTATGCCCTCAACACGTGCGTAGACCAAAAAAAGATCGGCGCCTTCAGAACCAACAACAAAGCGCTTTTGACCATTAAGATAAAACAGATCGCCCTTGCGCGTGGCCACTGTGGTCGCCCCAAAAAAATCAGACCCGCCCCGCGGCTCGGTCAAAGCCTCTGCCGGCGCGAGCTTGCCCATGATCATGGGCCTTAAGTATTTTTTCTTTTGCTCGTGTGTGCCAAAACAATGAATGGCCTCACCAACAATCGAGACAAGTGAATACAGGCATGCCAGGGATGTCCCGAGCACGCCCACTTCTTCAAGGGCCGCGAGTTCTGTGGTCCAGCCCATATTTTTTCCGCCCCACTCTTTGTCAAAGCGAAGTCCCAGAATGCCTCGCCTGCCCGCCTCTTCGAGGTAGTCGCGCGGGTAATTGATTCTTTCGGCGTCCATATCAAGCAGGAGTTTTTTGGGGACTGCAGAGACAAAATCTTTGACTGTGTCTTTAATTTTTATTGTCTGCTCTGAATAAAGTGTGTCGAGGGGCATATAAGTCCGTGTATAGGAATTTTAAAATTGACAGAGCGCGGGTGCATTCCTCGCACAACGGGGGGACTCAACCGCGTCAAAGTCAAGTTAGTAACTTGTCCTTCATTCTCGTGCGTCATAAAACCTTCGTCGATAATCTTCAATGCAATATTTTTTTGCATTTGACTGCCGGACAAACACCTGATTAAAACAGGCCCGGTGAAAAAGAACCTCAAGCTGTTTCGTTTTAGGACTGATTAGGCTTGGGGCTGAAAGGTTGTCCCTATGAAATCCTACCGCAAAGAACTTGTATTCAATATCAACTCAAGGCGCGCCTTTGTTAATATTTCGGGCAAGGTGCGCGAGTGCCTGCAGGAGAGCGGCATTAAAGAGGGACTCTGCCTGGTCACCCCCATGCACATCACAGCATCGGTATTTATCAACGACAACGAATCCGGGCTGCACCACGATTACGAGAAAATGCTGGAACGACTTGCACCGCACGAACCCGTAGGTCAGTACCTCCACAACAGGACCGGCGAGGACAACGCCGATGCCCACCTTAAGCGTCAGTTGATGGGACATCAGGTCACCGTTGCGATTACAGGGGGCGAGTTTGATTTTGGCACATGGGAGCAGATCTTCTACGGCGAGTTTGACGGCAGACGAAGAAAACGCGTCCTTGTCAAAATCATTGGAGAGTAATGGACTTTCAGCCTGCAGAACTGATCAGGCCCCGTGCTTACCATCCTTACATCTACACCCCCGAACCAAAAGGCTGGCAGGCCCTTGATCGGGTGGACTGGAATAAAAACATTGTCATCGAGGTAGGGTGCGGCAAGGGAGACTGGCTGATCGGACAGGCATCAAAGGATCCCGAAACATTATTTATCGGCATCGAACGCACAGCGCTCCGTGGGGGCGCCTTTATCGAGAGGGCTGGCGGGCTTAAGCACAGCAACCTGATAGCCATCCGTGCAGATGCCACAGCGCTGATCTCGCAAAAAGTCCCCGCCGCATCGGTCAGCGCGTTGTATTTTTTTTACCCAAACCCCCTCCCCCTCAAAAAACAGGCAAACCGGCGCTTCTTTGTGGGCGCGTCATTTAAGGTCTTTGATGATTGTTTAAAGGAACACGGAACCATCTGCCTTGCCAGTAACATCAAGGGGTATGCGAGTGAGGCCTGTGACTTTCTTTCCAGGTTTTGGGGATACACAATCGCGTGTCATCAGGAAAGGGCAAAGGACGAAAACCCGCGGACAGCGTTTGAAAAGAAATATCAGGATCAGGGGCAGACCCTCTTTGAACTCAAGGCCATTAAACATCGCAGATCAATTTAAGAATTTTGTGTGTGGTGATCATACCCTCTATCTCGCCGTTGTCTTTAACCACAGGCACCGAATTGATTTTATTTTCTGACATGACCCTCATGACCTTTCTCACAGGATCATCGGCCTTTGCGGTAATGAGTTCTTGATTGTTATTGACGATCGAAAGGGGAAGACACATGAGCCTCGCAACACGCTGATCTTGACCGGGGGCATCAAAATGGGCGGAGCGGATTGTTTCGATGCTGTTTTTTGTAAGCACCCGCACAACCCTTTGATCCTGCACCACAGGCAGATACTCGAGTCCCAGTTCTGTCATGAGCTCGTAGGCGTCGCTGATTTGTTTTGAGGCATCGATGGTGGGGTATCTCTTTTCCATGACCTGTCTGGCGGTCATGCTGTCGATATCTTCTTTGGTTAAACTTGTTTTTTCTTCTTTAACAGAGTTGTCCTTTTTTTTGTTTGCTTCTGCGGTTGAGTTTTGGCTCACACACACCCCTTTTTTATTTTATATGATTGGCGGGCCTGGACTAAGCTAGGGGCCTGTCGGACAGAACCTGTTTCGGAGGAGTCCTGAAAAATCATGTCCCGTGACAAAATGTAAAGACATGATTTTTCAGGGTTTGAAATATTTTGCAAGCGGCAAAATTTTCAAACTTCCGGAGAAACAGGTGCTGTCCGACAGGCCCCAACCCGATATCTTATTTTGGTTGAATAGTCATGCAAAAATCTCAACCCGCCCCTCTCCGCCGTTTTTCGTGCGCCGTAAAGGCGATCGGTTTATAGTAGGGATACATGTTGAGAGAGACTGTGGAAAGGTCCAGCGCAGGCTCGTCCATTAAAAACGCCCCCAGTTCCGCATAGCGACCGGTCAGTTCTTCGAGGGCTGGCTGGGAACAATGAGTGGAATCACGATACAGAACAAACAGCAAACCCGCGTCTGTCAAGCGATTCCACTGAGCAGCCTTTTGAGGTATGTCGGTGTGGGGCACAGGATTCCCGCAATAATCCAGAAAGGGGGGCCTGAGTTCTTCCCGCGTGATCAGGTCGATATCGCTCTGCCATGACTGCGAAAGCTGCCCCCTGATTTTTTTTAAGACCGCAAGCGGGTAAGAGGGGAGTGTCGCCATGGGTTGAGAGGCCTTCCACAGGGGTGTGGGGATCATCTGTTGCTCAACCTTTTTTGTGAGATCAACAACCACAGCAGCAGCAATGATCTCTGCCTGTTCATTTGTAACCGGTTGTTCCAACAGGCGCGTCAGAAGCGTGTTGTATGCCGCCCTTCGTTGATCAGGGTCAGGGAATAAAATACCCGCTTCTATGTTGGGCCATAAAACCTCAAAAGATTCTTGATCAACAGCCGCGCTGCCCCGCAATTGACTCACCCTCATGTTGAGGGTCTTCCAAAGCCCTGCCGAACGAATCCACCTGTCTCCCTTTAATAACTCACGACCCCTTGCCGCATCACTCCCCTGAGAAACAAACCCTGCATCGTGAGCCTTGCCAAGATCACCGCCTTGAGTGTGAGGTACCCCTGCACCAGAAACGTGTGCCTGCAGCACCTCGCCAGATAAATCTGATCGCGATCGTCCCAAACCAATGTGTTCGAGCAAACTCATATGAATAAAACCCCTTCACTGATCACACGTGTCAAACAACCTGCTGATCTTGCAGGTAGCATTGATATGAACGATGTCAATTGCAACAGGAAAAACAAACGCGCCAAAATCGCGACCAATTGATTAAAATTGTCAAGTGTGATCAATGCCTTAAGAATTATTCCCTGCGTTATAAAAATAATGCATTCCTTTGGAGATGAGTGTTCTTTTACTCATGGTGAAAACAAGGCGTCTTTGAGAATGATTGATCAAAATTCGATCAGGGCATATTGCTCAACCTTAAAAAAAGGAACAACCGTGTTTAAAAAAAATCCGTTGACTGCCCTGTTCTTCGTACTGCTCTTGGTCCAGACTCTGCCATCACACGCACTCACCCCCGATCAGGAAAAAACGGCAAAGGAGCTGGAAACCGAGATCATCGCCCCCTGCTGCTTTACGCAGCCTGTCTCCATCCACCCTTCCGGCGTTTCAGACGAGATCAAGGCAGAGATTCGTAAAATGCTTGGGCTTGGAAAATCAAAACAAGCCATCCTTGATGAGTATGTCAAGCAATACGGCATCAAAATCCTCTCCATCCCCCCGCAGTCGGGCTTTAACAGGCTTGCCTTTGTGATGCCGCTTGCCCTCGGTGTCTTGAGTCTTGTCACCGTCCTCGTTTTGTTAAAAAGATGGCGGGGTCATCGCCTGCAAGATTTAGCCAGCCTGTCACAGCACTTAAACAACAAAACCAGCACCACCTTAAACAACCCCACAAACAGTGACGACAGGCTGTCGCAACAACTCAAGAGGGAGCTTGAAGGGTTTTAAAATAACGCGCACGGTTTATAAATCCTTAAGTTTTCTTCTTAACTCGATGAGGTATTGATTGACGTATCGGATAATACCAGCGCGTGTGTCCTCGGTAAAGGGCTCAAAGCCTTTTGCTGTCTGCCCCGCAACAAAACTCGCCCCGTAAAAAAAGGTGATCTCCCCTTTGGGAAACCTGTTTGTGATGTCGTGCAAGACAAGAATGGGAAGTTTGAGCGGGTTGGTTTTGGCGATATCGAGCGGGACCGAGATCTGATAGACCTTGTTGCATTTTAGCGGCACAGGGGAACCAAAACCAACACCACCCGCGCTGAGGTCATTTAAAAAAACAGAGCCTTGCAATCCTGCTTCGTCGATGAGCCGGCACTCAATCGGCGGGTTGATCTTGATACGGTAATACTCCCTGCGGTTGACCGACTTGATGCTTTTTGGATCAATCTGCAGTTTTAAGACATCGAGTTTATTATCAACAAGTTTCTCTGGCACGAACCGCGCAGTAAAATTTAAGATCCCCTGATTGTTTTTGATGATGATAAAACCCTGCGTGGTCTCCCGCATCTTGATCTCCACGTGGGTGTCCACAATAAGGTCGCTCACCCCAATCCGTCTGATCCGGACAATGGCCTGCTTGTTTCCCTGTCCTGTAAAATAATAAAACGGATTTTCCGCGTCGTAGTAGTCCTTTAAATCAAATTTGACGGTCTCTTTTGTTCCCATAAACACCCCTGAAAAAACGCATCACTTCTGGAGCAATGCCCTGATAAAGTGGTCTCCCTCAAGCAGTCCATAATACCCTTGTTTAACGCTCTCTTCGTTGTATTCCATCACCCCGTCCGGTTGCTCACCGGGATGATAGATGATAAACGGGACAGGTGCAGCGGTGTGGGTCTTAAGTTCGCACGGTGTCGGGTGATCAGGGAGCAGGGCAATGGCCACGTCATCGTTTATACGCGCCGTTTCTTCAAGAATATATTTGACGACCCTTTGATCTAAAAACTCGACAGTCCTTACTTTTAAGTCAACGTCCCCCTCGTGCCCCGCCTCGTCACTCGCCTCGATGTGCAGGTAGACGAGATCGACATCCTTAAGGGCATGGACAGCGGCCCTAGCCTTGCCCTCGTAGTTGGTATCATGAAGCCCTGTTGCCCCCGGGACCTCTATCACCCGCATCCCCGCGTAACGGCCAATCCCCTTGATGAGATCAACGGCGGCAATCACGGCACCTGTCACATGAAACAATTCGTCAAGGGTCTTCATCTTTGGTTTATACCCTGCAGCCCACGGCCAGATGCTGTTGCCGGGATCTTTTTTACCCCTGACGCGCCCCTGATTAACGGGGTGGTCCTGTAAAATCTGCTGTGATTTGTGAATCAGCTCATTGATCAGACCCGCCGTCTGGGCACCATGATCTGTTGTCGCCCTGGGAAGTACGTCCCTAAAGGGCTTGCCAGGCACATCGTGCGGCGGTGTCATGGTGATATCGTTGTTCCCGTGCGCAATCACCAGGAGGTGGCGATAACTCACACCGGGATAAAATTTGACCGTTTGGGAACCCAGTCGCTCATTGAGGGTTTTAATCAACTCGCGGCCCTCTTCGGAAGAGATATGTCCCGCCGAATGGTTTTTTATGTTTTCGTTTTCAATACAGACAAGATTGCACCTCATCGCAAGGTCGGTCAACTCAAGCTCAACACCCATACTGGCCGCCTCGAGCACCCCCCTCCCCTGATAGACCTCTTTGGCATTGTACCCAAGCACCCCCAGATTGGCAACCTCACTCCCGGGGGCCATGCCTGCGGGCACAGTAAGCAGTCGCCCTGTTCTCCCCATCGCGCAGAGTTTATCGATGTGGGGTGTGCGTGCAGCCATGAGCGGCGTTTTCCCGCCCAGTCTTTGTATGGGATGATCGGCAATGCCATCACAGAGGATGATAATGGATTTCATTTTTTTTCCTCACGTTAAACCATAACCCGCATAAAGCGGAGTGCATTGCGATCAAACATGAAGGGTTTCATGTTTGGCGCTATGCGCCGGATCCTACGCGGGCTGGCACCTTGTAAAATATTGATGCAAAAACGCGTCGAAAAAACCTTCTAAGGTTTTAACCATAATTTTGAAGCAGGTGCCTCTTAAAAACTTCATAATTATTTTCCAGCTGCATAAAAGACTCTTCTTTGGCCTCGATGCCCTCGAGACTCTGCGGCAGGTTGGGCTCGATTGAAAGGATCTCCCTGATCTCTTCGGGAAACTTTGCGGGGTGGGCGGTTTCGAGCGAGACCATGAGTTGGTCCGGGGTGTTTTGCCCGCTGTCGTTAATGTATTGCTGCAGGGCCGCCCACGCGACCGCACCGTGCGGTTCGAGGATGAGTTTGTGCTTTGCATAGGCCTCTTTGATGGCGTTTTTTGTCTCGGCCTCCGAAATGCTGACCGCGTGCATGTCCCGGTTCATCTGTTTGAGATCGGGCATTTTTGTCACAAGCCCCGTCTCATCCATCACCCCGCCATACAGCGCAACAACGCGGGAAAGATTGCTCGGGTGTCCCACGTTCATCGCGGATGAAATACAATTTTTTGAAGGGACTATTTTTTCATACCGGCCCGAACTTAAAAATTCTGGAAACTCATCGTTTGAGTTGGTCGCAATCACAAACCGCTTGACCGGGAGCCCCATGCGCATCGCGATCAGCCCGCCCATCATGTCTCCAAAATTGCCCGACGGAACAGAAAAGATGATCTGTTCGTCAACCGAACGTGTGAGCTTTGCATACGCGTAAAAATAATACATCGTCTGCGGCAGGAGTCTGCCAATATTGATGGAATTTGCCGAAGAGAGTTTAAGATGATCGAGGTCACTGTCCGTAAACGCCCTTTTGACAAGGGCCTGACAGTCATCAAACTTGGCATCAAGCGCCATGATCCGCACGTTTCTCCCCAGAGTGGTCATCTGTTTTCTCTGACGGCTGGTCACTTCATGCAAGGGAAAGAGAACAACAATCTTGATGTTATCGAGCCCATAAAAGGCATTGGCAATGGCACTCCCCGTATCGCCTGATGTGGCGGTGAGTATCAGGAGCTCCCTTTTTTCTTCGCCAAGATAAAACTGCATGAGCCGCGCCATCTGCCGTGCCGCAAAATCCTTAAAGGACGCTGTTGGCCCCTGATCGAGTCTCATCACGTATTTCCTGTCATAGACATTTTGGAGTGGCACCTCGTAATTGTAGGCGTCACTGATAAGATCTTTTAATTTTTGGGCGGGGATCTCGCCTTCAAGAAATTTATTGGCAATGGCATAGGCAATCTCGTGATACGGCATCTGCGGGAACGAGACGAGTTCATCCCGGGAGATTTCAGGGATTTTCTCCGGCATAAAAAGCCCCTTGTCAGGGGCAAGCCCCTTGATCAGTGCGTCTTTAAAAGTGACGGGTTTTGTTTTTAAATTTGTTGAATAGTACATGATTGGTTTCATCGTTGTGCACCTTTTTGATTTTTTTTAGCCGATAGCCCTTTTGTTAAAAACATTCAATCGTGCTGAGACGTCATGGGGGGAAACAGAAAAACACACGCGCACCAACCATTTGTAATTACTTGACATATTCACGTGTCTGCGTCATCCCAAAAAAACACAAAACATATTTAATCAACCAGTTGACAAAGCAGTCCGCAATAGAAAGACTTTTTTATTATCCACATAAAAGGAGTCCTTATGGCAGGAATCGCGCCCTTTTTATCACCCACCTTTCCACAACCGGCAAACCCCTCTCTATTCCGTGTGAGGGGCGCACCCTACTCAATGAGTGCTGCCACACAGGTCACTGTAGGCAATCCGGTCATCCTTAAGGAGTTGGGGAGGCTGATTGCAGGACATGGCACAAGCCAGGCGGCCATCAGGACACTCACCCCCTGGGATGCAGTTAAAATGCCTGTCAACACCGTTATGCTGGGGGGACTGCAACAACAGGGCGAAACAACGGCTGGTGTCTTGATGATCCGCTCGTTCCAAATCTACGCGGAGCCCGATGCCAAGGTCACAGACCACAAAACAATCAGCTTCCTTATTAAAGTTCCAGGACAAAACGGAGACAAAGAAGGCGATATCCCCTCCCCCGATATGATCAAACAAGGGGCTGTCATTGCCGTTGCACAACACCTAGGGGAATGCCACCCCTTTACCGATTTTGCAGTCACAGCCACCGATGGCCAACATGCGGTCCATTACCGCGCTTACGACCCGGCTACAGGGCAATACGTCGACAAGACCCTGGATACCGGTATGTCAGAGCCTGCCGATACAGTAGAGAAACAATACCTCAAGGACCGACAACTCTTTGATGCCCTCTTTGAAATTCAGGGTTATGTCTTAAACAGCCTGGGATATTTTGCCATTCTGCAGGGCGCGGAATTCTCAAAGGGCAATGCCTCAGTTGAGCAAGCGGGCAAGACTGCCACAGAGGTTGTGCATCTTCTCAGCGCACCGCTGATGCGCCTTGTTGACCGCTTTGACGCCATCATGAAAGACGAAGCCCTCAAGGCCTATTACTCACAAAGAGACCCTGACCTTATCCCCTTCATGAAGGCCATGACCATCTATGCAAAAAAAGAACTCCTGCTCAAAAAAGAGGACGCCAATACCATAACCGAACTCGCCACAGCGTCCGAAAAACTCATGACCGGGGCCCTCGAAAAATTCAAGTGGAAGGGCAAACAACTCACACGCGCCGAATTTTATCAAACACTCAGAGAATTAAACGACCCCAAAGACAGACGCGAACTCCTCGAAACCTACTCAGGAGCCGTCCTTAAGGCCCATCAAAACGGGCTCTTCCCGATGATTGACAGGCTCAACGCGCTCGCGCAAAAGTACGGCTACACAAACTTTGCAGCCTACAAGGGTGATGTCATGCACGGGATCACACCCGAACAATTTGACAAACAGTGCCGCGAATATCACGAGGCAAACAGCGCTGCGCTCGAGGCATTTATAAAAGAGCTCACGCGCCTTAATGGCGGTAAAACAGTTTACGAATGGGACGTCCACCACCTTGCCGATCAACTTGCAAAAGAAAAACTTTCGGGCGGGGAGATCCCAAAAATCCGTTTCTCAGATGCCCTTGATGCGGCAAAAATGTTTTTTAAGGATCTTGGTATTGATCTTGATCAGGCCCCCCTTAAGGGAAATATCTTTTTTGACACAAACAAAAGAGCAGACAAATACGGCAACGCCTTTGCCGAGGCCTTGGGAGACGGCAGACAGGCCTGGTTTAATACCAACTTTGATACAACAGAAGAGATTTCACTGGAAGACCTGGGCACGATTATCCACGAGCTTGTCCACGACATTCACTTTATTACAGCGGCACAAAGGGCAAGGGGCAACCGTGCCATGGGCCTTGACGGCAACCCCAACATCTGGGTCGAAGGCATTGCCGTGGCGACCGACAAATTGGTGACCAGCCAGGGTTTTCTGGACAGATATCTCTCTCACCTGCCACAGTTTAGCGACCCTGCTGTCCGCAAAGCCATAGCAGAGGCCGATGAGGGGCTCACTATTTATGATCAAATGGTTGCGATGTCCCGCGCACGCTTTGAGATCAATCTTTATCAGGACAAAAACCCCGACGGCACAGCGAGATCACTTAAGGAGCGGCTAGATTTTTGGACAGAGTGGGCAAAAAAATATCTGCACGTCGAGGCCCTCAAGGGCAGTGAAGGTGGGCGTGTCTGGGCAACACCCCATTTTGCAGGTCTTCCCGGGTACTATGTGTCGTACACAGGCGGTTTTCAAACGGCACTCCATGCCGCAGAAGATGTCTACGCGGGTCTCTTAAAAGGCGATGGCGCTCTCCTTAAAAAAGGAGGGTCAAAACTCCTTCACCTCTTTGACATGGGGGCAAGGCTCACAAACATAGAAGAGATTGAGCGGGAAATAAATCGGTTGCCGTAGACCCTTCGGTTGTCACATCCGCGATGCAGAGTTGAGGACGGAGGGACAGACCTGCTACCAAATATTCCAGCTTGATCCAGCGCTCATTCCCCTCTACATAACAGCCCATGGATCAAAACATCCGCATCATTCTTGTTGCCCCCAAATATTCGGGTAACGTGGGCGCCTGCGCGCGGGTTGCCGCAAACTTTAACTGTCCCGATATCTATGCTGTGGCCCCTCAATGCGACATCAGGGATAAACAGGCAGAACTTTACGGCAAAGGGTCCTCAAGGGAATTTCTTCTGGGTATCAAAACAGCACAGACGCTTTCCGAAGCGCTTAAAGACTGCCATTGCTCGATAGCCATCACACGCAAAACAGGCGAATGGAGTCCCGCCGAAATCCCCCTCTTGGAATTGCCACAATGGATTGCAAATAAAAATAAAACCAGTGCCATAAAAACAGCACTCGTCTTTGGCAGGGAAGACAACTGTCTCACATGGGAAGAACTGCAGCTCTGCACGCATTTCTGCCAGATCCCCACCTCTCAATGCATGCCCACAATGAATTTAAGCCATGCCGTTGCGGTCATCGTCTCCACAATCTACATCAACTGGCACAGCGGCCCGTTAACCAACCAGCACAGGGCAGCAAAATCAATAAGCGACAGCCCCGCCACCCTAAAGGATGTGGATGACCTTATGGAGCACTTTAAAGAGGTCATGATCAACGCCGGCATGACAAAGGCGGGAAACCCCGAACGCGTGCAGGGGCGCATCCGTCGCATCCTGCAGCGCACACAGCTTAAAAACCGTGATGTCAATATCTGGCGCGGTTTTTTGTCAAAGATTCAGGTGGCATTGGGGACAAAATCACAAAAACGCAGAGCGCTCGCCCCACATTTTTGAGGTTGAATTTTTTTCTCAACTGTTCCATGAGGCAGGGCCGCCGTTATTATTGTGCGATAACCATTAACCAAAAAACGGCGACACGATAAACAGGCAGGAGAGGCTGGATTTAATTAAGTTCGGAGAGTCAGAGTTGCGCAACAAACAAGTGACGCACGGGAAGTCGCGTAGAACTCAATTAAATCCAGCATCTCCTGCCACCCACTGTGCTTTGACTGCGAAGGCAAAATTAACCAGAGAGGCTTTATGCAAGGAAACGAACTCAGAAAAGGGACCGTCATCAAGATCGACAATATTCTGTGGATGTGCATGTCGTGCGAACACCGCACCCCCGGAAACCTCAGGGCCTTTATGCAGGCCAAGCTGCGCAATATTATGGACGGCACGCAAAAGGAATTCAGGTTCTCATCAACAGAAAAACTTGAACAGGTTGATGTCTTCGAACGAAAAATGCAGTACCTGTACGCTGACGGGCAGGCGTTTTGTTTTATGGATACCGAAAGTTACGAACAGGTCGAATTATCCAAAGAGCTGATCGGTGACGCTGCCGTGTATCTGCAACCCGAAAATATATTCACTGTCCTGTTTCACGACCAGACACCACTCATGATCAGACTCCCCACCACCATGGACTTTCAGGTCGTTGAGGCCGACCCCGAAATAAAAGGGGCCACAGCAAGTGCCTCTTATAAAAACGCCACGCTCTCAAACGGCGTCTCGATTCAAGTCCCCCAGTTTGTAAAAGTGGGTGATGTCATCCGCATCAACATCGAGGAAAAAACCTACCAGGAGCGTGTGAAAAGATAAACCTCGCAAACCTGCGGCTGCACCTTTAGTTCCGCAACTGATCCAAACTGCAGGACGTGTGTAGACATGAACTGAACCCCAAATGCGACTGTGGGACTGCGCAAGGCAACAGGAGACACGGGATTTAATTGGGTTCGGAGAGTCAAGAATGCATTTTAACAGATGAAATCAACGCAAACACAGACACTCACCGCCTGTCTTGCCCTTTTTATCATCACGGCCCTCCTTTACGCGGGCGCCCTTAAAAACCCGCTGGTCTATGATTCACGGCTGCTTCTGGATCATCATTTTTACAGAGAGTTATTTAACCAGTTTACCATATTTGACAAACGATGGATCAGCCATCTCAGCTTCTACGCTGTCTATAAAATATGTGGCGAAAATATTCTTTTTCACCGACTGATCAACATCCTTGTGCACGCCTCAAACGCCATCCTTGTTTTTTTTATGATCAACCGGTTTGCGGTGGTATTTGAAAAAAAGCCCACGAACGCACACAGTCAGGATCATCAGATTCTCTGTTTTTTTGGAGCCCTGCTTTTTGCGGTTCATCCTGTCGCCGTCTATACTACAGCCTACCTTATTCAGCGCTCGATGCTGCTTGCAACATTTTTCACACTACTGACAATCCTGACCTACCTTAAGGCCCTGCAGCAGAAAAGTTTCTGGTTTACCATGTTCGCAACGGCCCTCTATTTTTTTGCAATCCACGCCAAGGAACACGTCATCATGCTGCCGTTTTTTTTGTTTGTCATCACGTGTTTTTATAAAAAATCAGTCTGGCAGTCTGTAAGGGATGTTTTTGTCCCCTTTGTGATGTTTATTCTCATTGCCGCCGAAATGACGCTGAGAAACAGGGGGATTTTGTTTTCCCTCTACGAACCACACGGACAACTCATGGCCAGCTTTGGCAACCAGAACACCCTTGCCCCGACAGGCCTGGAGGGGCTTCAACTGAAAGATTTTTACCCTTTAAGCATCCTCAATCAGTCCCTGCTCTTTTTTAAATACATGCTGCTCTGGATCATACCCCTGCCCGGCCTGCTGTCCATCGACTGCCAGAGTGTTTTTCCGCAGGGCCTTAAATCTTGGCCCCACCTCCTTGGCTTGGGCTCCTTTTGTCTGTACCCTTTGATTGTTGTCACCCTGGTAATCAGGAGGCATATCATACCTGCGGCCGCTTTACTTTTCCCGTGGGTGATGTTCTTCACCGAGTTTGCCGCGGTCAGGTACACCGAAAATTTTGTCCTCTACCGAAGTTACCTCTGGGCCAGCGGCCTGTTTCTTTTAATGCCCTGTCTTTCCTTCATCAGATACAAAAAAATCCTTTACACGGCGCTCATACTCCTCTCGGTTGTGTGTGTACTGGAATCCAGACAACTTCTTAAAACATTCTCATCAGAATACGAGTTATGGAGTGATGCCGAACAAAAAATGACAGCGTCATACACCCAGGTCCCCGGCAGTTACAGGATCACTGATTACCTTGGGACCGAGCTTGTCAAAAGAAAAGATTATCATGCAGCCGTGCAGTACCTTTCAAAATCCATACGCCTCAGGCCCTACAACCCTTTTGTCCACCACAACCTCGCCGTCGCAAAAAAAGCCCTTAAACAGTACGACGAGGCGAAAGAGTATTTTTTTAACGCCCTGATGCTTGAAACAGAAAATGCAGATCCCCAAGTGCTCAACAGAAAAAAAAGTGATGTCCTCTTTGGGCTTGCAGAATCAATGATTGCCGATCAAAACACAACGGGGGCCGCAGCCTATCTTGAGGCAGCACTGGTCATGACCCCCTCGCACGTCAACGCCCTCAACAGACTGGGCCTCATAAGGCACAACGAAAACAAACACGCCGCATCACAAGCCCTCTTTAACAGGGTCTTAAAAATTGATCCCGATAATCAACTTGCCAGGGAAGCATTAAAAATAATAAAGGACGACCGCTGAAGAATCACTCTTATGCAAAAAAACTCAACCACCCCACACCATAGAGGCTGTCGATGTATGCAACAAGTTACTAACTTGACTATGACGCGGTTGAATGCCTCCATCTTGCGAGATATGCACCCGCGCTCTGTCGACTTTGAAATTCCTATGCATTAAATTAAAACTGACGTCAGTTTTTGCACAATTACGTTGATTTATGACGTGTGTTATGTAAAAATATCTGTGTGTGGATAGAACGAATCAATAAAAAAGCTGAATTTATTCAATCTGTTACGTCTTTAAGGTCGCAAGTCCTCATCTTAAGAGGGGCGAGGCAGGTGGGAAAGACCGCTTTTATCAACAACTGCCTTGCAGAAATGAGCGCGTATCCCCAGATCAGGACAAATCTCTCTTCGCCCACGAAGACACATATAGACGGGATCGAGTATTTTGGCAGAGATCTTTTTGGAAATTGCTTAAAAGGGGTCCAGCCTTTCTTACAAAACATATCTTTCGTGACCGGCGACTTAGCCGGTGTAAAAAAGGCAGTCATCGTTTTTATCGATGAAGCAGACAAGTATGCGCCCTCTCTCGAATTGATCCAGGACCTTGCCGGACTTTCAAACAAACTTAAGGTCATCTATACCGGTTCAAATCTGGAGAACCTCAAAGTCGACAACGCCGCCACCGGCAGAAAGAGATATTTTGATCTCTACCCACTCACCTTCCTTGAGTTCTTAAGAGCGCATTCCAAAGAAGTGGAGATTCGATATCTCAATCAAATATCCCTGAAGGACAAAAAATTCTCGGAGATGCTCCACAACGAATTAAACCGTTTGTTTGGCATCTACATGCGACTCGGCGGAATGCCAAGAATCGTTGACAATTACCTCGACAAAAAAGACGGCGAGCAACCTCTGCCACAGTTGATATCCAATATCGTCACGACAATAGAAGAAAATGTCAAATCGGTGCTTGAAGAAAAAGCATCGCTCTACGAATACGAGGATGTCCTGCGCAGGCTCGCCCTGCTTTCAATGGAGACACTCAAGTTCTCAAAATTACAGGTCCAACACATCAAGAGAAACGAGGCAAAGCGACTCGTGGGAAAAACGGTCGGGGCCCGTGTTGCCCACAAAATCAGGCTGTTTGAGTCTGCTACAGATCTCTCAAAATATATCATTTTCGATGCGGGTGTGCTCAATTATCTTTTAAACGGCTCCGATATCATGCAGACACGAATGTCCGAACTTAACGCCGCAATTCAATACGAAACCGCAGTTGGGAACGAAATCATTGCCGGGCTCTCCACGCGTGATGATATCTTTTACTGGAAATCAAAACGGGGGGCACAGGTGGAGTATGTCCTTAAATCACCGTTTTTTACAGCCATAGATGTCAAGAGCACTCGCGGGGATTCTAAATCACTCGAAAGCTGTGCCGTTTTCGAAAAAGACCTCGAATACATGGTCAAGATCAGCAAGGAACGCCCCTCAGTTAATCACCATTTTATAGCCAGCATCCCCGCATCTTCTTTGTCCAGAAGGGTCCCGTTGATCACAATCCCGCACTATTTAAGCAGCCGTCTGCAGGAAATGTTAAAAGAGCTTGTGTAGTCTGTGGGTGTGCGGTCTTTGCATTGATCCACACTCACCCTTTTTATTCCCCTTGCCTCAACGCCCCCTGATCCCGTAAAAAAGGTGCCATGAAGTTTTTTATCACCGGGGCTACCGGTTTTATTGGACAGCATCTCTGCCGTGATCTTATTAAACACGGCCATGAGGTTGCCGCACTCGTCAGATCACACAAAAAGGCCGCGTCACTTAAGCATGACCGCCTCGAAATCATTTATGGTGACCTCGACTCTTTTAAAGACCCTGCGTTTAAAATCCCCCACTGCGATCAGATCATCCATCTGGCAGGCATTGTCACCGCAAAAAAACAGTCTGATTACGAAAAAACAAATTTTTTCAGCACTGTTAATCTTTACAGTTTTTTAAAAAATCAAAAATGGCAACCGCAACGCATCCTGTTCTGCAGTTCACAAGCCGCCGCCGGGCCGGCAATAACAGATCAGCCCCTGACAGAATCAGACAAAGCCTCCCCCGTTGACGCCTACGGCCTTTCAAAATTCAATGCAGAAAAATTTTTGCTGTCACAAAAAGACATCCCCGTCACCGTATTCAGGCCCTGCACTGTTGTGGGCCCCTTGGACACCAATATTCTCAATCTTTACAAAATGGCAAAAAGAGGGTTTGGTTTTGTCCCCCAAAACCAAAACCAGCACATCAGTTTTATTGCCCTCTCCGATCTGGTTGATGTCATTATAAAACTCACACAGGATTCCTCCACGGATCACAGGCTTTATTTTGTCTCGCACAACGAACCCACCGATGTGCATGCCCTGTGGAACGAGGTGGCACAATCACTGGGTACAAAGATTAAACTGGTTCCTGTCCCCATGCCCCTGCTGTATCTCGCCATGAAGGCCAATACCCTGCTCTCAAATATTTTGCCGGTCCCCATTGTCCTTGATAAAAAATATTATCAGCAGCTTCAGCAAAAAACGTGGCTCTGTTCCAGTCAAAAACTGCAGTCTGATTTTAACTGGGTCCCCCACATTGCCCTCGCACAGGCCCTTAAGGAAACAGCCGCGGGATACAAGGCAGCAGGGTGGATTTAGCCTCGACAGGGCCAATACATGAACAAGACACCCCGCAAAATAAGAACAGTGAGCCTTACCACCGTTGGCTGTAAACTCAACCAATCCGAAACCGACGCCATCCAGAATAAGTTTGCCGAAAATGGTTACTCCGTAAAACCCTTTGGTGAAGACGTCGACCTCACGATCATCAACACCTGCACCGTCACAAACGCCGCCGATGCGGACAGCCGTGCCGTGATCAGGCTGGCCCGGCGCCATGCACCCCAAGCAAGGATTGTGGTGACCGGCTGTTACGCACAGATAAGTCCCGCCGCCATCGAAAAAATACCAGGCGTGGATCTCATTCTCGGCAACAACGAAAAATACAGCATCTTTGACTATCTCGACCACCTCGAAAACACCAAGCCCAACACCCCCCTAGTGCGCGTGAACAACGATGTCGCCTGCAACAATGACACCAATCAGGGGTTTATAGCCACCACATCACGCACGCGTGCCTTTTTAAAAATACAGGAGGGCTGTGATTATTTCTGCTCGTACTGCATTGTCCCTTTCGCACGCGGCCTTCCGCGCAGCCGTTCGTTTAAAGACACCCTTGCAGAGGCAAAAAAACTCGCCTCTCAGGGGTATCAGGAAATCGTCCTCACAGGGGTCAACATCGGGACATATAGTTTTAACGAGCACAAGCCCCTTGCGCTCACTGATCTGCTGGATGCCATGCAAAGTATCAACGGGCTCAAGCGCATCCGCATCAGCTCTCTTGAACCTAACACCATCACCACCGATCTGTTAAAACTCATGCGCGATTCAACAGTGATCTGCCGTCACCTGCATGTCCCCCTGCAAAGTGCGTGTAACAAGCAGCTCAGGGCAATGAACCGCAAGTACTTGATTGAAGACTATCAGCGCCTGCTGGATCAGATCGTCGACATCCTTCCCGGTTCTGCCCTCGGGACCGACATCATTGTGGGATTCCCCGGCGAGACCGATCATGATTTTGAGACCACTCTCAATTTTGTGCACAGTGCACCCTTTACTTATCTGCATGTGTTCCGCTACAGTAAAAGGGACAGCACGGCCTCCAGTTCCTTAAAAGACAGGGTTGATCCGGCAACAGCAAAAAAACGCAGTCAGACACTCATCGAGACAGGCCGCATGCATAAACTTGGCTATTTAAAAAAACACATGGGCTCCCTTCTTCATGTCCTCTTCGATCAGCGAAAGA
Organism: Deltaproteobacteria bacterium; assembly: GCA_015228875.1. Taxonomy (GTDB): domain Bacteria; phylum UBA10199; class UBA10199; order UBA10199; family JADGCS01; genus JADGCS01. Next base: position 26,309 of record JADGCS010000006.1, on the reverse strand, counting down.
AAGATCAGTACTCAGGCTACAGCACAAATTACATTCAGGTCCTTGTGGATTCAAAAACCGACATCAGAAAACAAATCCGGTCTGTGAGACTGATCGGGATCAACGAAAAAGGTGTCGGGTTGGCGGAATTAATTGACATTGGTTAACAACTCACAACAACCGTGCTGTCACAATCACATAACCCGCATAAAGCTGAAAATACTACGCGGGCGGACACCATGCAAAAATTGATGCCGAAACGCGTAAAAAAAACCTTCCAAGGTTCTACCCCTTGCCAATGCCCCTGTTTATGCTACAATAGAAAGACCTGCAGACAAGTTACTAACTTGACTTTGATGCCCGAAGGAAATGCCCTTGGGGTACGCGATTGAATTTCTCCATTCTGCGAGGAATGCACCCGCGCCCTGTCGACTTTGAAATGCCTATACATCAAGGGGCGCCTGCACGGGGGGGATCTATGGTGAGCTTTAATACTTCAAGCGGTTTTTTATCCACACTGGGCAGCCTGTCGCGCATCAGCTACAACATCTCGGATCTCTACAACAAGTTTTCATCGGGAAAGGCCGTCAATACAGGACGTGACAGTCCCGTGCTTTTGTCACGCATCGGTGAGTTCACGGCGAGCATCAACGGCTACGGCGTGGCAAACAGCAATATCAGTTCTGTCAACGGAGTACTTAACACCGCAAACGGCGGGCTCACACAGATGATGACCACCCTGCAGGACCTCAGGGCCACCGCTGTGCAGGCGGCCGATGGGACCATCTCCTCGGGTGCGAGGGCCGCATTGTCTACACAAGCGGGTGATCTGATGTCTTCCATGGATCAACTCGCCAACGGGGTCAATTTTAACGGTGAGACACTCCTCAATGGCGCTTATGTTAACAAGTCAATCCAGATCGGCCCCAACGAAGGGGACACCGTTAATATCAGTCTGAATGATGTGCGCACCTCTTCACTCGGCATTGACAGTATTGATTTAAGCACACAGGCCGGCGCAGGATCTGCCCTCACAGCCATCGATAACGCCATAGGTGAGGTCACAAACGCCATGGCGAGTGTCGGCTCCAACATGAACAGGGTAGACAATATAGAAGCAGCAAACCAGACGTCCCTCGAAAACATCACCGCTGCAAGATCAGTGATTGAAGACCTGGACTACAGCCAGGGTGCCTCTCTCATGGTGCAAAATCAAATCAAACAAAAGGCCGGCATCATGGTACTCAAAAAAATCCTCGAAGTAGAAAAGGCAAAGATCTCGCTGTTGGTGTAGGATGCCCCCTCCGCGACAATAAGATCATCATAGCCCATTTAACTTAGTTGACACACAAGAATCTGATTGATTATTCGTTGCCAGATTATCGCTTTGTACAGAATAACGACCTTTACCTTAGACTATAAACAAGGAGTCCTTTATGCCAGAACAGATTTATAAAACAATGGGGCAACAGTTTGACCGCCGTTCGTGGGCCGAGCCCTGGAAGATTAAAATGGTAGAACCCATCACCATGAAAACGGGCGAACAAAGGGTCAGGGCCATGCAGGAGGCGGGGTACAATACTTTTCTTTTAAAATCAGAGGATGTCTACATTGACCTTCTCACCGATTCGGGCACAAGTGCCATGAGCGACAGGCAGTGGGCCGGCATGATGATGGGCGATGAGGCCTACGCAGGGAGCCGCAATTTTTACAACCTCGAAGAGGCTGTTCGGGAGTATTACGGCTACAAATATTTAATCCCGACACACCAGGGACGCGGGGCCGAGCACCTGATCAGTCAGGTCTGTATCGAAAAGGGGCAATACGTCCCAGGCAACATGTATTTTACCACCACGCGCCTGCATCAAGAGCTTGCCGGCGGGACATTTGTTGATATCATTATCGACGAGGCCCACGACACACAGACACAGCACCCCTTTAAGGGCAACGTCGATCTCGCCAAGCTTGAAAAACTCATCAAAGAAAAAGGGGCCCAGAACATCGCGTATGTCAGTATAGCCGGGACCGTCAACATGGCGGGCGGCCAGCCCATGAGTATGCAGAATGTCAGGGACTGCAAGGCCCTCTGCAGTAAACACGGCATCAAACTCTTTCTCGATGCCACACGCATGGTCGAGAATGCCCTGTTTATCAAAGAACGCGAAGAGGGGTATGCCGACAAAACCATTGCGCAGATTTTAATAGAATTCTGCAACTACACAGACGGCGCGTGGATGAGTTCCAAAAAAGATCATCTGGTCAACATCGGCGGCTGGCTTGCCGTCAACGATGAAGCCATTTTCGAAAAACTGCGCAACATGGTCATCATCTACGAAGGTCTTCACACATACGGAGGGATGGCGGGACGCGATATGGAGGCCCTCGCCCGCGGTATTAAAGAATGTGTCAACGAAGATCACATACGCTCCCGAGTGGGACAGGTACGCTACCTCGGCGAACTCCTGGTTAACTGGGGGATTCCCATCATGCAGCCGATCGGCGGACATGCCATCTTTGTGGACGCTGCACGCTTTTACCCGCACATACCGCAGCATCAGTTTCCCGCACAGACACTCGCTGCCCAGCTTTATCTGGACTCCGGCATCCGCAGTATGGAACGGGGTGTGGTCAGTTCGGGGCGTGATCCCAAGACCGGCGATCACCGCTATCCCAAACTGGAACTGACTAGGCTCACGATCCCCAGACGTGTGTACACGCAGGCTCACATGGATATCGTGGCAGAGGCCGTCAAGGCTGTCTTTGATCACAGGGACGAAACAAGGGGACTCAAGATGGTCTTTGAACCGCAATACCTGCGCTTCTTTCAGGCCAGATTTGAACCGCTATAAGTAAATAGTGTCTATCGGGAAAGCCCCTGTTTCTCCGGAAGTTTGAAAATTTTGCCGCTTGCAAAATATTTCAAACCCTTAAAAATCATGTCCGTATATTTTTCCACGGGACATGATTTTTAAGGACTCCTGCGAAACAGGGGCTTTCCCGACAGACACTCAGTTAAGTTAGTAACTTGTGATGATACAGGTCTCACGTTTAAAAAAATCATACGGCACGCAGCTTCTGTTTGATGATGTCACATTCACTCTTGACAAGGGAGAGAAGGTCGGTCTTGTCGGCAGAAACGGTTTTGGCAAGAGCACCCTCTTTAAACTGATCACCAAAGAAGAAGAGGCAGACAGCGGCGAAATCATTATCCCGTCAAATTACATCATCGGCACTCTCAAACAATACATTCAATTTTCAAAAAAGAACCTGCTCGATGAATGTAGTCAAGCCCTTAAAGCAGAAGAAAAAGATCAAATATACCATGTTGAAAAAATCTTGATGGGCCTCGGATTTAGCGAAATGGACTTTGCCAGCGCCCCAGAGAGTTTTTCGGGCGGTTTTCAGATGCGCATCACTCTCGCAAAACTGCTCATTCAGTCACCCGATCTTCTGCTTCTGGATGAACCCACAAACTATCTGGACATCGTGAGCATCCGCTGGCTCAAGTCTTTTTTAAATTCATTCTCCGGCGAATTTATCATCATCACTCACGACCGCGGTTTTATGGACGAGGTGACCAACGCCACCATGGGGATTCACAGAAAAAAAATTAAAAAAATAAAAGGAGACACGTTTAAATATTATCAGCAGCTTATTGCCGAAGAAGAACTCTACGAAAAATCGAGGGTCAAGCAGGGTCACGCGATCAGACACATGCAGACCTACATTGACCGTTTCAGGGCCTCTGCGCGCAGGGCCACGCAGGCGCAGTCCAAACTTAAAAAGCTCTCCAAACTTAAAGAAATGGCTGCACTCAAAAACGAGGACACCCTGGCGTTTAAGTTCAACTACAAACACTGCCCTGCAAAAATATTGGCGCAGTACGAAAACTACTCCTTTGCCTATCATAAAATGAACGAGCCTTTGATCAAGGGGTTTAATCTTTTTATCAGACAGGGTGACCGCATCGCGATCGTCGGAAAAAATGGCGCCGGCAAATCCACACTGCTCAACCTCATGGCGGGCGAACTCAAACCGTTGACCGGCAAAAGCTCATGCCACCCGCAGACAGAGAAGGGTTTTTTTGGACAAATGAATATCGAGCGCCTGCATCACGAAAACACCATCGAAACAGAAATAGCCATGGAAAGCAGTACCCTCACCCGCCGTCAGGTCAAATCCATCTGCGGGCTCATGCTCTTTGACCAGGCCCTCGCAGAAAAAAAAATCGGCGTACTCTCGGGCGGCGAAAGAAGCCGCGTGCTGCTTGGCAAAATACTCGCACGTGAGGTCAACCTGCTCCTGTTGGATGAGCCGACAAACCACCTCGATCAGGAATCAATAGAAGGCCTTCTTGACGGCTTTGACAACTTTGACGGGGCAGTCATCCTTGTCACTCACAGCGAAATGATCCTGCGCCGCTTTGCCACAAGATTGATTATTTTTAAAAATGGTGAGACCATTAACTTTGAGGGTGATTACGACGATTTTTTAAGACGCGTTGGCTGGGAAGACGCGCCCCCAGAGGGGCAAAACACTTCCGATGAAAAAACATCAAAAAAGGAAAAACGCCAGAAACGCGCAGAAATAACGGCAGAGCGGTCGCGGGTACTCGGACCTTTAAAGAAAAAAATGGAACAGACAGAAAATCAAATCCGCGAAAAAGAAAAAAAAATCGAAGACATCAAACACAGGCTTATTGCAGCCTCCGAACAGCAGGACATCAACGAAACAATTGCCCTCTCTAAAAGTCTGGCAGTCATCAAACGAGAGATTGATGAACTCTACAGCGTTCTTGATCTGGCAACCACAAAATACGAAACCGAACTTGAGGTGTTTGTGGATAAATACGGCAATGAGTAGTGAATCGGACCGACAGGACTCTCTCTCTATTCAAGTTTAATCACAGCCACAATAAGCGAATCAACAATGTTGTATTCCTGTGTATTTTGATCAGACAGAGTTTTGCCCGAAAGAATAAGGGTGAGACTCTCATCCCCAAAGGCGCCGGAACCGCTGATACTGCCAAAATCCGTACAATCTGTTGTCACAAGTGCTTCGGCTGTTACTTGCTGGTTTGTCAAACTAAACCCTGACAAAGAGACCAACGCCTCGATGTTGATGCTCTCCGGGCATAAAATATTTCCGTCCGCATCAAGATCACACTGGGCAATCGAGCCCTCCATGAGTTTGATCTCCATGGAGTCAATGGGCACACCGGGCATGGGAGGAATGGGCAAATCAAATTTCTCAACTGTCGGTGTTGGTGCCGTAAGAATACACACCGTCTCTTCATCAACCTTATAAAATGTCATCGCCGGGTTGGTCACGGAGACCGTGGCCAGATTTGTTGAAACCCCGTGATAATCGGGGCTGCCAGGATCCTGCTCAGTATTATTAAGTCCCGCCTTTGCCACCTCCGAACTGCAAAAGTACAGATCAAACGCCCCGCCCTTGATCTGGTATTCGATCACCTCCATCGTTGAGACCGCCTGTGTGCACTTGTCGGCCTTGACCCCCTGCGTGAATCCCTGCAACTTGATCCGCATGGAGCCGGCCTCGGGCTGATCGTAGTTGATAATTAAATAGGTTTCGTGGGGGGCGTCCCCGGATTCTATCGCGATGAGCGGGCTGTAACGGACAGTGATCTTAAGATCGTTGGCCCCCGCAACAGATATGTTTCCGTTGGCATAACCTGTCGTTTGGGATGCGCTGGCACCGACGGTGATATCTTCGACAATCGCGTTGCAGGACGGCGTAAAAAGCTCCCCATCGATCTCCATGTTCTCTGCAACAATCGTCTGCGTACCAACCTGCACCTTAGTAATCTGAAAATACTTGTAGTCGTTGGATTGAATAAACCCCATCCATGAAATGTGGGCCCCGTCCGGGTGATTGACAGCGATCGTCTGATCGGTGTGACCATAAAGCTCGGTAATAAAATCAGGTGCCACCACCTTGTTGGTGTACTGCTTTTCGGAATTAAAGGTCGAGCAGGCTGCAAAAAACAAAACGAGAACGACCATGATCATTGTAAGTTTTTCTTTGTGCATCATAAAGGCAAATAAATCTCCCCGCATTATTTGTACGACCGTACGATGGAGTTATCGTCCAACCGTGCCATAAGTTGCGTATTCCCGAAACAAAAAAATACCTGTTTTGTGTGTAAAAACAACAAGATTGTATCCCGAATTGGCACAGTGCAACAATGGTCCACCTGCCAGGCGACACCACCATGACCTTTATTAGACATTTTAGGCAATTGCATAGCCGCCAGGGACATAAATGTTTGAACTTTTTCTAAGGAACACCTAATACTGGGCCATGCCAAATTATGACCTTACCCCCGAACAAATGCTTTTAAAAAACACCGTCCGTGATTTTGCCGAAAAGGAAATCAAACCAGTGAGGCTCGAACTCGACCGCAAAGAGGAATTTTCATACGAACTCACCGGCAAAATGTTTGACCTTGGGCTCTTTGGGGTCACCTGTTCCCCAGAATACGGCGGGCAGGGGATGGATTATCTGTCTTACATTATTGTTGTGGAAGAACTCGCAAGGATCGACGGGTGTCAGGCGGCAACGGTGGCCGCGGGCAATTCTCTGGGAATTGGCCCGCTGTATTACTTTGGCAGCAAAGAACAGAAGGAAAAATACCTGCCTCCCCTGTGTTCCGAAAAAAAACTGTGGGGGTTTGGACTCACCGAGCCCAACGCGGGTTCTGATGCCGGCAACTCAAAGACCAACGCGATTTTAAAAGATGGTCAATGGATCATCAACGGGTCAAAAATTTTTATCACAAACTCTGCCAACGAGATGAGCGCGGGTGTCACCGTGCAGGCTATTACAGACACAAAAGACAACGGTAAAAAAGAAATATCCTGCATCATCGCAGAGCAAAGCTGCAAGGGACTCACAGCCAAGGCCATGAAAAACAAGATGACCTGGAGATCATCAAATACCGCCGAGCTTTACTTTGATGATGTCACCGTCCCCGAAGGTAATCTGTTGGGAAAACGCGGTGACGGTTTTAAACAGATGCTTCAAACCTTGGACAGCGGGCGTCTTGCGATTGCCGCGATGGGGCTTGGCGGCGCACAGGGGGCCTTCGAAGAGGCCTTAAAATATTCAAAAGAAAGAATCGCCTTTGGAAAACCTATCTCGTCCTTTCAGATTAATGCCTTTAAACTTGTGGACTGCGCCACCGAGATCGAGGCCGCCCGCAGCCTTCTTTACAGGGCCTGCTGGCTTAAGGATCAGGGCCGCGCGTTCTCTAAAGAGGCCGCGATGTCCAAGGTGTATTGCTCTGAGGTGTTTTACAGGGTCGCCAATCACTGCGTGCAGCTCCACGGCGGCTACGGCTTAATGGAAGAATACCCCGCGGCAAAATACTACCGCGATCAAAAACTACTGGACATCGGCGAAGGCACATCAGAAATCCAGCGCCTGGTGATTGCAAGGTATCTCGATTGTTTTTAACCTACAAACGGCAATTGAACCATGCTAAGCGACAGGAGATACGGGATTTAATTGGGTTCGGAGAGTCAAAATTGCTCACCCAACGGGTGAAGCACGGGAAGTCGCGTAGAACCCAATTAAATCCCGTATCTCCTGTCGCCTTGTATTCTTCAACTGCCGCTTCTAGGTTTAAAACTTTAAAAACAACGAGGAGCCTCAATACACAACCAACGACACCACCTGACCTTCTGTCAGTTTTTGCCGCCCGTTGAGAAAGGCAAGCTCTACCAGAAAGGCAAATCCATAAATTTGAGCGTCGATTTTTTTTAAGAGACCCATGCAGGCCGCGGCCGTCCCCCCTGTTGCGAGAAGGTCATCGACAATAAGAACCCTTTCGCCTTTTTCTATGGCATCTACGTGAATCTCTATTTTATCGGTGCCATACTCAAGGGCGTACTCTTGTGAAACGGTTTTATAGGGAAGCTTGCCTGCCTTGCGCACAGGAACAAAGCCTGCACCAAGCTCAAGGGCCAGGGCCGTACCGAAAATAAAACCCCGCGATTCTATCCCGCAAACCTTTTTGATCCCCTTGTTGATAAAGGGCTGTGTTAACTGCTGGACACACTCGCGCAGCGCAGAAGGGTCTTTAAGAAGGGTTGTGATATCCTTAAAAAGGATGCCTTTTTTTGGAAAATCAGGAACATCTCTGATGGTTTTGCTTAAATCCATTTTTTATCTCCTCTCTTTGAAAATACCAGCCCCCAGACATCACCTGTGATGTCGTGACCAGAAACTCGGCATCGGAAACACACAGACCGTGTTATTTTTTCTTGGGCAAGAGCTTGAGCGGGTCTATGGCCTGCGTCTTTTTATGAATCTCAAAGTGCAGGTGAGGACCACTGGATCGTCCCGTATTGCCAACAGTGGCGATCTGCTCGCCCTTTTTGACTTTTTTCCCGACCTCTGTCTGCATTGTATGCAGATGCGCGTAGGCCGTAAAATAATTTTTTGCGTGTTTAAGAACAAGGAGATTGCCATAGCCGGCGTATCTTTCGGCAAAGATCACCACGCCATCAGTCGCAGCAAAGACAGGCGTCCCCCGTTTTGCGGACAAATCAAGGGCTTCGTGCGGTCTGCCACGCCGCCACCCAAAACCGCTGGTGATGACGTATTCTTTAAGAGGCCAGATAAATTTAATCGAACGTAAAGACCTCTCGCGCTCAATTTTTTTGGCCCTGATAATATCCGTGACCGAGAGGAAGTCTTTTTTTGTTTTTCTGTTGGGGATAAAAATCCGCCTCCCGGCCACAAGATCTGAGTTGTACAAGTCGTTGATCTGGGCAAGGTGATCACGCGATATTTTGTATTTTTCCGAAATGAGTGAGATCGTGTCGCCCTTGACCACAAAATAGTATGTGCCTTTTTTTGTAACGATGGGCTGTCTTCCGTCTCCCTGAATTTGCAACGGGGCAGGTTGTTTTTGTTTTTTTATTTTTTTTTGTTCTTTGGGTGGTTTGGTTTTTTTATGATCCTTTTTTTCGATTGTGGCGTCTTTGTTTTTTATTTTTTGGGAAACTGTTTTTTTGGTTTGTGGACCCTTTGTCAAGGCATGAGGAGACGCGCGCCCTTCTTTGTTAAAGACAGCCTGAAACTGGCTGCAGCCGCTTGAAATCAAAGCCAGACAGATGAAAACAACAATGAGGTTTATTCTATTCATAGAAAAATGCAGCCTTTATGCCTGATACCCGTGCCGACCAACCAGTTTGACAAAATGACAGGCACCAAGATTTTCGGTAAAAACAGAATTATTTTTTCGGGTAATCCTGAGTAAGTCCTGGTGGCCCGAACCTGTCGAGACCGGGATCACCATGATCCCTCCTTCCGAAAGTTGCTTGACAAAAATATCGGGCACCTGCGGCGCCGCACAGGCAATGAGGATGCGGTCAAAAGGCGCAGCCTCCGCCCAGCCAAGCGAACCGTCTCCTATCCGCATGACAATATTTTTTAGACCAAATTTTTTAAACCTGGTTCTTGCCTTGAGTCCCAACGATTTGATGCGCTCTATCGTGTAGACCTGCCTTGCAGCCATGGCAAGAATCAGGGTCTGATAGCCGCAGCCTGTGCCGATTTCGAGGACCTTTTCTGCACCTGACAGGAGCAGGGTCTCTGTCATCAGGGCCACAATAAAGGGCTGCGAGATCGTCTGCCCCTCTCCAATACTGAGGGGGCCGTCCGTATATGCCTGATCCTTAAGTGCATCGTCAACAAACTCGTGACGCGGCACCCTGCTCATGATGTCGATCACGCGCTTGTCTGAAATATGACGCGAGATGATCTGTTCGCTGATCATCCTCTTGCGGGCAACAGCGTATGTGTCGTTGTCATCAAAAACAGGTGTCATTTTATTTGCATTAATCAACATCAAGAATATTATCCACTATTTTCAGCAGATCGTATGGCGCGGTATCTTTTATGATTGTTTGGTTTTACACCCGCCAGTGCTTCATGGCTTTCGATCCCACATGGCAGGTCATGTTAATATTTAAGGGCGTGAGAGAGATCTTGCCAGCCACGACGGCGTTGCAGTCCGAACCCTTGATATCAAAAAATTTGTACTGACTGCCACCCACCCAGTAATAAGGCCGTCCTCTGGGATCTGTTTTGTTGACCACAGGATCGCCGTAGTCCCGCTTGCCCATTTTTGTGATCTCATAATCAAAAGACTTGGCAGACTCGGGCACATTGACATTAAGCACCAAGCCCTGGGGCAGACCGTGTTTTTTAAAAAAAATTAAAAGCCTTTTTGCAAACGCTGCGGCCATTTGTCCATTGAATTTTTTGACAACAAACTGCGAAACAGCGACCGATGGAATACCCCGGATCCCGCCCTCAATAGCTGCGGCCACCGTACCCGAATAATGGATGTCATCACCGAGATTGGCTCCATGATTGATCCCCGAAAAAATGAGATCCGGGTTGCCTTTAAAAACAGCGGCCACTGCCATATAGACGCAATCAACGGGCGTGCCGTTTACAGCGTAAACATGGGGGCCTTTTTTGACACAGCGCAGGGGTCTGTTAAGTGTCAGGGAGTGCGATGTTGTAGACATCTCCGTTTCCGGGGCCACAACCACCACCCTGCAACCGCTGACTTCTTTTAAAGCCCCCGCCAGCTGTTTAATCCCCCGCGCCATGAAACCATCATCATTTGTGACAAGAATATTCATCTAGTCTTCTTTTTCCATCCTAACCTTGACCAACACAAACTCGCCGATCTTTAAGTTTTGTTTTGTTTTATAGGTTTTGTACCCAGGCCTTTCAAACTGAAGCCTGTAATTACCCAGACCAAGATCCGACAAAAAAAGCGGGGTGTCTTGATCTATTTTTTTTTCGTTGATGTAAACTGCAGCGCCGGGGGGATCGGTATAAAGATACATCACCGATTTAACCGGCGAGACAAGTTTGAATACAGAATCTGCCTCCGACCTCACCCTCGCTGTGGTATTTTGATTCATGGTGACAAGGACCTCTACAACGGTCTTGAGGGCATAAGCCTGCTGACCCACTGCATTGTAGGCCCTTGCCATCCCCAATGTGGCAAGGTGTTTAAAGTCCTCGTGCCCTTTTGCCTTTTCAAAATAGGGCAGTGCCTGATTGTATTCTTTGAGTCCAAGATACGTCTCTCCCAACAAATAATAAACCTCGGCCTTTTCTTTTGCCGAACCGCCGTATTTGAGGGCATCGACAAGTGTGACCACCGCGTTGTTTGTCTGTTCGTAGCGCAGGTACTCCTTTGCCTTGTTGACCAACTCGCCCATTTTTGAGGTTTTTAATGTCACATTGACATCGTAAACAGAATGCATCCGCATGTCGACGTCGATCACGGCAGGAAAAAAACCCTCTTTGACAATTTTGATCTGGTTCTTTCCAAGGGCCAGATTTCCTGTATACGGTGTCGTGCCTATTTTTTCGGTGCCGAAATAGACCTCTGCGTTTTCCGGTGAAGAGTTGATGACTGCCGGAAAAAACTGCAGGTCACGGTCAGAGACAGAGAAATTAAGAGTCCTGTTCTCTTTGTTGATGGTATACTCCCTCTGAAAACGAATCTGGGTGATCAGATTTTCTGATCCGGCGATGGTTGTTTTTTCCCGCAACTCAACCGTGTATGTCCCGTAAGGCAGATACACCGGCCTGCCGTAAACAATATCACTGATCTTGACGGGGTTTGCCTTAAATTTATCGTAATCGTAAAACCCCTCGAGATAAAAATCGACACGGCGGGGAAGTTTGAGAATCCTCAACACCCCAATCTCGGCGTCGAGTTTGAGTTCGATAACGTCGGTATCGGGTCTGGCCTTGAATTCTATTTTTTTACGAAAGACATCGTTGATCTCACGCAGTTCAAAATCGACATAGAGGGGGTAGATCTGGTTTGGTTTGACAGATACATTTCTTTTAAAGGGTGTCATCCCCAGTCTTTCATCCTGAAAATAAACAGTGGCAGCAAGAGGTGTGGTCTCGACATCGAGAAAAACAGAAAAATCAAGCGCCTTTTGCGAGTCGATCTTTGCTTTGTCTTCGGTTGACAAAGAAGTGACCGTAAAATCGTCATTCGGGGTCACCGTGTCCGTGGCCTGATCGCCCCCATCTTCTGTCTGACCCTTTAGCCCCGTCTGTGTCTGCCCTTTGACCGCATCACCGCCTGTTTGAAGCGCTGCAACCCCTGCCCCTTTTGTGCCATCGCCCGCCCCCGTCACACCACCGGTTTTAACATCCTGCTGATTTTTTTTTCCCTGCAACACTCGCAGTTTGTCCATCACAAACCTCTTTGCCCCGCGCAGGATATCAAAGAACACAGTCTCTTTAACACCGGTGTTTTTTTGCACATCGGTTGTTTGTGCCTGATCATCGACCTTTTTTTCTGCGTAATGCCCATAAGTAAAATACAACCCCACCCCAAGACCACAGAACAAGACGGCGATGATAGAAAATATCAAAAGCCCTTTTGCCATGAGACGCTGGTTTTCGGGGGGGTATCCCTTGCGCTCAAGCTCGATAAGTTCTTCTTTGTCGGTCTCTGCCCCGGAGGATTCTTCCAAATCAGTCGCACCCTCTGCCGCTTTGTCTGCGGCCTCCCGCTGCTGTTCTTCTGTTGCGTCTTTGTTTTCAATTGCCGCCACCTCATCCTGCTCTTTGGGGGTTAATTTTTTATAGGATGTTTTTTCTCTGATCTCGGAAGGAGATGATTCTTTTTCGACAAACCTCAGCTCATACATGCCAATCCTGATCACATCGAGGTTTGCAACAGGGACAGGATGGTCTACTTCTACAGACTCATCGTTAAGAAGGGTTCCGTTTCGCGAGCTTTCGTCACCGATCATCCATACATTATCTTTAAAGATCAGGGCAGAATGCCTGCGGGAAACAGAGGTATCGGCAAGGATAAAGTCGTTATCATCTGAACGACCAATACTGACCCGCTCCCTGCCCTTAAGCACGATTTCCTGCCCCGCTTCTGTGCCGCCGGAAAGGACCACCAGTTTTGGAAAATCATTTTTCATGTGTTTATACAAACCCGACAGGACAGCAAAGGCACTACTAACTACCAGAAATCACAAAGATTTTCAAAAAAATATCATTGACCGCCGCGGTCTTTGGCCTTAAATTGACGGCATGTGTGGAAAAAAAATCTTTTTGTTAAAGTTGGCTGCCCTGTTTTTTTTCCTGCACCTTCTGTCCACACCCTTAGCGACAGCTCAATGTCATCCTTCGCCCAATTTATCAACGATGAACAACAATTTTTTAAATTTTCTTGCCCACCAGACAAAAGACAAAAAAAACAGCATTGCCGTGCTCCCTTTTTTTGACAACGCGGTGGGACAACCAGACAGGGCGCTGTTCTACGGCATCCCCTTTCTTGTGTATGACATATACTCGGCCTCGCATGACAACATGATTCACCCCTTTGTGAGTTTTAATTTTATCAATAACGAAAACATGACGGGTCAGATTCTCGCGCAAAAAGAGACCGCACAAAAACTGGCACAAAAACTATCTGCCAGTTACGTTGTCTTTGGAACGTATCAACGAACCTACAGGGGCACAATAAGGGTCATCATCAATATTTACGACTCGAAAAAAGATCAGATGCTGTCCCCTGCAGAAGAACTTGACGCCAATGCCGATGATGCTTTTATAGATCTTGTCAAAAACCATCTGGCCATCGCGTTAAAACGCGCCGGTGTCACGAGCACAATCAACAAGACCTACATCTCCTCACCTTCCATGCAGGCCTTTGTTCTCTTTGGCAAGGGGCTTGAGTTCTCCATGCAGTACGACCTCACAGCGCTGGATCTGGCCTCGCTGTGGTTTGAAAACGCCCTCAAAGAGAGTTATCAACGGTACGATAATGCAGCACTCCATCTTGCCCGTGTCAATTTTATGATGGCGCTCATCAACAAACTCAACAAGGATGATTTTTCAATCAACTGGAGAAGCGCCACTGCGGCCATGGGTTTGGTGAGTCCTGCCACAAAGCGATCATCAATAAAATATCTGGCGGCAGGCCGTTTTTTGGAGTCCTACAAACTGGCCATGAAAGCAGAGACCGCCTCGATGACCGGCAACACCAAGATGACCGGCACTCTCGCTTACGAGGCTTTAAAACTTGTCCCCGAAGATGGCCTGCTGCAAAATCTCTATTTAACAACAGCAGCAAAAAGAGATGGTGAAATCATGATTAATAACCCCATATGTTTTTGAATCCATAACCCGCATAAAGCGGAAGACACTACGCGGGCGGACACCATGCAAAAATTGATGCCGAAACGCGTAGAAAAAACCTTCCAAGGTTCTATGCACACCATAAATAACAAAACCGCCGCCATGCTGACCCTGTTGTTTTTAATCCTATGCCTGATCCCTCATGCTGTCTCTGCAAAAAAGGCGGAGAAACCCTCGGACAGGGCCGTGCAGCACAACAACAAGGGGGTCACAGCCCTCTATCAGGGGGACATCGACAGGGCGATCTTTGAATTTAAAATCGCCACAGAGCTCAACCCAAAATATGTCGAGGCCTTAAGCAACCTTGGTCTTGCCTACAAGCACAAGGGACGCTTTGACGATGCCATCGTTGTTCTCAAAAGGGCCATCAGTCTCGATAAAAAATTTCCATCAACATACAATCATCTTGGGATTGTTTATCTTAAATTAAAAAATCACAAAGAAGCGCTCAGACAGTTTGGTCTGGCCTTAAAATACAACAACAAATACTCCGATGCGCATTACAATGCAGGGCTTGTCCATGTGGATCTGTACAAGCAGGACAAAAACCTCGATCACTTAAGTGATGCCGCCGCGTGTTTTGTTAAAGCCACACAGATCAACAGCGACCACCCTTACGCACACATGCAACTTGGTATGGCGTATCACAGGCTGGGTGAATACGAAAAGGCCATCATCCGTTACAAGCTGGCGCTCGAAATCGACCCCAACCTCGCAGAGGCATGGAACAACCTTGCAGAGCTTTATACAAAGACCGGACAAACGCTTAAGGCGCAGCAGGCCCTCAACCATTCCATTGTCGCCAACCCCGATTCGTCGCACGCCCATCTTAACATGGGTCTCAATTATTTAAAGGATGACAACATCACAATGGCCATCAATGAATTCAACAAGGTGATTATCGATGATCCCACAAATGAACTTGCCTATTTTAATATTGGATACTCTTATTACAAGCTCGCCAGCATGCTCAGTGAAAAAGGCAGCAGCGCGCAATCGCACGAGGCCTATCAAGAATCCAACAGGGCCTATCAATCGGCGGTGACCCTCAAACCCAACTACCCCGAGGCCACATTTAATATCGGCTACAACTACCAGCAGCTTAAAAATTTCAGCAGTGCCGCAGAGTGGTACAAAAAAACCATCACGCTCGATGCCACCTTCTACCGCGCCTATTTTGTCCTCGGTCAAATGTACCAATTGACGGGAAAAAACTCGGAGGCCGCAAATGTTTACTGCGAATTTGTAAAACGAAAACCAGACGAGTATAAAGAAGACGTCGAGACCGCAAAGGGCTTGATTAAATCACTTGGGGGGTGCCATTAACAAAGGGCCGTCTTGATTATGCTGGAAATCCTTGTCACAAACCGCAACACCAAAGAACAAAAATCCTACAAGCTCACCCAGCAGACCATTTTCATCGGCCGTCAGCAGAATTGCGATGTGGTTCTTGCATCCGGGTCTGTTTCACGCCGGCACGCAAAAATTTCTGTCGACAAGGATGTATTGGAAGTGGAAGACTTAAACAGCGGCAACGGGACAAACATCAATAACCAAAAGATACAAAAGAACGAAAAAATCCCCTTTCAAACTTCTGATACAGTCAGGATCGAAGAGTTTGAACTCAAGTTTAGTTTTTCAAATCAACCAACGGACACCCCCTCCCCGGAAAAACCCCCAGCCATTGTCAAACCGGACCCTGAAGACACCAAAGTCAGCAAAGACAAGCCCGACATGGTAGAGATCAGCATGATCAAAAAGGTGCTGGGTGCGTTGGATCAGGACAAACAGCCCTGCCTCACGGTCGTGAGCGAAGAATTCAAGGATAAAAAGGCCATCTTCGAAGACAACACAGAAGACCTGATCATTGGACGCGACCCCGAATGTCATCTCTCACTCAACTCGGCAGTCATCAGCCGCAAACATGCCGTCCTCTCCATGAAATGGGGCAGCTTTGTCATCAAGGACCTTGGCAGCAAAAACAGAACATTTGTCAACGGCCGAAAAGTGGAAGAAGCCTCCATCAAAGACGGGGACGAGATTGTCTTTGGCACCATCAAGACCATCTTTAAAAACCCGCAGGAGTTCGACATCAGCGTGATCAGCCGCACGATCGAAGAAGAAAAAATCAAGGAGAAAAAATTCGAGGACACCGCCTCGTTCGACCTCAGCAAATTTAAAAACAAGACGCAAACAGACCCCGAAAACAAAGAAACAAAACCCGAAGCGAAAGACCCCACAGTGTCAGCGGAGGACAATAAACAGGAACCCAAAAATAAAAATCTCCCCGAAGAAAAACCAAAAGACAACACAAACACAGAAACAAAAGATCAAAACGCAACAAAACAAACAAAAGAAAAAGATAAAAAAGAAGACCCGGCAGAAAAAAAACAGGACCTCGAAAAAGAAGAACCCCAAAAAACCGAAGACACGCCTGCCCCAGCACCCCAAAAGAACAAGGGCAAAAAGCTCACCGCCTCAGAAACCATCCTGCTCGTTTTTGGAACCTTCGTGATCATCACAGTCATCGCGGTGCTGATTTATCTATTTAAGCCGTGATTTTACCGCCGAGAAGCCAACCTGGGCATCATCTGCGATCCACCTTGCTGGTCTGATGGTGTTGCCCAGGGCATCGTAGGCAAATTTTTTTTATATTTCCAAAAACCAGAAGATGGGGGCTGTGATTTTAGGTTATTTTGATGAGTCCATGAGGTTGGGGGGGCTTGGTGAAACCCGGAGGGTTTTTTTAGCGATTAGCCGGTGGTTGAGGCATGAGCTTGCGAAGGCCGACACGACATTATGCTTAAATTCAGATTAAGGGACATGAACGACCTCAACCATTTGTTGCTTAATCACCTAAGAAAAATCCCGGGATTGGGACAGACCGAAACATTTCTGGTCTTGGAAAATGTTCTCTAAATTATGTCCCGAATAAATTTTCCTGATTGTCATCCTTAAGCAGCATGTGAATTCATAAGCAAGACCTGCCACGTGGCCCTTAAGGGCGTTCTCTGCAAAACCCTGCCAGCAAAGTACCGCTTATTGACGGAAATACAAGTTAGTAACTTGACTTTTATGCCCCGAAGGAAATCCCCTTGGGGGACACGATTGAGTTCCTCCGTTATTCGAGGAATGCACCCGCCATGTTCCGTACGGAACATGGCCCGCGCTCTGTCAACTTTGAAAGTCCATGGACATTTAATCTAAGCGGCCTTCATGCGCTCCCCCACCATCGTGATCGTCACCCCAAGCATAATACCGACACGCACAAGAAAATCAAAACTCACACTACCGACATGACCGGCCTCCATTCTGGCTATCGCCGGTTGTGCAGTGCCGAGTTTCTTGGCGAGCTGTTTTTGTGAAATATTCTTTTTTAGACGAAGGTTTTTTAGAAATGTGATGATTTTGTTTTTTTGCCTGATCATCTTTTTATCAATTTCTGACAAGCCAATATCCGAACCAAACTGATCAAGGGTTAACAATGCATTTTTTCTTTTCATGGCAGACTCCTTATCCTGTTTTTAAGTAACATGATCGTTTTGGTGTCTATCTTTCGAGATTTCTTTTTCATCGCGTGAACCACATAAATGGCTTCTCCAACCTTGATGTAATAAAAAACTCTATATTCGCCGGCTTGATATGAAAACCGCAATTCATACAATCCCCTCATTATTGTCGAAAGGGATCTGCATAACGGCATCCCGATTTCTTCACCGTCAGAGAGTCTCTCCAAGACTCCAAAGACGCTTTGCTTTAATTCAAAGGGTTCTTTTTCAACAGCCTTGGCGGCCTGCGGCAGTATCAATGTCTTCATGCTTATTGTATAACAATACTGTTATATTTTTCAAGGGTTAAAAATTTAACGGGTGAGCGACATATTTGTAGGCACTCAGTTCTGTAAAGATAAAATGTTCGAAGACCTTGCCATAAATCTCGCTCCTGGGTTGTATATTCATGGGCACAGCCAGAAAACAGGCGTTCTCTGCAAGGCCCTGCCAGCCAAGTACCACTTATTGACGGAAATATTAAAAAACTGTAGTAGTCACAAAAGGTTATGGTTTAACCAAAACCTCAAAAATTTCAGGCAACTTTTTAAACTGCACGGCGATAAGTTTTTCAAGTTACTAACTTGACTTTGACGCGGTTGAATTCCTTCATTTTGCGAGGACTGCACCCGCGTTCTGTCAACTTTGAAATTCCTGGATATTGGAGTAAGGGTTAATCATAAAAAACTTTTTTGGAGGAAATCTTATGAAGATTGGAATCGTACCTTATATCAATGCTCTTCCGCTCAGTTATTTTTTGGAGAATAACCAGATCATCAAAATGTATCCCTCAGAACTTGCGGCGGCACTGCTTAATGGCACCGTCGACTGCGCCCTGCTCCCGCTTTACAGTATCATTAAACACAAATTGCGCATGCACCCCGATGCCGGCATCATCGCCTGTGACGGTGATGTGGGCAGTGTGGGTTTTTACACCCGCTCCTACATCGAAAACTTAAGCCAGATTCAATCTATATACATGGACAAAGAATCACTCTCATCCGTGTACCTTGCAAAAATAATTCTAAAAAAGTTTTACGGCGTCAGTCTCTATGACCTTGAGTTCTTTCATTACGATAACCGTGAAATGGCAGATGCCCAACTTTTGATTGGAGACAAAGTCCTCTTTTCAGAAATTAACAGCAGTCTCCCCTACAAGTTCTGGGATATCGGCTCGGTCTGGAAACAAAACACAGGCGCGGGTTTTATGTTCGCCTCGTGGGCATCACAACGCGCATTGACACCTGCCGAAATCGCCGTCTTAAAAAATGCAAAAACAGCAGGCCTCGCCCACATCGATCATATCAGCTCCACCTTTAACAAGGAGCAAAGGGGCTTGGTCAACGACTACCTGACAAACAGCATCATCTACGAACCCACCCCCGCTATTAAAGACGGGTTAAGACTCTACAAGGACTATCTTAAAGAGTACCAGTACAGCGAGCCGCGCAAATTAAAAGTGGCCTGATACTTCTTAAAACCCAAAGCTATCCGCCATGTCATTGGACAATATTTATTTTAAAGCAGATGCAGGAGGACGCCTCTCCGAAGACGAGGCACTCGCCCTGGCAGAAAACGGGGACATCCTTAAACTGGCAGGATACGCCGACAAAAAAAACAGGGCGCAAAACAAAAACCGTGTTGCCTATCTGATCGACCGGAACATCAATTACACCAATATCTGCAAGTCAACATGCCTTTTCTGCGCATTTTACAGACCCAAGGGCCACAAAGAGGCCTATGAAATATCTTACGAGGCGATTGACAAAAAAATCATGGACACCCTTAAAAAAGGGGGCACAAGGGTTCTGTTGCAGGGAGGGAATCACCCCGATTACACCATCACCGACCTGGAAAACCTGGTGGGGCATATTCACAATCATCATAAAATTCACATCCACGCCTTTTCACCTCCAGAGATTCACCATGCAGCACAGGTCTCTCATTTAAGTATCAGCGAGGTCATTAATCGCCTGATGGACAGGGGACTTGCCTCCATCCCGGGCGGGGGGGCCGAAATACTGGTGGACAAAATCCGCGACCGCATCTCGATGAACAAATGTACCGCCACGCAGTGGCTTGATGTCATGCAGACAGCCCACACACTCGGTTTAAAGACCACCGCGACAATGATGATGGGTCATGTCGAAAGGTGGCCGGACCGGATAGAACATCTCAGAAAATTAAGGGAGTTGCAGGACAAGACACAGGGTTTTATCTCGTTTATACCATGGACATTTCAGCCCGAAAACACGGCGCTTCACCCGCGATTAAAAAACAACGAGGACGTCATCCTGTCCACACCGTATGATTATTTAAAACTCATTTCCATTGCCCGTCTCTACCTCGACAACTTTAAGCACATTCAGGCATCCAGCCTCACACAGGGGATTAAAACAGCGCAGATGGCCCTGCACTACGGGGCGGATGATATCGGTTCGGTCATGCTCGAAGAGCATGTGGTCAGTCTTGCAGGGTGCAGTAACACGGGGCATCTCACACCTGAGGATCTTGCAGGGGCCATAAAGAAATCAGGGTGTGTCCCTTATCAACGGGATTCTTTTTATAATGAAATCTCATAACCCGCATAAAGCGGAAAAAAAAATAGCGGTCATCGCCTCTGCTGCCGTAATCGAAAATACAAAAATAATCAGCCCGGCACTGATCATCATTGAAAACGGGGTGATCACAAAAATTTCAGAACACATCCCCAAAAAGGCGCTCAGTCATGCGCGCATCCTTAACCCGCATAAAGCTGAAAACACAACGCGGGCGGGCGCCATGCAAAAATTGATGCCGAAACGCGTAGACACGCCCAGCTTAGTGCTTAAAGACACCGTGCTCCTCCCAGGTTTTGTCAATGCACACTGCCATCTCGAACTCACAAATCTTGGTCCTCTCAAAGAAAAAAAATTTGTACCGTGGATCAAAACCCTCCTTGAAAAAAAACAGGGTCAACGCAAAGTAGAGGTCAAGAATGCCATACGCACCGGCATAAGGCTCAACCTTTTGTCCGGCTGTACCACAATCATCGATCACATCAGTTTTGATACACCGCTCTCTTACTACAATGATGTCCAGGTCAGGGTCATTGGCTTCGGAGAGGTTGTCGGGACCAGAACCGAGATGTCTCAATTTGCATTGCGTAAAATCAGGGACAGCCTGACGCATGCACCGATCCCCTTTTACCAGACACTGCATTCCGTTCATGCCGTGTCACCCGAGGTGCTGAAAACAGTGCTTGGCAAAAAATACAAGGCCCTCTCGCTGCACCTTGCAGAATCAAGGGAGGAATGTGACTATTTTAAATACCGCGCCGGCCCCCTGTGGCTCTTTATTGCAGCCCTCAGGCCCGATATTCATACATCCCCGCTGCACGCAGCAGACTCTGCTGTTAAATTCATTCACCATCACAAACACAGCCTTCATCACGCACTCGTCATCCACGCAAATTACACAGACAGCAAAGATATAAAAATCATGGCCACGTGGCCAAACATCTGTGTCGTGCACTGCCCGGGCTCTTTTGATTTTTTTGGGCATGACTCATTTCCGTTTAAAAAATACAAAGAAAATAAAATCCCGATAGCCCTTGGGACCGACAGCATCGCCAGCAACAGCACACTCAATTTTCTGCAGGAAACCCGGCTTTTTTTAAAAAGACATCCCAAGACAAATCTGTTCGAATTCCTGCCGATGATCACAACAAATGCGTGCCATGCGATCGGATTGAAAAAAGTCGGCATGATCAAAGAAGGGTATCGGGCAGACATGGTCGGATTTAAACTCCGCGGGACCAAAGAAATCATCGACCTCTTTACAAGCAGGGACAAGGTTGATGTGTTGATCTACGGGGGGAATAGACACTCCCTTTGATTAACCTAGTGCTGAGCGTTTAATAATTTTCTAATAAAGAAAATTATTAAATTGTCGAAGCACTGGATTCTGCAGTAAAGAGTACAGGGCGGTTCAATAGCCGTTTTTAGGATCTACAGTTTCGCACATCCATGGTATCCTTTTTATATCCCGACACAATAATGTCCCTCACGTAATTTATTAATTCACTGATATCCCTGTCCTTCCATGCGTTGATATCAACGGGTGGGTGAATCGTCATCTTTGCGTGGCCCGGAAAGACATTCATGGTGTGTGGCGGCATGATCTTGAATGTGCCGCTGACGGTGACCGGCAGTATCGAAATATTAAGATCCCTTGCAAACATAAACGCCCCTTTTTTAAAAGGGCCAATCTCACCTGTTTTGGAACGCGTGCCCTCGGCAAAAAACATGACAGAGGTCCCGTCTTTTATTTTTTCCTTTGCCATGTTGAGGGACTTAAGAGCCGCCTCGGTATTGGAGCGATCGATATAAATGTTGCCGATCCTGTCGCAGGAAATACCGATAAAGGGGATTTTTCGGATCTCTTGTTTCATGACCCACTTAAAATCAACGCCCATCCAGCCATAAAACAAATAAATGTCGTAAATGCTCTGATGATTGCTGACAATAACGTAAGATTGCTGTGGATTGACATTCTCCCGCCCCCTGACACTGACCCACACAGGTGTCATCCACGCATTAAGACGCGCCCAGACCACGCCGCAGAGCGCGCCGGGCTTGGGCCCAAAGACCGCCATGGTGCTTAAGGCAATAAAACTCAAACCGATTGTCACCAGAACAAAAAAGGGAAGAAGCACAAGCCATTTATAAGGCTGATATAATATATGTAATATTTTTTTTATCATCACCCAGGTTCAAATTCGATATGGACTTCAACCTGAACCACGTCATCCACGGATTGATGATTGCAGACCACCAGCAGCTCGTTTAAATTTTTGGTTAACCCAAGGTCCGAAATGCTGACTGCAAACGGCTTGACAGTTTCAACGACAAGCCTCCCGTACTTGTTAAACGAGATCTTGAGGATTGCCTTAACCATCACCTCTTTCTGGTTGTATGTGAGAACCCCATCAACAGAGAGTTCGTCCAGTTTTTTCGCTGTTTTTAACCCTGCTGTTTTTTCCTTCCCAAGGCCTGCCACAGAAAAAAAGGCAGCCTTGTTTGGGGTCTCGTCCGTCTTAAAGAAAACCTTGAGCACGTTATCGTCCCTCACCGAGAGTCCCGAATAAAAGCTCGTGATGTCAATCTCGGTTTTAAAAAAAGACCGCCCGGGATTGAGATTTAAGGCCCCCGAATTAAAATAAAAACTCGCGGCCACGGGGATGCTGCTGTCCTTGATTGTCCTCACCTTGATCATCGAGGCATCGATGACAAGTTTAAAAATACCCCGCTGTAATGCCTGTGCCACATCGATCTGCTGCGGGACAAGCACCGGCAGGGGTTCCCGCCCGGACTGGCAGGCGGGTATAACGGCAAACATCATGAGGCACACAACAATCATAACCCGCATAAAACGGAAAACACTACGCGGGCGGACACCATGCAAAAATTGATGCCGAAACGCGTAGAAAAAACCTTCCAAGGTTCTATACAAGTTACTCACTTGACTGTGACGCGATTGAATGCCTCCATTTTGCGAGGAATGCACCCGCGCTCTGTCAACTTTGAAATTGCTAGACTTCAATTTATACATCATCACTCCTCATATTCTTTTTCGAGTTCTCCAATACAAAACTCCAGTTCTGCAAGCCCCTCATGGGGGTTTCTTATCTTCCACGCCTTCACCTGTTCAATCAAATCTTTTCTTTTTAAATTGGCAATCACAATAAACACATTGCGCATAAAATCCTGATATTTCACGCGGCTGATAGCGGTGTGTTTGAATTTTTTCTGGTAGCCACCCTTGTCAAGCTCAAGAAATCCGGCAATATCCGCCAGGTGTGTCTCTTCATATCCTTCGAGCCACTGGACATTTTTGCCGGCCCTGGCCCTGATGTTGCGCGGACAAACCTCCTGACAGATGTCGCATCCCACCAATCGGTTGTGAAGAGGTTTCCAGACAGCCTTTGCCCTCTCGCCCCTTTTTTCAATGTTGTGATACGCAAGGCACTTACCAGCATCGAGTTTAAACGGTGTGAGGGCCCCCGTGGGGCATGCCTTAACGCACAAATCGCATTGACCGCACAGATTTTTTGCTTTTTTTGTTTCGGCACAAAACAAAAGATTGCAAAAAATAACGCCCAGAAAAACATACGAACCAAGATCCTTGTTGATGAGACAGGTGTTTTTTCCAATCCAGCCAAGCCCCGCCTTTTCTGCGAGATCCCGCTCCAGAACAGGGCCGGTGTCCACAAAGCTCCGCCATTGAAAAGAGGGGGCGATCTGCTGTTTAATATACACGGCCAGTTCTTCGAGCCATTGTTTGATCCAGCCATGATAATCTGTCCCGCGCGCGTATCGCGCAATGGCGTACGCGGTCTTGCGGGTAACCTTGTGGTGATACGATGCGGCAAGGACAATCGCGGATCGTGTGCCTTTCATGATCCGATCGGGACTCAACTTAAGCCCCCTGCTCTTGTAAAGCCAGTCCATCTCCGCGTGTCTGCCCTTGTCAAGCCAGTCCAGAAAATAATCGCGGTGTGCAGGCGCAAACTCGCGGGTAATGCCAACAGCATCAAACCCAAGCTCATGGGATTTTTTGATGATGAGGTCGGTATCAGTCAAGAAAACCCTCGCACTTTGCCATCCGTTGATCAGGATGATCGGGGACGTGTTCTAAAAAAATCTTTTTGGTGTACAGACCTTCCATCTCTGTAAACTTGTCCCCCCATTCCACAAACGTCATCGTGTTTTTTTCGCCAAAACAGGAGAGAATATCAAGGGCCTCAATCTCCTCAAACCGATTGAGACGGTAAAGATCGACATGATAAATCGTCAAACTGCGCAATGGATAAGTGTTGATAATGGTAAATGTCGGCGAGGCAAACAAGCCCATGTCTTTGAGCCCTAGGGCACGCATCAGGTAAAACATAAAGCTTGTTTTGCCGGAGCCTATGTCACCCACCAAGGAGACAACATCACCCTGTTTCAACTTCTTTGAAACCGCAACAGCAAACAGGGGAAGCTGGTCAAGTGTGATGATCTTTGCGTGGTTCATAAAGTGTTGACTGCTCTGCTCTCCAGAGCCAATGAAAAAGTATGACGGAGGTGTGTTTTTACAACTAAGTACCCGCACCCCTTCAGGGTGCAAAACCACTTTATTGCAATAAACCGTAGGCTGAAGCCTACGGCTAGGCTCCTGTGTTGCATCCGCGACACCACTGTTATCAATACTTGGAGACCGTTCTTATTTCATAATCAGAGGTTTTCGAATAGGCCTTAATCAAAACTTGACCCCAAAAAACTGACCCCCAAAAACCCCAAAAACAATTTCCTTTGGAGCGCCTTGTTATAAAGCACATACCCGCACTGCATTTTCTACTGTGTCCATGATTTGATCTCTCTGTAATTCTAGATCATAGTGTATCTGGAGATTCATCCAAAATTCAGCTGACATATTAAAATAATGCCCAAGACGAATTGCTGTATCTGCCGTAATAGATCTTTTACCATGAACTATCTCGTTAATTCGACGTGCTGGAACATTAATATCTTTGGCTAAACGATATTGACTAATTTCCATTGGCTCAAGAAATTCTTCTAATAATATTTCGCCAGGATGAATTGGTGGTATTTTATTTTTTGTCATAAACCCTCCGTTATTACAATCAAGGTTCTTTAAAGGGACCTAATGATAATTAACAATTTCAACTTCAAAAGCATTCCCTTTATGCCAATTAAAACAGATTCGCCATTGCTGATTAATACGTATACTGTGTTGTCCTTTTCTGTTGCCTTTTAATGCTTCTAAATGATTTGAAGGTGGTACTCGTAAATCATTTATCTGTGTAGCAGCATGTAAAATCCATAGTTTTTTTATAGCATTTTTCTGAATGCTTGATGGCATTTTTTTTGAGAGCTGCCTGTTAAACAGTTTTTGAGTTTCTTTACAGCAAAAAGACTTAATCATGGCCAATGATAACGCATTTCGTTAATAACGTCAACCGTTACTATGTGTTTTTTGTCTGCTTGAATTTACGTGTGATTTTTCTGTGGATTCTATGCTTTATAACGTAAAGCTCAGCGACACCCGTAGGGCGTTCGCTGTAGCGACTTGTTAAGCCGTTTCTTTTTCATCGACAAAACATGCAACAAGAAAAAGTATGAAAAAGTAGAAAAAGTATGACGGAGGTGTGTTTTTAGTACTTAATCAAGACTTGATAGCATTAGTATAACAAGAAGAAAACAGCAGAATCAGCAGAAATAACGGAGAGCGCCTTATTCACAAGGAGCTACGCCAGGAAATTTTTTGGGATTTCCTAGCTACCTCCTTGTGAATAAGGCTTTTGAAAAAAAATAAAAAAAACCCTCCAGGAAATCGCCAATGGTTGTTAAAGAAATTTTAATATTAACCTTTAACACCACAATTGTGGTTAGAAAACCTGGGAGGGTTTATGAGTTTATATGTTGGAATCGATTTACATTCAACCAATTCTTATATTGGTATTATTGATGATGATCTTAAAAAAGTAATGGAGAAAAG
>JADGCS010000069.1 GCA_015228875.1 Deltaproteobacteria bacterium | reverse complement strand
TGGTGTGCTTACACATAATGTGTTGCGGATTATTCAGCGTTACGTATTGCCGTCACAATTTAAGAATGTCGAAATCAGGACGCTGTATCATCGTCTGATACGCAGTGCGATTTGGGTAAAAGAAAAAACCCGCCAGATCATTATCCGTTGCTGTAAAAACCATCCCCTTCACGTATGGTATCAAGAGGCTCTGAAAAATCTCGAACATCTCGCCTGTCGGCTAATATGTCACTCGCGGAAAAAAGGTAAAATAAAGACGCAACACGTACCGGTTATCTGACGATTGACCCTCCACAGAATTTGAGTTTAACTTAAGACAAACTCGTCTATGAACATGGGTTCAACAACAATCGGGATTGCAGGACCAGGGGGCGGCGTTGCTTTAGGGGGTCCCTTTGTCATGATCAATGGGGGTGTATCCCGTGAGCATTGTGATGCTGCTGGACCGCTTGCACAAAGACCTGTTTATGACACCCCGCAAACCCTCAATACAAGAGACCAGGACGGATTTAAATCTGCCGAGGCACCATTTCACATCATAACAGACAGGGGGATAGTTACAAACCAAAGGTCCTTTGCAACCACTGCACCACACAACACAACACAAGCATCTGCTACGGTATCTCGGCCCAAGTAGCACCTTCAGAGCACCCCAGAGAAATCCAGAATCTTTTAGACGAGTATGGTTCGTTTAATCTCAACGAAACCAAAAGCCAACTCGCTCATGCTGAGATGGGAAGAATAGTCAACGCCTTAAGAGAAGACACCGACCCTGCCATAGAACTCATCTTTGTTAATTCCCCGAGTGCGGAGGCCTTTATTAATGACGATGCAAAAAAGATAAGACTCGTTGTCTTTAAAGGGCTTATTGATTTGCTTGATGACGAAGACGAGCTTGCTGCTGTCATTGCCCATGAACTCAGCCACACAACGAGTTTTGGCAAAAACACAAAAGCAGAAAGGTATGTACGACGACAGCTCGAAGAACTCCTGGTTGCTGATCGCCGTGGGATTAAAAGGCTCGCCCGGGCCGGATATGACCCGCGTGCCATGCACCGATTATTGCAAAAACCTGCGGCAACAGGCAAAAGACAAATTCATTTTATGAGTGGTTTTTTGGGATCACATCCCGATGTGCGCATTCGCATATCCAGTGCAGGCATTGAACTCTCGGGTTTAGAAAAAACAATGGTCTTTGCCGACCCAAGGCCCTTGAGCAAAATCCTTTTGGAAGTTAAAAACACAAAGGCGAGTGCACCCAAGCCACCCCGCCAACAACCGGAAGAGCCTGCAGTTATTGATGTTCCCAGGCCCCGCATATTACCACAACGACTGGAGCGTGAACCTGTGAGAGAATGTCCCGTCTCATGCGCGGCCGTCTACAACAAGGTTACAAACGATCCGGGGTATCAGGATTTATCTACACAAGAAAAAATCTACATCCTGTCGCAGCTCTTTGAATGGCACGCAAACTATGATGACCACGATCAGCATCAAATAACAGGTTATTCACCCGGTGCCTTATTGTTCCTCCTTCATCAACATTATTTTGATACAGGTCACTTTTTTTTTGGCACAACCTTTGAATATAAGGCCTTTAGTACGCTTCATAAAAAGTCCGAATTTGATCTGCACATCGAAGATAAAAACGACCCCAGATTAAAATACCGCGCCGAATTCAAAACAAAGTTTTCGTCTTACCCATTCTGTTTTGATTTTACACGGGTCCGCATGACTTTATCGGATAGAGATGATGTCGCTACAATGGGTTTTTCTTTGAAAGGGGTCAGGGACCAGGGAAAGGGGTCAGGACTGGGAAAGGGGTCAGGACTGGACATAGGACAATAACGCTCATTTTATTGTCCTATGTCCAGTCCTGACCCCTTTCCCCTCTTCTGACCCCTTTCCCCTCTTCGAGGAAAACTCTATGGAGTGGGTCTCTCAATCGCAAAGGACGCTAACAGGTATGCCGTTGTTACAAAGGTACAAGAAGCCAGCGCCGCCTACGGCCTGCTCACCCCCTTTGAGACAGAGATCATGGCCATTGACGGTGTCAGTACACGCGACATGACCGAGGGCGAGGTCATCATGGCCCTGCGCGGGGCAAAAGATACACCGGCCACTTTAACAATAAAGCAGGTTGGCGAGAACGACTCTGAAAAAAGAGAAATAATTGTACACAGGACTTGGGCGCCAATTTATTTGACCCAATCATAAAACGCAACACACCCCGCGTTGCCGCTTCTTGAAATTCCCATACATCCGGTTAAGGGCTCTTTATCGCCTTAAAATTTCACCTTGCCAATGGTGTGCCATTAGTGATACACTTGTAAGGCAAGGAGTTTTTATGGCCGCCATCAATCCCAGGATTAATATCGTGTTGGAACAAGAACTTTTTAACGAGGTAAAACTGCTGGCAAAACGCAGTGGTATTTCGCTGTCCCTTAAGGTGCGCGACCTTGTGGCAGAGGCCCTCAATCTCAATGAAGATAAAATTTGGCTCAAGAAGGCAAAAGAACGCAGGGACACATTTAACAATAGCAAGGCCTTGACCCACAATCAGATGTGGGACAAAACATAAAATGTATACCTTGCTCTATCATCACGCAGTCAAAAAAGATATTGCCCGCATCCCCAAAAAAATTGCGCTAAAAATCAAACAAGCGATCGAAAATAAAATCGCTATAGGTCCACTTGATTACGGCGTACCCCTCCGAGGCTCGCTCAAGCCATGTTTCAAATTTCGTGTCGGGGATTATCGCATCATCCATGATGTCCTCGATTCTCAACGGATCATCATCCTCATGATCGCGCACCGCAAAGATGTTTACCATCAGGCAGGTAGACGCAAGTAGACATTTGCGGAGGGACAACTCACAGCGCTCAATCTTCACGATGACACTTAACCCGATAATAACAGTAAAGGGGTCATAACAGAAAAGGGGTCAGGACTGGAGTGCGCCAAGAAGCGTGAATAATATTTATTGTCCTATGTCCAGTCCTGACCCCTTATGCTCTGCTGACCCCTTATGCTCTGACCCCTTGGTCTTCTCACCCTACAGGGACATGGGCCGCTCCATAGATGCTGATTTAACCTCTTCAATTTATAGGCACAGAAGAATATCACCGCATGAACAGGTTGTCGCTCACAGACGGCTCGCGGTATCTGGCCGAAAGGGCAGGGGCCTTGGCGCACAGCGCTAAAGATCGCAGTCCATCCCTACAACATGCGACATGTTTGGGGTAAAGGGGGGATTTTTTTTAATGCGGTTTTCCATGTCGGATATCACGCCCCTTGACCATAAAAATAGTGAGCTCCGCTATGTTTGTTGAGTGATCGGCAATACGCTCCAGATATTTTACAATTGAGGCTGTTGAAAAACAGATCCTGTAGTTTTTTGATTCATTTTCAACCAGCCCAAACAGTTGCTCCACAAACTGTTCGGTTAAATCATCCACCATATCATCACCCTGCAATACCTTTTCAGCCATTGCTACATCTCCATTCACAAAGGCATCAAGACTCTCTTTAAGCATCTGTTGTACCAGACCCGCCCCGTGTGTGAGATCAAGGGGCACAGAGCCCTGCGTGAGAATGTCGGTGATCCGTTGGGCCATATTAACAGCCAGATCACCAATGCGTTCCAGATCCGTCACAATTTTGAGCCCCCGCGTGATAAAGCGCAGATCCCCTGCGGCGGGCTGATACCGCGCCAGAAGTTGAATGCATTGCTCATCAATGGATACCTCCAGCGCATTAACAGAGTGATCAGCTTCAATCACAGCCGAGGCCATTTTGACGTCTCGTTGTTTGAGTGCCAAGACACAATCAGACAACATGACCTCGACCTTGCTGCCCATCAAAAGAATTTGCTGTTTCAAGCTGGCCAGTGCCTCATCAAAATAATGATCAATGTGTTGGTCCATATCATCTCCTGTCGATAAATATTTTTTACCCAAATCTTCCTGATATATAATCTTCAGTCCGCTTTTCGCTGGGGGCTGTAAACAGCTGTGTGGTCTTGCCAAACTCAATCAATTCACCCATCAGCATAAACCCGCAGTCATCCGACACACGCGCCGCCTGTTGCATGTTATGAGTCACAATAACAATTGTGTAGTTTTTTTTGAGGCCCTTCATCAAGTCCTCAATGCGTGCCGTGGCAATGGGATCAAGCGCCGAGCATGGTTCGTCCATGAGGAGAATATCGGGTTTAACAGCCATGAGACGCGCGATGCACAAGCGCTGTTGTTGTTCGCCCGAAAGTTGCAAGGCATTGGTTTTTAATTTTTCTTTAAGATCATCCCACAGGTCCACAGAAGAAAGACATTCAAAAACAATTTTTTCAAGATCCGCCTTTCTGGTGTTTCCGTGAATCCGCGGGGCGTAGGCAATGTTATCAAAAACGGAGAGCGGAAAAGGATTGGGGCGCTGAAAAACCATCCCCACCCTTTTGCGCAGTTCAATCACACTCATTTGAAAAATAGACTTCCCAAAAGAGGTGACATCACCAGTAATTTTTACACCCTGAATGAGATCGTTCATGCGATTAAAGACCCGAAGCAGTGTGGATTTACCGCAACCCGAAGGACCAATCAGGGCTGTGACCGTATTGGCGTTGACGGATAAAGAGACGGATTTCAGCGCCTGAAAATTCCCATAATATAAATTGAGGTCTTTGCTTACAAGAACAGACATATTTAACCAAACTTTCCTGTCACATAGTCCTCGGTCCTTTTATCCGATGGTTTTGTGAAAATAATATTTGTTTGATCGACCTCAACCAATTCGCCCATGAGCAGAAAGGCTGTGCGATCGCCCACGCGCGCCGCCTGCTTGGTGTTATTGGTCACCAGTACCAGTGTGTGCCCTTTTTTAAGCTCCTTCATGGCATCTTCAACTTTGGCCGTAGAAATGGGGTCGAGTCCCGAGCAGGGCTCATCAAAAAGAATGACCTCAGGATTGAGTGCCAGTGTTCGCGAAATGCAGAGCCGCTGCTGCTGTCCCCCCGAAAGCCTGAGCGCCGATGAATCCAGTCTGTCTTTGACCTCATCCCATAAAAAGGAGGCCTTGAGTGTTTTTTCGATCAGGGCCTCTGCCTCGTCGTGGTCAACGCGCCTGACGAGCTTTGGCCCAAATAAAATATTCTGCCGTATGGTCATGGGGAGTGGAATCGGTGTGGCATAAACCATACCCACGCGGCGTCTTAAGGCCGCCACATCTGTGGTGTGGGCGATATCTGTCCCATCCATATCAATGCCCCCTGTCATCACACAACCATGCACACGATCAAGCATTCTGTTGAGCGTTGAGAGCAGTGTCGTTTTGCCTGAATTGGCAGGGCCAATGATGGAGAGAATCTCGTGTTCAAATATATCCAGAGATACATCTTTGAGGGCCTTTGCAGAGGCAAACGAAACATTGAGATTTTTAATACTCAGTTTTATTTTCATGACTTAAATTCGCCTTCCCCTCATCAGTCGATGCATGAGCGTGTAGGCAAAAGTATTGATCACTAGAATAGTTCCTATCAGCACAGCTGCGGTGGCATAGGCATTTTCGTTAGAAACGCCCTCCCGTGCCAAAACGTAAAAATGAACCGCCAGCGAACGCGCAGAATCAAACAACGACCGTGGCATCTGAACAGCCGAACCTGCGGTAAAGATGACAACAGCGGTTTCTTCAATCGCACGGCCAATACCCAAAATTACGCCCGTGAGAATCCCCGGCAGGGCATAGGGAAGCACCGCGCGCACAACCACCTGCCAGCGCGAGGCACCGAGAGAAGCGGCCACATCGCGGAACTCGCGCGGCACTGATCTTAAGGCCTCTTCTGTAGTGCGAATGACAGTGGGCAGGATCATGGCCGCGAGCGAAAGCCCGCCCGATAAAATGGACCAGCCAAACCCCAAAATAACCACAAACAAAATAAAACCAAACAGGCCAAAAATAATGGACGGGACCCCCGCGAGACAGTTGATACCAAAACGAATAAACTGTGTTGTTTTGCCTTCACGGGTGTATTCGGCGAGATAGATGGCACTGGCAATACCCAGAGGTGCCGCTATGCTGACGGAAACAAAGACAAGCAGAAGCGTCCCCACAAGTGCCGGCAGAATCCCGCCCTCTCGCCCCATGTCCAAAATAGGCAGAGAGAGAAAGGCCCACGAGAGGTGTTTAAACCCGCCCGCCATGATAAAGCCAATCACAAATAAAAGGGCGCTGACCGCCGAGGCTGTGGCCAGCATCAAGATTGTCTTGGCGATCTTTTCGGTAATAACAGGAGAAATACGCATGTTAAAATTTCTTTTTTGAGATTTTTAAAGCCACAATATTTAAAAGCATAATAAAGAAAAACAGGACGACCCCTGTAGCAAACAGCGCCTGTCTGTGATCGCCAATAGCGTAACCCATTTCAATGGCAATGTTGGCAGTCAAAGTTCGTACCGAATCCAGAGCGGAGTGCGGGATGCTGATTGTATTTCCCGAAATCATGATCACGGCCATCGTCTCGCCCACGGCCCGCCCCATCCCCAAAATAATACCTGTCAGAATCCCTGACTGGGCCGCAGGCAACAGAACACGTCTGACAGTCTGCCAGTGTGTTGCGCCCAAGGCCAGTGACCCCTGCTTGTAATAAACGGGCACCGCCTGAAGGGCGTCAATCGAGACACCCACGATGGTGGGTAAGATCATGATGGCCAGAACGCACGAGGCGGCAAGTATTGAGAGACCGGGGCCACCCATATGATTGCGAATCAAAGGTGCAAGCCAGATGACCCCCAGAAAACCGTAAACCACAGAGGGGATGCCCGCCAAAAGCTCAATGGCAGGCTTGAGAACAAGGGCCCACTTTTTAGGGGCAAACTCGGCAATATAGACAGCACAGGCAAGACCCAGTGGGACACCCAAAAACAAGGCCCCCAGTGTGATCCACAAGGACCCTATCATGAATGAAAGAATGCCAAATTGTCCCTCAACCGGGGCCCATTCACGCCCCAACAAAAAATGCCCCAACCCACTTTTTGCCATGATGGGGACGCCCTCTTTGAAGATAAAGAGGGCAATCAGGGCCAGTATGGCCGTTGAAGAACAGGCGGCAAATAAAAGTATTCTTGAAATAATTTTATCCATCGACATCCAAGCCTCTCTACTTAGCAGAAATCAGCCCCTCCTCCTCCAGTGTTTTTTGCGATTCGGCGGACAGCACATAATCCACAAAGATCTTTGCATCTGGTTTTAGATTTTCTTTTGTGAGAAAAAAGATCGGTCGGGCCAGAGGGTATATCCCTTTTTTTACATTGCTGTTGGTTGGCGCCACCCCATTATAGGTGAGAGCCTTCACATGCGAATTCACAAGACCGATAGAAAGATAACCGATAGCGCCAGGGTCGTTGGCAACCGCTTCTCTGATGGTCCCATTGGAATTTTGAAAAAGCGCTGAGGATGAAACTTTAAGGGTTCCCAAAACCAGCTTGTCAAACGAGCGCCGCGTGCCACTGCCATCTTCTCGCGAAAACACCCTGATCGCTGCATCACTGCCACCAACGTCTTTCCAGTTTGTGATTTGGCCCGAAAAAATATCACGGGCCTGCTGTGCGGTTAACGCAACCAGTGTGTTCTTCGGATTGACAATCAGGGCAATTCCGTCACGGGCCACAATGGTAGACGTGAGTAACTTGGCCTCGTCGGGCAGGGTCAAAAGATCGGCCATCCCAATATCCGCATTTCCGGCTACGGCAGACTGTATCCCCACGGCCGAGCCGCCCCCCTGTACATTGATGCTGATCTCGGGATGAGATGCCATATATATTTCGGCAAGTTTTTCGGCAAAGGGCTGAAAGGCCGTTGAGCCAGCCAGCGTCACATTTTGTTTTTGTGAACGTGAGCAGGCGAGCATGCTTACAAATAACACCATCGTCAGAACAAGCAGGTTTAAAAAATATTTTGTTTTCATAAAGAGAGTCTCCATTTTGTAAACGATAACCTACACCATCTTTATTTTCATGACCTCTGGCCAAAGACAAGGCCAGATATGTTACATTGTTGTGACAAATCTCCAAACATGAGGTTTGTCCTAAGATTGAACAAGCACTTAAATTTCAACCTGTATCTGTGACATCAGAATATGATTGGTGAGACTACTCGTACCCGTCTGACCATCAAGCATAAGGGTGTACTGCGTCTGCCATTTAATCTTGTGGGGTTTAAAGTGGTAATTGAGGACGGCCGAAAATTCATGCTCGTTGGCTGAATCACCCGCCTCATCAACACCATCGTTCACCCCGCCAAGCCCTGTGAGAGAACCATTTTCAAAATAAACCCCGCCCCCTTTATTGCCAAGATCATCAAAAAGACCTGAGGCCCTGACGGCAAATTCAAATTTTTTGGGGATAAAAAAGTAACCCGCCTGAGCATAGTATCCAAAATCGTTTATGGCAGAGGCCCCGCCGCCGCGCGTGGTATTGCGATAAAAGCCGGCAGTCTCAAAACTAAGACCCTGGTATTTTAACCCTAAGTCGACAGTTCCGGTAAGGACCCTGTCCTGAGCGGGTGAAACGGCTGTTTCTTCTTTATGCAGACTGCCGGCCAGACCCAAGGTCATCGCAAAAGATTCTGAATTTTTAATATCACCCCCTCCTTCTCCGTATTCACCAAGAGGGTTAAACGCGACCCTTGCGGTATATGCCATTTCCTGGTTTTCGTTAAGCCTCGCCTGCGTGGCCCGTCCGTTAGAGACAGACAAATAGTACTCCATTATTTTTTCAAAAGGCTCTCCGTGCACAACAAAGGCAAGACTGCGGTCCAGATTGTATCTTTCGTTGGCAAGGGAGCGATCAACAAACTGCTGTTTGCCGGAGCTGGTCATTTCCTGTCTGTTAAAAGGAAGTTTGAGAAGGCCTGTTTGTACATGCAAGGTATCTGAAAAACGGTAGTCCAGCCAACTGTATTCAAGAACGTTGGATACGACGGCGGTTGTGGACCCAGGGTTGAGATTGAGTCTTAAATAGTAAGTCAGATCCTTAACAAAGACACTGCCAAAAATGCTGAAATAGACCCTGCGCAAAATCACGCTTTGTGCGTCATTTGCAGGACCTTCTCTATTGGAATAGGCATACCTCACCTGAATGCGCGGGCTTAAGGTCATGGAATAATTCTGGTCCGCTGTTTCAAAGCGTATCCCTTTGTCAAGAAAGGCATTGATTTGATCTTTTTTTTCTCCAGCCCGAGCCAGAGAGACAACAAACAATGTGGCAAGAAAAAAAATCACACCTGATAATATTTTTTTTTGATTCATTAAAAATCTCCTTTTAGTTTAATATCTAGAAATTTCAAAGTTGACAGAGCGCGGGTGCATTCCTCGCATGACGTGGAAACTCAACCGCGTCAAAGTCAAGTTAGTAACTTGGGTTAATGTCAGTGAAGGCTTAAGGGTCACATCTGGTCGAATAAATAATCACGCACTTTTTATGCCTTCAACGATGAGATTATAGAATAGAAGTTGTTACGAAACTGTGTCGATTGTGTAAAATGATTGTAACAGTGATGATTATTGAGGCAGAGAAAAGGTGAAGGATGACCCCTTGCCCACAGTGCTGTCTACACTGATGGTACCGCCAAGCCTTTCGACCAGATGTTTGACAATGGCGAGACCAAGTCCCGTGCCATCCTTGAGGGAATGCCCGCCCACTCGGTAAAACCTCTCAAAAATACGCCGCTGATCGTTTTGAGAAATCCCCACACCCGTGTCCGAAACAGTGATAGAGACACCTCTGGCAGAATCCACCCTAACCGTCACCAAGACCGAGCCACCGGAGGGGGTATATTTAACGGCATTATCTATTAAATTGTGCAGGATATGTCTGATGGCCTGAGCATCCGAAACAACGGTGACATCAAACCGGTTTGATGAAAAAACCAGCTGCTTTGGATGCTCGCGGTAATCACTGATCACATCGTTAACAATTTGAGACAGAACAACAGGCTTGTTTTCTATTTTTAACGCAGGCGACTCAACGCGCGCAAGATGCAGGACATCGTCTATCAATGCTTTAAGTTTTTCGGACTGGTTATGGATAATTTTTACAAAGTTCCTTGCGGTCGTAGGATCATCAAGAGCACCCATGAGAAGGGTTTCTGAATAGCCTGCAATAGAGGTGAGCGGTGTTTTCATCTCATGAGAAACATTGGCTGTAAAGTCGCGTCGGATCTGTTCTGCGATTTTGATTTGCGTCACATCACTGAGGACAGTGAGACAGCCATCAAAAACCGGTGTTGAAAGTTTTGTAATGCGCGCCTTAAAAAAACGACCCAGATAATCAAAATCGATTGTGTTTGAGAGCCCTGTTTTCTGCGTTTGTGAGAGCCCCTCAAAAAGACAGGGTACCCTGACAGAATGGAGCAAAGGCTGACCGAGACACACGGGGGATGCCTCAAAAAGACGGTACCACGCCGGATTGGCCATGATGAGTGCGTGTTGCGAGTCGGTAACAATGATGGCATCTGACAAGGTGTTGATGATGGTTTCGAGTTGCAGTTTTTGTCTCTGGTATTCTTCTGTTCTTTTGTTTTGTTGCACAATCACGTCGTGAATGACGTGGGAGAGTTGTTCTACAATATCTACACAAACATTCAAATTGATAGCCTGTTTGTCTGGTTCTAACAAACCACCAAGTCTATGAATCCAACCGCGAACAATCGGGGCCATCCGCCATGGCAGGACATGGGAAAAAGAAATGCCTGACAATTTCATCACGTTTCACCTTCCCACCGGTAGCCCACACTGCGTTCTGAAACAAGGTGTTTGCCGTAGCTCCTAAGTTTACTGCGGAGCCGGGTGATGTGTGTGTCGACTGTTCTTGAAAAAACGTCTGACTCATAACCCCACACGCGACTCAAGAGCCCATCGCGCGAAAATGTTTTGTCTGGATGAGACAAAAACAGCAGGAGAAGCTTATACTCAGTGAGCGTCAGGTCAAGTTTTTGTCTTAAAAGGCTCACGCTGTGATTGGTTGTATTGAGCTTCAGATCTTTAAAAACCAGTTCTGATTTTTGTTGAAGCCCGCCGGCGCATCGTTTGAGAATCGCACGCACTCGCAAGACCAATTCACGGGTAGAAAAGGGCTTGGTCATATAATCATCGGCCCCCATCTCCAATCCCACTATTTTGTCTATTTCTTCGTCTTTGGCTGTCAGCATGATGATGGGAATGTGGCTGGTTTTAGGCTCAGACTTGATTGCGCGACACATATCCAGTCCACTCATGCCTGGGAGCATGATGTCTAGTATGATCAACTCCGGGGTTTTTTGCGTGAGCAAAGAGAGACCTTCTTCTCCTGACACAACACACTCAGCGTCATATTTTTCCTGCTGAAGATTGTATTTCAACAACTGAGCAATAGGGGGATCGTCTTCGACGACAAGAATGTACTTTGACACATATGTTGGTCTACAAAATGGACCACACCCCGTCAACTGGAACAGAAAAACAAGACGGAGCGGAGGAAAAAAACCAAAAAAAACCAACAAAAAAACCAAGACGGAGTAAAACAAGACGGAGGAACCAGAAAACCAACCAAAACAAAAAAACAATAATAACAAGATAGTACAAACAGAAATCAGTCCAAAACGAATTCTAGTGTTTTGTTTGCGATTTTGTTTGCTGCGTTTTATGGGGGGGGGGCTTAGCCTGCTGGCGGGTGTCGTTATAAGTAAGGACTTTGCATCACAAAAACACTTTTGGTTGCGGCGTGGGCCGCGCCAGGATTACAACGGCACATCTTGTATGATTTGATGTAATCTCTGCACCAGATAATGGGGCAAAGAAAGAAAACGATACGTTATGTCACCTTTAAGGGTCTTTCTTTTTTCGCTGACAAGGCTTGGGTAATCAGAATTAAACCTCACCGCAAAATCCAGACCCCTTTCATGAATCATGAGATGCAAAGACTTTAAACTCCCTGTTTTTCCTGCCTTGACCTCAACGGGGATTACTTTTCCTGCACTAGAAATGACATAATCCACTTCAGCCGATGAGGCCTTTTGTTCTCGATTCCAATAATAAAGCTCCGGCTCTGAATAATCCTCACTCAAATGCATGAGCTGCTGACCAATAAACTGTTCGGCAATATCTCCTTGGGAGACTAGGTGTAATTTGTCTGAGACTTCAATGTCCAGAGGGTTTAACTTTAGTTGCGACAATAAGATTCCACAATCAAGACTGATTATCTTAAAATTATTTTCCTTCTTTTCACCGGAGAGGGGCAGCCCGTTGGCACTTGTATGATAGACCTTAGAGACAACGCGGGCATGGCTTAACTGATTCACGGCAAGAGAAATCTCATGCGATTTGTAATTTTGGTTGAGATGGGAATAAATAATTTTTTTTCCGACCATCCTGGGAATGGCATCGTAAATGGATGTGAGCAGGGGAATATTTGTTTTTTTTTGATACTTGTTAAAATCCAGCCTAAAGGTATCAACAATCAGTGATTTAATTTTCTCGGTTTCTTTGAAACGCCTGTTTTGTGAATAGGCATAGACTGCTTCAGGCATACCTCCAACAATGAGAAATGTTTTGATAAGAGATTGACATTTTGCATGTATGGTTTCTGAAACCTCCTGTCCAAATTTATAATTTTTGATCCACTCCAAAACTTTTTTTTCACCAATGGCCAAAAGAAATTCTTCAAAGGACAACGGATGTAAATATAATAATTCTATACGACCAACCGGAACGGAAAACTCGGGTGTGTTTAAGATAAAATCGATGAGAGATCCTGTAACGACAACCCCATATTCAGGGGCCTCTTCAAAAAAATATCGCATCAATGGCAGGACCTCAGGGCAAGACTGGACCTCGTCAAAAAAAACAAGAGACTTTGCTGGATTGATATCCACATTTAGTTCAAATTCGATGGCCTCGACAACTTTTTTGGGATCAAGCCCTTTGATGAGGTTTTTAAATTTCCAGGGCTTTTCCATATTGATCTCTATCAGCTGTAAATCGTGTCCCTTGGCAAACATCCTGATGAGTGTTGTCTTTCCAACCTGCCGTGCCCCTCGAATCAAGAGTGGTTTTCGATTGTTTTTTTTAAAATACCAATGATTTAAACTTGTTATTGAGTGTCTTGCCAACATAAAAAGCCATTGAAGATATAAAAGTAAAGGTTGTTTTATCTATAATTATGACAATAGTTAAAGATATATTATAATAAAAAATGACAAAAATAAAGAGAAAAATATAAGGTTAGATATGACGCCTATGAGAAAGTGAGTCAATAAAAAAGACTCCCCCCTTGGCAAAGAGAGGTCTTTTTTGCTCATGGTCTCCGTGGTCACTTATCAAGCAACCAACTTCGACAAGTCTCTTCTTTAGGTCTCGCAAGCACAATTCAAGCAAGAGTGTTATCCATAGGGGGCTTATTGCGCTGGATCGTTGAATTTTACCCAAAATGAAAAATTATAACTTTTGAATCAACACCCGATGGAGTTCTGTACGGATAGTTTTTGGAGGCCTCACAAAAAATTGAGAAAAACAGACACAACTGTAACACTCATTTTTTTGCCTTGAGGCAAAAAAAGAAGCTAAAAATTTTGACTTGAGGCAAAAAAATTAGTATGCAGAGGCATGCCCAAAATCAGAGCACGCTACCTTGCCAGCCAGGTTGTTAAAGATCTTAAAAAAAAAATGGTCTTTGTTTCGGGCCCTCGTCAAGTCGGCAAAACAACCTTGTCGCAATCTCTGATAAAAAAAACAGGGGGGGAGTATTTAAACTGGGACAACGCCGCGCATCGCAAACAAATTTTAAAAAATCAATGGCCTCTTGAAGGGCTACTTGTCCTTGATGAAATTCACAAATATCGCTCGTGGCGAAATACCCTTAAAGGACTCTACGATGTCCATAAAAATGCAGTTAAAATACTTGTAACAGGTTCGGCAAGGCTCGATCATTACCGCCGCGGCGGGGATTCGTTGCAAGGACGTTATCACATGCTGAGGTTGCATCCTCTTTCGGTGGCTGAGCTTAAATTAAAGACGACAGAACAAATCAACACCCTGATCAACTTGAGCGGTTTTCCGGAACCTTACTTTTCAAGGAGCGCCACCGGGGCCCTGCGGTGGTCTGAGGAATACCGTCAAAGATTAATCTATGATGATGTGAGGGATCTCGAAAAAATTGTGGACCTGGCCAAGCTCGAGCTTTTGATGTTCAAAATTCCCGAACTGGTCGGATCAACCTTATCAATCAACTCGCTAAGAGAAGACCTTGACGTTAGTCACAAGGCCATTACCCACTGGCTCATGATTTTAGAAAAACTTTGTTACATTTACCGCATCCCCCCGTTTCAATCCAAAAAATTAAGGGCCCTCAAAAAAGAGCAAAAGGCGTATCTGTATGACTGGTCACTGCCCGAAAACAAGGGAAGCAGGTTTGAAAATCTAGTGGCGGGTCACTTGTTAAAGTGGGTGCATTATCGGCAAGATGTTTATGGCGAAAGGTACGGATTAAATTATTTCAGAGACGTCGACAAAAGAGAGGTCGATTTTATAATCACCTACAGAGACAAGCCTGTCAAGGCGGTGGAATGCAAATTGTCAGATAACAACATTTCACCCACTCTCAATTATTTTAAAACCAAATATCCCGAGACTGATGCCCTGCAGGTCTGCCTGCAACCCAAAAACGAATACGCCAACAACTTGGGTGTTAAACTTGTCAGCGCTGTCCGTTTTTTAAGTGAGCTCATTTAAAAAAAAAATCGTAACTGGTCAGCATTTTTTTAAGGCAGGCCAACTCGTGCACCTGTTGATAAGGGGATTATGAATATCCCCTTATCAACAGGTGCCAAGAACCTTGGAAGGTTCTATAGGGAGGCTTAACGATACTAACGGCGAACGCATTGACACCCTTGATATCTCAAGGAGTGAACAAAGCGCGCTCGGTAAATTTACAACAGAAGGGATGCTCGCTATTACCTGGTTGAAACCGATCACACCTATTTCCCCGAGGGGACAGCCTTTGAACCACTTGGAACCGCTTCTGATAATACCGTCACGATCAGAGCTGCGTTTACGGCAGGGCTTCAGCCTCTCGAAGAAACCAAAATCGCCTCCTCAGAGCCCAGCGAGAACACAGAGATATCAAAAATTGCCTTGAGCAATTAACACACACCGGCCGCCATTGTTTGTTTTTATTAGCTGTAATATCAAGCGGTTAATTTGTTTGGCCTAAAAGAAAATCTGATTAAAATGATAAATTATCGTTTTGAAAAAAAACGTGTAAAAAAATGACGCATTTTTTTTCATTCCTCATTTTTGGGTAGTGCAGGTCTTCCCACATTAACTTTTTCAAGTTTTTTTACGAGGATGTCTCCTTCGTCTGCAAGGTCTGCATTTCTGCAAGGTCTGCATTTACAATGACTTGATTTTATTCAATGTTTTATTCTTTCAAAGTATCCCTACCCTTGCGGTGCCTTTTATGTTATTTTAGACAGTGCGAAAGGCCCCAAAAAAGGCGGCTTTGCTCTTTACATTTATCGGAGAAATGTTTAGTTGGCCCCAAGACTGCCATTAAGGTGAAACTGTAGTTTACATGGCACTGGCTTGGTGGTTTTTTTTTTCTGAGGAGTCAAAAGTGAAGGAAGGCATACATCCAAAAACGTACGAGGTATTGGTTAAGTGTTCTTGTGGTCATGAGATTCAAACAATATCAACTTCAAAAGAAGTTCACGTGTCTATTTGTTCTGCGTGTCACCCATTTTTTACGGGTAAACAAAAAATATTAGACACCGCAGGCCGCGTAGAAAAATTTAAACAGCGATTTGCAAAAAAGGACCTTCCTCAAAAGAAGGCCCCGCGAACCATCACAATCAGCTGAAGTTTTTAGTAGGTCATCTGCGCTTCCCTTTGGTGTGGGTTGATAAAATGATCTACAGCCCCGCCTGTCTTAGCATATAAGCAGGCGGGTTTTTTTTTGTCCAAAAATACGGCCTGCTCTTGTGATGGTGCTGGTCAACCTTTAAAAGGCCTTTCCGTGGGAGATTGTTTTGCACGCGTTTATTCCATCAACAATCTATCTTGATCCCGAAGTACAAGAAGACCCTGTTACAAAACGCATCTTAAAAAAATTCCCTGGTGTGCCTGTGTGCCTGGTCTCGGATAAAAAACAAATCAAATCCCCGGCAGCCCTCACAAATGCAAAAAAACAGCTTTACCTGACAAAATTTAAGGGCACCGCCATAAAAGACTGTCAGGGTCGAGGTGGTGATTACATCTGTTGTCACTATTATACGGTCTCCCTGATCAGCGATTGTCACCTTGAGTGTACTTATTGCATCCTGCAGGATTATCTTAAAAACAATCCCGTCATCACTATCTTTACCAACCTACAAGAGATATTAAGTGAGATTTCAAAAAAAGCCATCGAGAATCCAGACGCGATTTTGAGGTATGGACCTGGTGAACTTAGTGATTCACTCGCACTCGACCCAATCACAGAGTTTGGTAAGGATCTCATCAGGCACGCCAACCAGCATAAAAATATTATCCTCGAACTCAAAACAAAGACCCACAACATCGACCATATTATTAACGAGGATCATGCAGGGAACACGGTGATTGCGTGGTCCATCAATCCACAAAATTATATTGAAAAAGAGGAGTTTAAGTGCAGTTCACTCAACGAAAGGTTTACGGCGGCAAGGCAGTGCCTTGATAAAAAATTTCCGATCGCCTTTCACCTTGATCCCCTTCTCTACTGTGATGCATGGAAGGATGAATACACAAAACTCATCAAAGAAGTGGCAAGCCTCTTTCCATCTCAGGCAATAGCGTGGATCTCAATGGGGTCGCTCAGATTCACCCCGCTCTTAAAAAAAATTGTCACGGACCGTTTTCCAAGTTCAAAGATTATGACGGCTGAAATCTATCCCAATCAAGATGGCAAGATGAGGTATTTTCGCCCCATAAGGGAAGAGATGTACAAACACCTCATTTCTTTATTTAAAAAATACCTGCCGGACACACCTTATTATCTTTGTATGGAGACAAGGGCGGTCTGGAAAAATGTGATGGGGTTTGTACCCAAGGACACGCACGAGGTCGAGAGGCTGCTTACAAAAAATTGCCGCCGTTAAGAATGTGTTAAAAAAACGATAAAATTCCACGAACTTGCCAAGCCCTTGACAATATTTCTGCCTCAAGTTACCCAACTTGCATTAAGCTGAGTGAGCAATTTGTTATCTCCAGAACTCTTACAAAAGATCCAGAATATCTTTATCAGAAGTCACCACAGGGTTAACGATATCTTTGCGGGTGAGTATGAGAGCGCCTTTAGGGGACAGGGGATTGAGTTCGAAGAATTCCGCGAATATGTGCCGGGTGACGATGTCAGACAGATCGACTGGAATGTCACGGCAAGGCAGGACAAGCCTTTTATCAAACTATTCAGGGAAGAGCGTGAACAGACCATTTTTTTTCTGGTCGATTCCTCCCGCAGTCTTCAGTTTGGTCGCGACAAAAACAAGCTGGAGGTGGCCACAG
The DNA here is from genome assembly GCA_015228875.1 of Deltaproteobacteria bacterium. Lineage (GTDB taxonomy): Bacteria > UBA10199 > UBA10199 > UBA10199 > JADGCS01 > JADGCS01. The sequence goes on along the minus strand of JADGCS010000069.1, from coordinate 6,110 downwards.
AGGTGGCGGCACTCCTTGCCTACGCGGCCATTAAAAACAACGACAAGACAGGTTTGATAATTTTCTCTGATGTTATCGAAAAATACATCCCGCCCAAAAAGGGGCGAGGGCATGTCTGGAACATCATTGCCAGCCTTTTAACCCATAAACCACGTGGCGTAAAAACCAGCATCAACAACGCGGTGCAGTACCTGCTGAGGGTGACGCACCGACCGTCCATCTGTTTCTTGATCTCCGATTTTTATGACGACAGTTATCATGACTCACTTCGTGTCGCTGGCATGAGGCACGAATTTGTAGCCATCAGGATTTTAGACCCTCTTGAAAATAAAATGCCGTCAGGGGCGTTGATGGATTTTGAGGACCTTGAGACTGGCGCCAGAAGGGGGATTGATTTAAAGGGACAGCAGTCTGTTGTTTTGGATCACCAGAACAAAAAAAAGGAGGAGTTAAAACTGTATTTTGGGACAAACAAGATCGATTTTCTGGAACTCACCTCGGATACAGACTACGTTGATGTGTTGCTTAAATATTTTATAAAGAGGGAAAAGAGACGATGAAAATCGCACTGCCGACATCGGTCGATGAAATGCAGGATATCCTCGATATCGAGGGGATTTTTTTCTCGCGGGCCCCGGATGTTATCAGAGGGGTGTTGATGGCTCTCCTTGCCCTTGTTGCCGTTGTGTGTGTGTTGTTTCTGGTCAAAAAACTGGCCCGCATGATTGGCCGACAAAGACATCTGACCCCCGCAGAAAGGGCCATCAGGGGGCTAGCCGGTCTTGGAAAAAAATATCTTAACCCGCATAAAGCGGAGTGCATTGCGATCAAACATGAAGGGTTTCATGTTTGGCGCTATGCGCCAGATCCTACGCGGGCGGACACCATGCAAAAATTGATGCCGAAACGCGTAGAAAAAACCTACCTAGGTTTTAAAGGCAGCGGGGTAGAACCCCTGTTTTATTTTGCCCTCGATGAAATATTTCGACGTTATTTGTTTGAGCAGTTTGCCCTTAATGTCATGGACAAGACCTATGAGCAACTCAAGGGGGATCAGGGCCTTTTTTCAGGACTGTTTGCGGCAGAGCATGCTGTGTACTTGACTGCATACCTTGACAGGGCGCAGATGGCCAAGTTTGCCAAAGTTGCTGTTGATATCAAAGCGGCAGGCGAGGATTTTAAATTTGTGGAGGCCTTTGTTTTAAAAACAAGGCCGCAACTCAAAGACGGCAAAAAAAGAAAAACCAAATGACAGAGCCTTTTTTTCAATACCACTCCCCGTTGTTTTTCTTTCTGCTGATCCCTGTTTTGTTTCTGTTTGTTTTTGATCTTTACAAACTGCATCTTGTGCGATTTGCCATCAGCTCCGACACCGTGTTTTCGAAGGCAAAAAAGGGTATCAGATACCGTCTTGAGTTTGTCCCTCCCCTGTTAAGGATGGCCGGCCTTGTCCTTCTGGTTGTGGTGCTTGCGAGACCCCAATGGGGCAATGTGCAGACCGAGGTTGACAGCGAGGGGGTGGATATTGTGCTTGCCCTTGACACCTCGGGGAGCATGAAGGCCCTCGATCTTCGCTCAAAGGAGGGAGAAGAGACAAACCGTCTCGAGGTGGTTAAATCTGTGGTCGCAGATTTTATCAGGGGCCGTCAATACGACAGGATCGGCATGGTGGTCTTTGGGACACAGGCCTATACTCAGTGTCCTTTAACCCTCGATTACGATGTGCTTAGGGGGTATCTGTCTCTTATTCAAATTGGCATTGCCGGCGAAGACACGGCCATTGGCAACGCGATTGCAACCGCTGTCAAGAGGCTGCAGAAATCAGACGCCAAATCAAAAATCATTATTCTACTCACAGACGGGGAGAATACAGCGGGCGAGGTCTCTCCTGCAAAGGCGGCCGAACTTGCCAGAGACAATCATATCAAAATATACACCATCGCCATTGGTGCTGGTGGTCTGGTCCCGGTGCCTGTTGAGGGTCTATTTGGGATTGTGCGCAAGGTTCCCATGCAGCTCAATGTGGACGAGGGGCTGCTTAAGGAGATTGCGGCGATTTCTAAAGGCAGATTTTTCAGGGCAAGGGACACCGAGAGCCTGCAGGCCATCTACAAAGAGATTGACCAGATGGAAAAAACAGAGGTTAAAATTTCTGAATTTGCAGAGTTTAAAGAGATGTATCTTGCTTATCTTGTGCCGGCGATTGTTTTGTTAATACTCGCGTGGGTGTTGCAGAAGACGGTGTTTTTAAGGGTGCCGTAAGGGGAATGAAACCTTGGAAGGTTTTTTCTACGCGTTTCGGCATCAATTTTTGCATGGTGTCCGCCCGCGTAGTGTTTTCAGCTTTATGCGGGTTATGGTTATTCAACTGCGTCATGGTTGCGTTTATGACTTTTTGGAGAGAGAGCACTGGTTTGCAGTTACAAGAGATAGTACTTTTCATTTATGACAGTGGTGATAATATCAGACGGAAACGACTGTAACAAAAGCAGGGGGTGTTTATGGCCATGATCGAGGGATTTCGTATAAGGAATTTTAAGGCATTAAAGGATATCACGCTTGGAAGATTGTGGAACCAAAAAGAAGCCGTACCCTTAACCCCCATGACCGCCGTGATTGGGAAAAACGGTGTCGGTAAGAGTTCATTATTTGATGCCATTGGATTTTTGGCTGATGCCTTGAAATCCGGTGTAGAGGAAGCCTGTGATTCCAGAGGGCGTGGTGGCCTTGCAAAAATCCGCTCTCATGGGCAAACAGGTTCAATTGAGTTTGAGGTCTATTACAGGGAAGATGTAAACACCAGACCAATCACATATGAGCTTGCCATCGATACAGACAACACCGGGCGACCTTTTGTGCTCAAAGAAAGATTACGCCAACGGCGAAAAGGGGCGACACATGGGCGTCCTTTCTCTTTTCTGGTACTCAATAATGGCAAAGGTGTTGCATGGAAGGGGACACAGGGGGGGCTGGATGAATCAAGCGAAGACTTCAACCGGTTGATGAAATCAATTGAGACAAACAAAGTGAAGAGCGAATCCGGGGAAACAGAATATGTGGCGTTGGATGATACAAGAAAACTCGGGATAGCTACACTGGGTTCTTTAAAACAACATCCACGCATTTCGGCATTCCGGCGATTTATCGAGGGGTGGTATCTCAGTTATTTTCATCCTGATTCTGCGCGCAGCCTGCCTCTTGCCGGGCCACAGAAACATCTCAATGTGCATGGCGATAATCTGGGTAATGTCGTGCAGTTTATGGAGAGAGAACACCCAAAAAAATTTAAAAATCTACTTGGTCACATCGCAAAAAAAATACCGGGAATAGATAAAATTGATACAGAACCAACAAAAGATGGCCGATTACTTCTTCGCTTTAATGACAGGGGATTCCATGATCCATTCTATTCTCAACAAATGTCTGATGGCACCTTAAAACTTTTTGCCTATCTCTTATTGCTCGAAGATCCCAACCCGCCACCCTTTATCTGTATAGAGGAGCCTGAGAATGGGTTATACCACAAACTATTGGAATCTCTGGCCAGTGAATTTCGTGAACACGCAACAGGTCGCAAGGGGGGATCACAGGTGTTCATCACGACACACCAGCCGTATTTTGTTGATGCACTTAATACAGAAGAGGTCTGGATACTTGAAAAAGGTGTTGATGGTTATTCGGTCATACGACGCGCCAGCGATGATGCAGTGGTAAAGAACATGGTCTCGGAGGGTTTGCCTCTTGGGGGGTTATGGTATAGTGACTACTTGGATGAGAGGTGACATCATGCATCTGGAAATACTTGTCGAAGACCTGTCTGGCAGGAAAACTCTCGAAATACTTGTCCCCAAGATCATTGGCAAGGACCATACATTCAGGGTGATTGCCTACAAAGGGATTGGCAGAATACCAAAAAATCTGCGGGGGAAATCCGATGTACAAAAGAGAATGCTTCTTGAACAACTCCCCCGATTACTCAGGGGGTACGGAAAAACTTATCACACATGTCCTGATGAATGTGCAGCCGCTGTTATTGTTGTATGTGACTTGGACGACAAATGTCTCAAGACCTTTCGATCAAGTCTGTTGCATATGTTGAATCAGTGCAAACCAAGACCGAAGACAAGGTTCTGTGTTGCCGTAGAAGAAGTTGAGGCATGGTTGCTTGGTGATCTGTCGGCTGTCAAAAAAGCATACCCCAAAGCCAGGGAGGCGTTTCTTAAAAAATACAAGAACGACTGCATTTGTGGAACGTGGGAGTTACTCGCGGACGCTGTTTATCCGGGAGGTGCCAGCGCTTTGTCAGAACAGGGATGGCAGGTTGTTGGAACTCAAAAAACAAGCTGGGCGAGTTCAATTGCTGTCCATATTCGTGTCGCAAACAATACTTCACCAAGTTTTAATTATTTTGTCAGGAAGCTCCGGGAATTGACCGCAGAAAGTCAAGAGACAGGGGCTTGAACTGGCAACAGTGTGGTGTTTATGTATTTCGAAGCGCATCAATCTGTGTGGTTCTTTTGGATTTTGCCGGTGATCCTTGTTGCGTTTGTGTTTCTTGAGAGGCAGAGGCTTAAGATACTGTATTCTTTTTTCCCAAAGACCGTTATTGCGGGGCGTCTCCCCGAATATTTTTCATGGCACTCTGTGATTCGTTTTGTTCTGTTTTTTACAGCCCTTGCCCTGCTTGGTTTTGCGTTGCTCAAGCCCTATTCTGATTATGAGATGCGCGAGGTCAAACGCAAGGGGGTGGATCTGTATTTTCTTGTGGACCTCTCCCAATCCATGCTGGCACAAGATGTCGGCCCAAGCAGGATTGGGCGTGCCCAGAGGGAGATCACCGATTTCATCAAGGCGTTGCAAGGCGACCGTGTCGGCCTGATTGGTTTTGCGGGGACGTCTTATGTTTTTGTGCCGCTGACTGTTGATTACGCCGCGTTTGATCTTTTTACATCCGAACTTTCTCCCGATGCGATCCCCATCAATGGGACGGACATCAAGGGCGCTTTGCAAAAGGCCGTTGAATCTTTCAAGACCCAGACAAAAAATACATCGAAGGCCGTGATGATGATCACAGACGGAGAAGACAGCGTGGGTCTGGATCAGGCAATGCTGGATGACATAAAAAAAATGGGGGTTAAGGTCTTTGTGATTGGTATTGGGACAGAGGGCGGGGCGCCCATCCCCCTGCCAGAGGGTGGGTACAAAACGGATAAAGCAGGAAAGGTTGTGATTACCAAGCTTGATGAACCCGCCTTGCAGCGAGTTGCCATGGTGACCGGCGGGGGTTATGTGCGTTCGGTGACGGGAGATATGGACCTCGAACAGATTTATTTTAATGGTATTAAAAAGGCGTTTGAAGATGCCGCCATCTCCGTCAAAGAAAAAAAACTGCCGGTCTATGAATTTCAACTGCCTGTCCTGATCGCCTTTCTGCTGTTGGCGTTAGAAATATTTATGACGAACAAGAGGTGGTTCTGGGTGAGGCTTATCTTTGCAGCAAGAAAAATAAAAACGAGCACTACACCCGATCAGGGGCGTGTTACGCGTGGTGCAAAGGGCATGGTCCTGCTTGTGACCTTTCTTGCGATGGGTGTGTTGTCAAGCTCCGACTCGTACGCGCTCAATCCCTTTGACTTGGAAGAGGCAAACGACGCGTTTTTTAAGGAACGTTATCAAGACTCTCTCAAAAAATATCTCGATATCGTAAAAGAAAATCCCAGCGATACCGAGGTCTACTATAATCTGGGGGACACGTATTATCGTCTCGATAAATTTAAGGAGGCAGAAGATGCCTATAAAAAGGCATTGAACACAAAGGACATCGAACTTAGAAAAAAGACGCTGTATAATCTCGGTAATACCGCATACAGAAAAAAAGAGCTCAAAGAGGCCCTGGACTATTACGCAAAGGCCCTTGAGATGGAAAAAAACTATCTCGCAGCCAGACTCAACTACGACTACGTAAAAAAACAACTCGAGGAACAAGAAAAACAAGAGGATAAACAGTGCAAAGACCCGCAAAAGAAAGACGAGCAAAACAAAGACCAGCAAAACAAAGACCAGCAGAACAAAGACGAGCAGAACAAAGACGAGCAAAACAAAGACCAGCA
>JADGCS010000068.1 GCA_015228875.1 Deltaproteobacteria bacterium | reverse complement strand
ACTGGCACCCCATCTGGGGTGCAAAATCTACTCTATCATGGACCGGTGGTGTCGGCCTTCGCAAGCTCATGCCTCAACCACCGGCTAATCGCTAAAAAAACCCTCCGGGTTTCACCAAGCCCCCCCCAATCTCATGGACTCATCAAAATAACCTAAAATCACAGCCCCCATCTTCTATTTTTGGAAATATCAAAAAAATTTGCCTACGAAGCCCTGCTAATTTACCCCTTCCCCTTGACAACATTAAAAAAAAACTAAAATGCGCGCAATATTTTGAGAGGGGGAGTCATGATTCAATGCAAAAATTTAACGCGTAAATACGGCCATTTTACGGCGGTAGACAACATCTCTTTTGAGATACCCAAGGGCCAGATTGTGACCCCCTTCTTGCGCCCCTTGTCCCTGCTATCAGAGACACCATCAGGGAATACGCCATTGCCGGAAATGGCAATGTCAAGATCGAGTTTATCGACCCGCGTGATGATGAAGAACTGGAGACAGAGGCCAATCAAAAATACGGCATCAGGCCTCTCCCCTTTCACTTTTCAGACAGGCATCAGGCAGAGCTCGTGAATTCCTATTTTCACATACTGATTAAATACGGTGACAAATACGAAGTGCTGGAATTTGGAGACCTGATCGAGGTCAAATCAAAAGGTGTTTCGGGTGGTCTTGATGTCCAACTCCGCAACCTCGAATACGATCTCTCAAAGGTGCAGATACCGCAAAACCTTGAGGAGCAGGAACTTAAACAAAACTTGCGGCAAAACAATTTAAAACAACAGATGAGGCCTTTGAAAAAAAGTTAATGCTCTTTGAAAACAGCAAAAAGCTCCATACAATCTATTTTGGGACATCTCCGGGCTTTAGAAAAGTCCATCTGCGCCTTGATGATGAAAAAGAAGTCACCGCCGGTCAACACAACCGATTTAAAACCAAAAGCAGAACAGCCCGCAATCACTTCCCCTGATTGACCTGCACGGCCAACCCGTTGACAGTGACAGAGGGTTTTTCCCTGATCTTGCACCCAAAAGGCGGCCATTCGGGTGGGCCGTCCGAGGTGTAGTTTTTACCATTGCTGCATTTCCAGTCAAAATTATCCCCACCCATCATTGTGGTATTCTTGCATGAGTAGGGGTAATAGCTGGCAGTCACCTCCTGTGCCTTATACAAAAAACTCCCCTGCAGGCGGTACCTTTTACCTTCCTCAAGTTCATACGGGACATCCAGAATAATTTTACCATCCGAGACTGTGCAGGGGTTGAGACCGTCTATCTCGGCAATCTCTCCCTCTGACAGATCAACATCACAGCCAAGGCCTGCCTGCCCGGCATGACAATAGACCGTCAGTAAAAACTCTGTTTTGTCCTGCTCCCAAGAAAGCACGGTCTCCGGCTGACAAGTCAGACTCTTTTTGCCTGATGAATTTTCGAAATCAACCTGATCGGGATGCACGATCACCGTACTGCCTGCAACGCCCGCAAGGCCTTGCGTCTTGTATTTGGCATCGGCACGGTATACATTAAGAGATTCAGCTGCAGAAAATTCGAGGATGGTTGTTTTTAAGGGTTCGTTACAGAATGTCAGACTCTGTGAATGACACCCACACAAAAAAAACGCCACACAGATCAAGATCACACCAGCACATCTGTAAATAATGTGTTTCATGGCATCTCCTTATTTTTTACAAACACACAATTTATACAAATTCTTTACGTTTTATTTTATCAAGGACGATTTTTTCGGGCATCCACGGGTCATCGGGGGCAACAGAAAAATAGGCCTGCTGTTCGCAGCGTCTTTTGTTTTGAATAAGCCATTTTAAAATATTTGACAGCCCCTTGTTTTTTTTGTCCTTGAAAAAGGGGTCATTCTGCAGGGCATCTCGTGCCTTTTTGAGGGCACGACCCTCCTGAACGTCTTTTTCTCTTACAGGGTAATCGGGAAGATCGTATTTTTTGATGTCATCCGGCAACACCCCCAAAAAACGGACCTCGGGGGCACAGAAGTCGCTATTGCGGATGAGGCTTGCGGCAGAACCCGCCTTGAGTGTTCTAAAAATATTCTGCAAAGTATAAGCGTCGAGGTCACCGAAAAAATAGAGCGGCACTTTAAGCTGCGTTTGAATGAGGCGGCACCACCCCCTGACGGCGTTGCTGGGTACCCCCTGCGCGCCCATGAGGATGCAGTTGTTTCTCTTGGTAAAGCCGGAATTGACCAGGGTATTTGCCGTGCCCTCTGATTCGACAATAAGACAAAAGTCGATCTTGTGTTTTGCCTTAAGTTTAAGATTTTGAGGCCTGTTCTTGGGCTGAAAGGGTGACGTCCCCAGTTTAGACAAATCGATGATCGCCTTTTCGCCGCTTGGCATGGTCTCTTCCACCACAAGCTGCTGCGAATAGGTCTGCCCGCCCCTGTCGTTTGCGTAGCAGTTAAGGTCCTCACGATAACACTCTAATAGTTCGCCGATAAAATCGATAATGGTATCACTCTCCGTCTGATCATCGAAATCCAATGGCTTGAGGGCCTTGTTGTGTTTGATCTCGCCTTTGGAGATATAATATAGCTCGCGCTTTGTATTAATGGCCCCCACATTAATGTTGCGCAGGATGAGTTCGAGCATAAACACCGTGCGTGACATTTTTTTTACGGACGAGACATTGAGTTCGGTCGCAACCTTTTTGTCCCCCGCCTCCAGAAAACCAACATCGGGATTGTAGAACGAATTGTCCAGCGCACACTTTGTGGCCTTGAGCACAGGGCGTTTGGCGCGCTCCAAATCTGTGAGTAAGCGATCGCAGAGGTTAAATGACAGCTTGGAGACATCAAAGCCTTTGGCACGTCTTCCTGTATAAGTTGTTTTTTCCATACAAGTTACTAACTTGACTTTGACGCGATTGAGTTTCCTCGTCATGCAAGGTACGCACCCGCGCTCTGTCAACTTTGAAATTCCTATACATAAATTTACACACCGGATCTATTTACCAGAACCCGTATTCACGATGAGTTCGAGCTGTTCCGGCATGTCGCGCTCGTTGTCGTTTTCGCCGTTACCGTGCATTTGTTCGAGAAGCTCTTCGTGACTCACACCCATATTTTCTGCCATGAGTTTTGTGGCATCTTCTGATTTTTCCTGCGCGTGAATAAATTCTTTTTCTGCCTCGCGGCTGTCCTTACCCAGTATTTTTTCCAAACCCGCCATGGCCCTTTCTTTGCGCTTTTCGTTTGAACGGGTAATGCGACAGAGACCATCGACCAGTATGGGGGCAAACTGCTCGAGGTGCTGTATTTTACGCTCCATATCGGCTTCTTTGATCTCCCTGTTGAGGTGTGCCGAAAGCTTGTGACCGCATTTTTGCAGGGCGTGTCTGATTTCTTCGACAAGCTCGTCGCTCGCGTCGACTGTTTCTTTGGAGGCATTTTTAAATTTGATAAAAGGGCTCACCAGACTGATCGCAATAATGTAGGGCCCCTGCGGCAGGGATTTTTTGGGTTGTGTGAGACCATAGGGCCGCCAGTTGACTGTTTCGACAGCCTTGGTCATGGCACAGGCTGATTTATCAAACTGCAGGGGAACGCGATTGGCAAATCTTAAAATCTGAACAGGCGAATCGCGGTCATCCTCTGATTTTTCCCTCCGGCGTGCGATGGCCACCTCGACTTGTATGGGTTTATAATCGCAGATGGTGGGTTTGCGTGTCTCGACCGCGAAAAAATCGATCTCGCCCAAACGCTGAATACACTTTGCAAGGTCGGCCTCGCCAATCGCCATCACGCTCTTTGTGGGCGGGGCCATGAGCTTGACATCCTGCAGACCGGCGTAGATCTGCTTGAGCTGGTCTTCGGAGACCGAGGAAAGCGTCTTGTTAAACACAGACTCCGGCATCCCTTTTTCGATGAGTTCTTTAATGACCGTGTCTGATATTCTCGAAAACCCCTCTTTGAGCCACTTTTTTGTGTTTGTTTTACCAAAGAGATGAGAATGGGCCAGAAACTCGCCAAGTTTCATGGTGTGTGGGTGCGGGGATGTCCTTTCGGGAATAAGCGGGACCGTATCGCTGACCCTCTCGATAAAGACCTCTTCGGCGTCGAGCAGTTTATAGCGAAGGTTTAAATGGGGATTTACAAGAGCGGTCCCCTGCAGATAAGTGATGATACCCCCGTCACCATTGAGTTGCACCCGCGCATCCATGATGAACTCACAACTCACACCAGACAGCTGATCCCAGTCGACAATTTGTTTTGTTTTTAAAATACCGACATTTTTTTTGATATCGACACAAATCTCACACTGCACGGCGTTTTTCATCCCCTTGGTGCGTGTGATGACAGTCGCACCGGTCCCATGAGTTAATTGGGACCATGTGGTGACCGCCGAAATACCAATGCCCTGCTGACCGCGACTGCACCGGCCCCTGCCAAATTTGGAACTGGCGAGGTATTGCCCAAAGACCTTGACGGCGTCTTCTAAAGTGAGGCCAGGGCCGTTATCCTGAACCCGCACCCGGATAAGATCCGCCCCCTTGGCGGTCCCCAACCCGAGTCTATCGACCTCGACGCGGATATCGGGCAGGACTCCGTGATCCTCACACGCATCGAGTGAGTTATCGATGGCCTCTTTGACTGTGGTCAGGGTCGCCTTGGTGAATGATGAAAACCCAACCTGCTGCAAATTTTTGGAAAAATATTCTGCAGAACTTGATTTTGTAATGGTGTTGTCTGTTGTCACACAGCACTTAATGCCTGAACTCAAAACAAAATGGCAAGAATAATTTAAAACTGAGCCTTTTAATTCAAACTGTACCCATCACGCAAAATCATGTGATTGGCAATGACCTCGCGCTGTCTTGTTGAATTAATGGGATCAAACACATCGAAGCGCTTGAGCGCCTTGTTGTACTTTGCAAATTCTTCGGCGTTGCCATCTGCGACTTCGGCGAGCAGGTCTTTTGCAAGCATCAGCATGCGCTCGTACGCCTCGTAGACAAAGACCTGCGTGATGCACACCGGTATGTTGTTTTTTGTAACAGGGACAATCTCTGTTTGCGTGTTTTCTTTTTGCAGGATTTGCATTGTGCGCTTCATGGCACTGTCCATGGCGAAGGTGTCGATGGCGAGATTTGCCATTTTTTCCATGACATACTGCTGGTCTTTGATATCGGCCATGTATTTTTGTACCGCGACACCGCAGGCATACACAGCAAGTTTCTTTGCAAGATTGACCCTGTCCCTGAATGCCCCGCTGCTAAAATCTCCGGTGCTCTGCACAGTAAAACCCTTTTTGAGTTCACCAAGTATTTTGGGGATCTCGCCCATGAGGTCGATCTCTCCCTTCATCGCACGCTTAAGGAGCGTGCCCGGGATAATCAGCCGGTTGATCTCGTTGGTGCCTTCGAAAATTCTGTTGATCCTGCAGTCCCTTTGAATGGATTCCAACGGGTACTCAGAAGAAAACCCGTACCCGCCAAGGGCCTGCACGCCCTCATCAGCGCAGCGCCACAGGGCCTCGGAACCAAAGACCTTGGCGATCGATGCCTCAATCGCGTAGTTTTCGATGGCCTCGATACATTTACGATCGTAATGAGGATCGGATTTGTCGATGGAGGCCGCGGCATCATCGTAAAGACCGGCGATGCGGTACATGATGGACTCTGTCACATAGGCATTGATCGCACAGTCCGCGATTTTTTTTCGGATGAGTCCAAACTCTGAGATGCTTTTTCCAAACTGACACCTTTCTTTGGTGTAAGGCACCATGTGCTTAAGAATTTTTTTACACCCGCCTACCGATGCGGCGCCAAGTTTCCATCTGCCGATATTGAGCACATTAAAGGCAATCTTGTGTCCCTTGCCAATCTCTCCCAGTACGTTTTCGACAGGGACCTTGCAGTCATCGAGGTTGATGACCGTTGTCGAGGATCCTTTGATCCCCATCTTTTTTTCTTCGACGGAGTGTGAAACACCGGGAAATGTTTTTTCGACAAGAAAGGCCGTGAATTTTTCGCCGTCAACCTTGGCAAAGACCGTTAAGAGATCGGCCCACGCCCCATTGGTGATGAACATTTTTGACCCGTTGAGGATATAATGTTTTTTGTCCTCGCTTAAGACCGCCTTTGTTTTACATCCCAGCGCATCCGAACCTGCGCCCGCCTCGGTCAGCGCATAAGCGCCTATAAATTCTCCCGACGCCAGTTTGGGCAGGTATTTTTGCTTTTGCTCTTCTGTCCCAAAGTAAAGGATAGGCAGGGTGGCAATCCCCGTGTGACACATGACGGTGACACCAAAGCTGACAGACTCAATGGCGTTCTCTGTGACAACGGTTGCCGTGCGTTTATCCATGCCAAGACCGCCGTAGGCCTCGGGGACTTCGACCATGAGAAAGCCAAGCTCCCCCGCTTTTTTCATGAGATCGACACTGACGTTGTTCTCGTGTTTTTCGATGGCATCTTTTTTGGGCAGGACCTCTTTTTCAAAAAAATCGCTGCAGGCCTTTCCAAAGGCGATCTGTTCGTCGTTAAGATCTTCCCTGATAAAAATTTTTGTTTCTTCGACAGGCTCCAACAAAAAAGCCCCACCCATTTTAAGTTGTGTCATTTAATGATATGCCCTTACATTCATGCGTCGATGAACTGATAACGTCCCCCCGCGCTTCTTTAAAACTGCCTTCTTAAAAAAAATGCAAAAGGTGATCGTTTATTTCAACAAATCATCGAAACAAAAAAATAACAGCACCTCCATTGAAGAAAATTTGACAATGATGCACCGCATAAATTATGGGTACACAGTCATTCACAAATGATACATTATCGCCTGTTTTGTCAATGACAGGTTGCACTCAAAAGCTTGCGCAGATTCATGAAAGAATATCAGTCCAAAAAAGAATCGCAACAAAACCCTGACGAGGGTTTGCGTTTTTAACAACTCAAAATGGGAGGCAAAATGAAAATTGCTGTACTCGTCAAGCAAGTCCCGGATACCGAGACTAAAATCGTCATCAATGCCAATAAAAACGGCATCGATGAATCAAACATCAAATACATCGTCAGTCCCTACGACGAATACGCCATCGAAGAGGCCATTAAAATCGGCGGCGAGACCACCGTGATCTCCATGGGTCCCGATCGCTGTATCGAAAGCATCCGTACAGCCCTCGCGATGGGGATTCAAAAGGCGATCCACATCGACACGCAGGGCAAGTCCTACGACTCCTATCAAACTGCCGCGGCATTGGCCAAGGTCATCAAAGACGGGGGCTTCGATCTTGTGCTGACCGGCAAACAAGGTATCGATTACGACAACGGGCAGGTCACACAAATGGCGGCCGAGTTATCCGGCGCGTCTCAGGTTATGGTCATCGACAAACTCACCATCAACGGCGACAAGGCCAAGGTCGAGCGGCGCATCGCCGGAGGCTCCAAAGAGGTGTACGAGTCGGGGTTCCCACTCTTTCTGGGATGCGAAAAAGGTCTTAACACTCCCAGATACGCATCGTTGCCTGGTATCATGAAGGCAAAATCAAAACCGATCGAAAAAAAATCAGCAGACGAACTCTTGGGCGGGGCAACAGCCCTCGTCGAATTCACAAATTTCGAACTCCCGCCCGAGCGCGCCGCTGGCAAACGCATCGAAGGCGAACCTCCGCAACAAGCCGCACAGCTTGTCAAACTTTTAAGGGAAGAAGCAAAGGTGATATAAATTTATTATGGAGAGTCTGTCGGGAAATGCCCTGTTTCGCAGGATTCCCGAAAAATCATGTCCCGTGACACAAGTTACTAACTTGACTTTGACGCGGTTGAGTTTCCTCATCATGCGAGGTCTGCACCCGCGCTCTGTCAACTTTGAAATTCCTAGTCATAAATTTAATGGCATGATTTTTCAGGGTTTGAAATATTTTGCAAGCGGCAAAATTTTCAAATTTCCGGAGAAACAGGGTCTTTCCCGACAGACACTATTCAATACAAGGAGTATTTATGGGTGACATTTTAGTATTTGCCGAACACGAAGATGGAAAAATCAAAAAAACGGCCTTCGAACTCTTAAGCAAGGCTACCGAACTCGCGCAGACTGCGGGTGGCAGCGTCATGGCGGTCTGTATAGGCAGCGGTCTTACTGACGCAGCCCCTACCCTTGCCAAGTACGGGGCAAAAAAGGTGGTCCTTGTCGAAGACGCGGGTCTTGCCAAGTACAACACAACTGGTTTTGCGACAGCCCTGGCCGCCGTGATCACAGAGTATAAACCCACCATTGTCCTTGGCTCCGCATCGGCCCTTGGCAAGGACCTGTTTCCAAGACTTGCCGCCAAAATAAAGGCGGGACTTGCCTCCGATGTCGTCAGTCTTAAAATCGATGGCGGCAAACTCTCTGCAAAAAAACCCGTCTATGCCGGCAAGGCCCTTGTCGATGTCTGCTTTAAGTCAGATGTTCAAATGGCAACCGTCAGGCCAAACTCGTTTGGGACCAAGGACCCCGTCGAAGGGGCTCAGGCCGAGGCCATGAGCAAGGCCTTTGATGGGGGCTCACTCACAAACCCGATCGTCGAGATCATCAAGGGAGAGTCATCAGGCAAGGCCGATCTCACAGAGGCAGAGATCATTGTATCGGGAGGGCGCGCGATGGGAAGCGCCGAGAATTTTAAGATTCTTAACGCCATGGCCGATGTGATTGGGGCCACTGTCGGTGCTTCACGCGCCGCGGTCGATTCCAACTACGCCACTCACTCCATGCAGGTGGGGCAGACAGGCAAGGTGGTCAATCCAAAACTCTACATCGCCTGCGGTATCTCGGGCGCCATCCAACACCTCGCTGGTATGAGGACATCCAAGGTCATCGTGGCCATCAATAAAGATCCCGAGGCCCCCATTTTCGCAAAGGCGGACTACGGGATTGTGGGCGATCTGTTCAAGGTGGTTCCACCTTTGACCGAAGAACTCAAAAAAGCGATGCAGTAAAAAAACAAGAGTCTTTTACCATTTTTTTTAGAGCCGGTCATATTTTATTGTATAGGAATCTCAAAGTCGACAGAGCGCGGGTGCATTCCTCGCAAAATGAAGGAATTCAACCGCGTTAAAGTCAAGTTAGTAACTTGTTGTGACCGGCTTTTTTTTAGATCAGTCCACACATCAGAGGTCAGGTTTCTTTTGCGGTGGTGTTCTCACAACAATCTCAAAAGCGGCAGTGTCCTTTGCGTAAAATTCCCTGTCAAGATTGTGTTGGGGGTCACAGAGCCGCAGTTTGAGTTCGGAGAGTTTGCTGTTATGACACCAGAGGGACGAGCCATCGGTGTCCGTGTATTCGACCACGGCGCTCTTGTCCGCAGAGGGTGCCCGGACCTGTCCTTCAAGTTTTACACCGTTGCAACTTGTATTAAAGTCCCAGGCCCCGCCAGTGTAGATAGACGGCGCCCTTGCGAGCCTCCATATGGAAGAAAAAGGATAACAACGATCACCAATAAACACAACAAACGATGACAATGGCGGGGACATAACAGATCCCAAACGCACCTTTGCCGTGATCCCCTCGAAAACAACACCCTCTGCGTTTTGAAACGAGTTGCAGTGTGACCACGCCCATTCATGGGCCTGTCTGGTTCCGTAAATATGCCCTATCATCCCCTTTGCCTTTGAAAACCGAACCTCTTTTTTGTGAAAACAAATCTGTCCACTAAAGCGCGCATCGAGGATACAGGACGTGTATGTGCTCTTTGCAATTTTAAGCACCTGCATGATCCCAGGAATGTGTTCAAAGGTTTTTTTAAGATCTTCGAAGCCAAAATTCCAACTCACCTGACCTGCGGAACCAATGGCATGGCCGTAGTCAAGCCTGTTTGACCCCAGCTGCAAAACCTGCAAGCCGTCCTTGCCCTTGATCGAATTGTGATGCAGTGTGGATCCCCGATCTGGAAATGACAACCGACTTAAGGGAAAAATATCCTTACCCGTCACAATTTTTTTTTGATCAAAGACAATGGCCCAGGTACAAGCCTCGTCTGTCACGCCATTTAAAAGTGTGTATCGAAACCAGAAGGCCCGCCCCGGAGAGATATCAATCTTGCCGTACCAGACCTCGTAATAGGGTTTTTGTCCGGCGTATTTGGCTGACAAACCGCGGGGCAACTGCACTGTTTTATTTTCTTTTGCTGTTCTCATTGGTCACCCCACTCTTGTGGTATTTTAATGTATATGAATTTCAAAGTCGACAGAGCGCGGGCCATGTGCCGTACGGTACATGGCGGGTGCATTCCTCGAAAAATGGAGGAATTCAACCGCGTCCCCCAAGGGGATTTCCTTCGGGGCATCAAAGTCAAGTTAGTAACTTGTCATTTCTTAAGTTTTTTTTTTGACTCCCGAATCATCTCTTCAATTCTTTTTACAAGTTGTGATTCGTCATAGGGTTTTGTAATGAAGTCACTTGCGGCCATGCTTGCCCCCCAAAATCGGTCGTTTGATTGTCTCTCGCAGGTCAAAATAAGTATGGGTATTTTTTTTAGACGGTCCTCCGCCCTAAACCGACGCCATGTCTCATAACCATTCATGACGGGCATTTTGATATCCAGAACAACAATGTCTGGATTTTCTTTTTTTGCTATTTCAAGTCCTTCAAGCCCATCAGCCGCCTGAAAAACCTCATACCCCATTTTTTCCAGTCTGAGCATCAGGACAAGACGCAAACCCTCTTCATCATCAATAATGAGAACCTTGTGGGCCATAGAGTTGCTCCAAAAAAAATGATCCTTCGCGCTGCACGCCCCCCCCCTCTGACATGTCTTTGTTTTTTTTTCAATAATAACGTAATCATAGAGACACAAAATAACACCCTGAAACACAAGTGCCTATTTTGGATAACATGCACAAACTGCTTGCCTTTCCCTTGTAAATATTGATAGTTACTGCCTTCAAATTTTTACGGTATCATGCAAATCTTATTTTGATGTGGGTGCAATATTATGAAACTAGAAATCAAAACAGGCGACAAAGTGCACGTCCTCAAGGGCAAGTTTTTTGGCAAAGAGGCGGTCGTCCTCTCCGTGGATAAAAAAACAAACAGGTATAAACTCGACGGTCTCAAAAATAAAAAGGTCCAGACCAAAAAAGGCAGCAGTGTTGAGCTTCATGGTACTTTTCATGTCTCAAACCTCAAGGTTGTAAAACCAGAGGCGCCAAAGGCAGAGCCTGTCAAAGAGACCCCAAAAGAAGAAACAAAACCTGAAACACCAAACAAGGACAGCTAGGTTTAACAATTAAATACCCGGCTACTTAAGCCCCTTAAACCTTTTAAACAAAGAGAGCATTATGGCTAATGTATGTGAAATAACCGGTAAACGAAAATTAAAAGGCAATCGCGTCTCTCACGCCAACAACAAGACCATACACTTTCAGCAGCCCAACATCAGAGACCAGCGGATTTTTATCCCCGAACTTGGCAGAACAGTCAGAATCAAGGTCTCGACTTCGGCACTCAGAAGCATCGACAAACACGGCGGACTCTCGCGTTACATCCTCAAAGCAAAGCCCGCGAACCTCTCTGCCAATATGCTTAAACTCAAAAAAGAGATCATCAAAAAAGGACTTAACTAAATTTATGTACAGGAATTTCAAAGTCGACAGAGCGCGGGTGCATTCCTCGCAAAATGAAGGAATTCAATCGCGTCACAGTCAAGTTAGTAACTTGATAACCCGCATTAAGCGGTAAATACTACGCGGGCTGGCACCATGTAAAATATTGATGCCAATCGTGTGTATCGAGGTCATTATGCAAAGATTAAAAGTAAAAGACATTGTTGAGGTCATATCGGGGAACCACAAAGGTTCTCAGGGTAAAATCTTAAAGTTTAATCCTGATAAATCGCGTGCCTATGTCGAAAAGGTGGCACTTGTTAAAAAACACCTCAAGGCCTCCCGCTCAAAACAAAATCCAACCGGCGGCATTATCGAAAAAGAATCTTCCGTGCATATCTCAAACCTGATGCTCGTCGATCCCAGCAATAAAAAGCCCGGCAAGATTGGCGTTAAAATATTAAAAGACAACACCAAGGTCAGGTTCTTTAAAAAGACAGGCACAGAGCTTAAGGCGTGATCACCGCGCACGCGGCCCCTGCTTTCAGGTCCATTCGGTAATCTTGTTTCCCTGCTTATCCCTAAAGGCACCCACGATGATCATAATAAAGTCAACGAATGTCCAGATACCCAGTCCGCCCAAGGTCAATATTTGCAATATCCCCGTGCCAATCTTGCCCACATAAAATCGATGAGCACCAAACGTCCCCAGAAAAAAACACAGCAAAAATGCCGGTAAAATTCGTTTTTCGGTCATGATTTTTTTCCCCCTTTTAATCTGGAATCGCAGTACAAGTTACTAACTTGACTATGACGCGGTTGAATTTCTCCATCTTGCGAGGAATGCACCCGCGCCCTGTCGACTTTGAAATTCCTATACATTAAATGAACAAACAGACAGGAGCACCTCCTGTCTTTCCGGTGGCGCTTCAATCGCCATGAAGGTTTAATGCAGTTCTTCCGAGATCTCCTGGCTGCTGCTGTTTGACAGCACCTCCAATGTTTTGAGCTCCATGCCAGCCTTGCTGATGATATCGTGGTATTTAATCTCTTCGGCCTTGGACAATGCGTTACCCATCCATTTTCTGGAGGCGGCGATATTATGGACATCGAGATAGAGTTTACCAAGAGAATATGCTGCTTCGCTGTAGCGCGGCCATAATTTTCGTTGTGCTGCTTCTTTGATGGACTCTGTGAGAATCATTTCGCCATCGTCTTTCTTTCCCATTTTACCCTTAACACACCCCATGAGGATCTTATTATTGAGAGCCTCATCGATATTGCCGATGTCGTTTGCGATCTTGTAACATGTTTCAAATTCAACCAGCGCCTCATCAAATCTGTCGAACTCCATCAAGATCTCACCGATATTGTGGCTGGACAAAAGTGAATTGCCCAAATCGCCAATTTGTTTTGCCACCGCGAAGGTCTCTCTAAACTTGGCCATGGCCCCCTCAAAATCCTTTTTGTGATACTGCACAACCCCGAGATTGAGCGTTGAGCTGACCAGGAGTGATTTGTGCTTAAAATCAGCCTTGGAAATATTGATCGACTCCTCGAGTCTCTGCTGTGCCGCATCGAGGTCTCCCTGGGCAATATAAGTCAGGGCAATGTCATTAAGAAACTCGGCTTCAATCCTCGTCAACCCAAGGCTTTGGGCACCCTCCAGCCCCTTTGCGAGATATTCGATAGCCTTGGGGATATCATGCTTGAGTGTCATGGTGTTGCCAAGGGCCTTGTAAGTTTTGATTTCGGATTCGAAATGATTGGCATGGTGGGCATGTTCCAAAGACAGGTTTAACAGATTTGTTGCTTCTTCAACGTGCCCTTTGACTCGCGCAACATCGCCCATCTGCCTGTAACAGTTTGTCAGCATGAGATGGTCTTGACGTTCCTGTCCCATGTTTAAAATCTTGTTGTGATACTCGGCTGCCTTGTCGTATTTTCCGACCCTTGCATAGACCACAGCAATCTGATCATAGGCCACCCAAAGCTTCTTGTTGTACTTCTCGGAGGCAGTTGAATCTTCCATCAGTTTGATGGCGGTTTGATAGTTTTTGATCGCACCGTCATTGGAATAACTGGAAATCAGCTTGTCGCCGCTCTTAAAAAGATAATCGACAGCCTTCTCCTCAACCTCGGCCTCGACATAATGGTGGGCCAGTGTCTCCACATGATCCTCGATCTGGTCCAGATACAATGCTTCAATGGCCTGCGCCACCCTGAGATGAAACTCCTTTCTTTTTTTTGTCAGGATACTGTTGTACGCAACCTCTTGTGTGAGTGCATGATTAAAGATGTAAGTGATCTCACCCGCATCAGAAGAGATTTCAAAGATCAGTTCCTTTTTTCTTAGAAACTGCAACGAGTCGTAAATCCTGTCGACCATATCCACGGACTTGGCAAGCAGGGCATCAGAAAACTTTCTGCCAATGACAGAGGCATACTGAATCAGAAGTTTATCGGCCTCGTAAAGTTTGTCGATCCTCGAGGCAATGAGCCCCTGCAATGTCGGGGGAATCTGCATGCTCTTTATGTCCTTGATAATCGCCCAGTGGTCACCAGATTTATAAATCTTTCCCTCATCGATCATGTTTTTGATGATCTCTTCGACATAAAGGGGATTGCCGTCACACCTTTTAATGATCAGGTCTTCGAGTTCTCCTGGAACATCTTCGAGGTTCAATAAACTCTTGACCATAAGAACACACTTTTCGTTTGTGAGAGGTTCGAGGGTGATCTGGTTAAAATGCGGTTTATCATGCCACTGGTGTTTAAACTCTTTGCGAAATGACCCTGCCAGCATGATGGGGTATGAGGGGATGCTTTCCATGATGAATGCAAAGAGCTCAAGGGAAAGCGGATCCATCCAATGCAGGTCTTCGAGATAAAAAACAACAGGTGATTTGCGAGCGGTTTCTATGAGAATGGTTTTTATTGCCACAAAGAGGGCCCGTTTCTTTTTTGCAGGGTCGAGCTGAGGCTCGGAAACACCCGCAACCGAAATATTAAGCAGGCTGCGAATCAGCGCCTCGGAGTTTTCATCGAGGTTAAAGGATTCAAAATGGCTTTTCTTCTCTTTGATACCCCCTTCGATGGTTTCTTCAATACCAAGCATATCAGACAAGAGCTGAATAAAAGCAGAATACGGCACCTCTTTATGGAGGGTGTTGCAGGTGGCTTCAAACCACGCCGTCTTCTGCTTGTAAATCATCTTTTTGATTTCATGCTTAAAACGGCTTTTGCCAATACCGGCCTCTCCCAAAATGCAGAAAATCTGACCACTCCCATTTTGAGAATCATCAAGACACTTTTTGAAAATATCCAATTCTTTTTCCCTGCCGATTAACTTTCCAAAACCAACATGGAGACTCTTGTTTCTGAGTTCTTTTTTCTTTTTGCCCAGCGCCGCGAAAATCTCGACCTTGTCCTGTTTACCCTTGACCTTGATGGGTTCGAGGACCTCAAAATCAAATTTTTTCTCACAGGATCGGTAGATGTTTTTACTCACCAGTATCTGGCCCCTCTGGGCAGCAGACTGCAGTCTCTGCGCAAGATTTACCGCATCACCCATCACGGTATATTCAAACTTTGCGTCGGTCCCCACACCGCCGGCAATGACCATGCCCGAGTTAATACCAATGCTCATCCCCAGGTCTGTGCCGATCTCGTCATTGAGTGTTTTAAGCCTCTCGAGGAGCCTGACAGAACACGAAACCGCGAGCTCGGGGTCATTTTCGTGCGCAATGGGCGCCCCAAAGAGGGCCATAATGCAATCACCCATAAACTTGTCGATATACCCCTCGTGTTCGTAGACGATTTTTCCCAACTCCTGAAAACACTTGTTCATGATCTCGGTGACCTTCTCCGGGTCCATCTTTTCACTCATCGCGGTAAAACCGCTGATGTCCGCAAAAACAATACTGACAAGCTTTCGCTCGCTCTCAATAGCCGCAGAGGCCTGATGAAACTTGTCCTTAAGGTGTTCGGGCATCACATGATTTAAATCGGTCCTTTGTTTTGCCTCGGGCCCTGCTGCGGGAGCATACTGCTGTGACGCAGTTTCGGGCTGTGAAGGCGGCGCCAAATGTGCAGTTGGCTGCGATGGAACCCCTCGATAAACAGGCTGACTGGCAGGAATATGTTGTGCCTGATGATGATGTGAGACAGATTGAAACTGGGTGGGACGCATCATCTGCAGTGACTGACCGCACTGGGCGCAAAACTGCGCCTGCGCAGGCATAGGGAGGCGACAGAGCACGCAGTATGGCCTGATCATTGAGCCACAGACATGACAAAAATTCGCTCCGGCCAGAATCTCGGTTTTGCACTGTTGACAAACCATTGAATTTCCCAAGTTACTAACTTGACTTTGACGCGTTTGAATTTCCTCGTCATGCGAGGTATGCACCCGCGCTCTGTCAACTTTGAAATTCCTAGACATCCAGGTATTACAAAAACACACCCAATAATCTCATATTTTAGCATTGAAATGGCTTTAGGGCAAATGATTAGATTTGATAAAAAATGGCCTGCCCTGTCGATGATTATGACCTGTTATATCAACCAAAATGTGGCGAAAAAAACCCACTAAGCGACAGGAGATACCGGATTTAATTGGGTTCGGAGAGTCAAAATTGCGCAACAAACAGGCGAAGCACGGGAAGTCGCGTAGAACCTAATTAAATCCGGCATCTCCTGTCGCCCTGTATGCTTTAAGGACAAATCCAGAAGCAAGATCAAAAGCCACCGGGACTCGCAGGACCGGACAACCACTCCCCATCTGCCCCTCTGTAAAAGGCCTCATCCGTTAAATCCTCTGCATTGGCATCCTGCACATCAACAGAGTCAACAAGCTGATCTTGTTCATCGTAGAGTTCGAGCAGCAATGAGTTGTTTATGGAGCCCGCGGGGTTTCCCAGGACAAGAAATTCACCCGACTCAAAGCTGTCCAGTTTGCCATCGTTGCTAAAATACATCGACCATGCGCTGTCGTTAAGTGCCTGCGTCTCATCGGTCCCGTCTTTCATTTCAACCCTCCAACCGCTGAGATCGACCGCGGCCTCTGTGCCATTGAATATCTCTATGTATTCATCCGTCGTGCCAATAATCCCCGTCCCTGCAAATGGATCAAACGGGATCCCGTTTTCCGGAGTAGACTCGCCATGATCCTGCTGAGGGTCTGTGACAATCTCCGTGATGAGAATCCTCTCCCAGTCAAATTTTTCACCGGACACTATTGTTCCGGAATCATCCGCAACTGTGCTGTTGGAGCCATTTTCCTGTTCTGAAGAAATATTGGGATACTTGGGCGTTGGTTCGGAAATCGTTTTTTCAGGAGCGACATCGCCCGCCGTTTCTCCATCTATCTCGCCCTCTGTCGGTACATTGGCGTTCGCATCGGGGTTGGGAATGGCATCAGTGGTGGCACCCAAAAAAACAAACGAGCTGCTAAACATGCTGTCTTCTGCACCTGCCGTTTTCTGATCTAATGACAGGTAACGCATGGACTGAACCCGCGGCAGGACAACAACCACGTACGTTATGTTGCACTCCAGTAGATCTTTAAAAAGCAGTCGTACAACCTGCCCGTCCGCCTGCACCTCAATTGCTGTCGCTACAGGAATGACATCACCATCCCGAACATCCGCAGACAGATCATCCCATCCGCGCCCCTCGTATTCCTGATAGTCAGCCTGATTTAACAGGAATACCGTTTCACTTGTGAGCGAGTCCCGTAAAGCAGGTTCTGAAAATAAGATCTCCACAAATGATAACTGAGTGACCGTGGTCTCCCGTGCAGGAGAAACCCCCAGGACGTAAAAGTTTTGATTTTCTGCAAGGACCGGCCCCTGTTTCTGCAACCCGCAGGACGCAACCAGTGTCACTGCAAGACATAATGTTGTGATCATGGATTTGTGATTCATAACCCCTCCTTTTTCCACCATCGTTGATGATACACACCGCCCGTTAACGCATCGAGCTCTTCCGTTAAGACCAGATATTGAGCATACGCAATGGCCGCCTTTGCCCCTTTAAAATGAGCGGGGTGCAGGTACTTGATCAACACGGCCTGCCTTTGTTCGTAAATTTTTGTGATCTTTTGGCCCGTCTCAAAACGGATTTTGACAACATCGCGTCTTTCCCGCGAGAGTTCAAAATAGTTGCGGTTAAAAACAGTCTCATCAAGTTTCCACACGGCCCTCGCTCTAATGGTCCTGCCAAGGTTCGAATCATAATCATAATCATTGTCTTCGGGACCCAGCGTGACAACCCCGCTCGAGATGGATGTGTTATCGGTAATACTAAACCCCTGATTCTCTTTGATGGCATGATCATAGCCAAGATACAGGGTTGGCAGATAGGCCGCCTTTTTAATACGCCGCATCCACTGCGCGATATGCGATAAACCAAGTCCCTCGCGTTGATAATACTGCTCCAGGATCTCTGACAACGAGGGTTCGTTTACCCTGAACTTCTGAGGTGGATGCATCCGCCGCCCAGAGGCGGCCCAAACATCATTTGTAATCAAACACAGCACCACCAAAATAAAAATAATATTTTTTGTACATGACTGCATAACGTCTCCCTTTCTTCTACAGAAAGGACAAAAGCAAGCGACGTGCCACATTGTTAAACGGGTGACAAAAAAATTAAGCGATTGGGATCAATGGTTTTTTTTCGAAATTATTTTTTGGGAATTTAAAAATAGTCTCAATAAAGCAATCAAAAGTCTCGGCCAGTCTCATTTTTGAGACTGTGTGATGGTTGATGTAAAGGTCTGACCAAAAAAACAACACGACGGCTGGTCAGGGACCTCTGAAGGTTCAGGCAATCTCACGATACAACGAATCCCTTTCGACAGGCACCCTGCCCGAGGCCGCGATCACACGACACAACTCGTTGGCCTTATACCCTTGCGGCGTTTTGCCACCGGCCATGTGGGTGATATTTTCTTCGATCACAGTCCCGTGCAGATCATCGGCCCCGTAGAATTGGGCCATCTGCGCAACGGCCATGCCGGCCATAACCCAGTACGCCTTGATGTGCGCAATGTTATCAAGAAAAAGACGCGAGATGGCCATGATTTTAAGATCATCGTACGCGGATGTTATCCCCACAACCTCATATTTTGTCCCCTGCAAGTTACTAACTTGACTTTGACGCGGTTGAGTTTCCCCGTCATGCGAGAAATGCGCCCGCGCTCTGTCAACTTTGAAATTCCTAGATATTGAGTTAAACGCAAGCGGGATAAAACACAAAAAGCCGCCCGTCTTATCCTGCAAATCTCTGAGACGGGCCAGATGATCCACACGTTCCTCAATGGTCTCGATGTGACCATACAACATCGTGGCGTTGCTATTAAGCCCAAGGGCATGCGCTAACTCGTGAGTCTTAAGCCATCCATCTGCATCGCCTTTTGGCCCGCAGATCTCTTGACGCACACGCGGCGCAAAGATCTCGGCCCCGCCACCGGGAAGTGAACCAAGGCCACAGTCTATCAAATCCTTGAGAATTTGTTCCTCCGTCATACGAAATTTTTTTGAAAAATAAGAAATTTCGGGTGCTGTAAAGGCCTTGATGTGGATGGTCGGAAACTCCCTCTTGATGGAAGAGAGCATGTCTTTATAAAACGCATAGGGAAGTGTCGGGTGAAACCCACCCACGATATGCACTTCGCGTATCCCATCGGGAACACCCAGCCTCACCTTGGCAAGGATCTGTTCGATGGAGTTTTCAAAGGCGCCATCCTGCCCCTTTTTTCTTGCAAAGGCACAAAACCTGCAACTCAGGACACAAACATTACTGTAGTCGATGTGCTTGTTCTTGATAAAATAGGTCTTGTTACCATGAAGCAACTCACGTCTCTCGTTTGCAAGTTGAGCAATCTCCAATATGTTGGCATGGCGATAGAGAAAGACCGCATCATCCCTGGAGAGTCTTTCATGCAATCTGAGCCTGTGGTATATTTGATGTCTTTGTTTCATCCTTCAGTGAGTGCGAGTTTATCATATTTCTCAAAAGCATCACTACTTAAAAAACGGAGGCCTTTTGCCCACCACATCGGTGATCCATGGCATCTCGGGGAAGTGATCTTTTTTGTATCCGGTGGCGAGATAGATTGTTTTAAAACCAAGGGCGTAAATATCTTTCGACACATCCTCGCCCTTCACATTTTCACCAAGGCTCGAATCGATGTACACGGGGGTGTCGCGGCTAAACTGATCCGCCTGTTTAAAAAAATCAGCGGGATTTGTAAAAGAGGCAATAATGAAACCATGGTCTTTTGCCAAGATCTCCCATACCTGATGCACGGTGGGATCGTCATCAATCAGGATAAAATGAGGGTTGATCGCTTTTGGTAGTGCGCCATTCGTCGTCTGGGGAGATAACGTACCGTTGGCTGATCGTTCTTCGTTCACGTTGTTCGTTCTTTGTTTTTGAGGACCAAGGGCTGTTATCGGCACATACCCCGCCAGGTTTTTGGGGATCATTTTTACACCCAGCTCCCCGCATTTTTTTCGTACCGCGACATCCTCAAAGTGACTGGTGACAAGTATGGCGTTCTTGCTGATTTTAAGTTCGTCAATCACATCAAGCCCTGTCTTTGCAATCCCCAGAAACTCGTAGTCGCAAAGGCAGAGGTAATTTTTTTGCATGGCTGACTCGTGTTTCTTAAACCACTCAATAAGGCCCTCTGGTGTTTTAAAGTGTTCGATGTTTTCAAACCCCACCGCTAAAAATCTGTCCTGCCACACTTGATGAATGGACTCGTCGTCATCCAGCACAATGACCCGTTGCCCTTCAGACACCGTGATCCGCGGCATAAACCACGCGGGTTCCGTATACGTAGGCAGGGTAATGATCACATCGGTGCCTTTGCCAACCGCGGACTTAATCTCAATATCGCCCCCAAACCCTCTTATGGTCTCTCGCGCATGATACAGCCCCAGACCAGAGCCGCTGTCTTTATGATCTGCCTTTCCAAAGCTCGCCCCTTTTTGCATAAGCTTGGGCAAAACATCCGCGGGGATCCCCTCGCCGTTATCGGAGCAGATAATCTTTGCGTTAAGGTCATCCCTCTCCATGCTGATGATCACATCACCCTTTTCTTTAAGGGCCTCGACGGCGTTGTTAATAACATTGGACAAGACTCTTTTAAACTCCTTTGCCCTGATCTTGGCAAAGACCCCGTAAGACTCGGTCCCAAGCCTTGTCTCGATATTCAAATCACTTCGCACCCTGTACTGCATTCTTTTTTCGGTGACCAGAATCTCGATCAGCCCCGATAACAGATAAACACTGTATTCATCCTCCAACGCCTGGGCCTCGTGATCAATCTTTTTACGACTGAGGTCGTTGGCAATATCGTTAATCCGCTGAATCGCCGTGCGCACCCTGATGCGATGCTCCTCAGGAAGCGTGTCAAACATCGCAGTCATAGAAGTAAGCGCCAAAAGCGGCGAGCGGATGTCGTGAGCGACTTGGGAGGCGGTTTGGGCGATAGAAACACAGCAATGCAACCTAAGGTTTTCATCTCGAGACTTGTTATTTCTCTCAACAATAACCTTGATTTTATCTGCAAGCTCATCAACTTCCCGCAAGTAAGTCTTAGGTATCTGTACTGGCGTTTCTTGCCCTGACAATGCACAGTTTAACCACTCAACAAGTCGATTAAGAGCCGCCGGTATTGTAAAGGATGTTATCCTTGTAATCGCTGAGAATATGAGAAAAAAAACAACAAGTAGTGCCACAAAAACAAAAACAGCAACTCTTAACATGACAAACATAACTGGATTTTGATCAATATTCTTGGACTTGAAATAGTAAGCAAATATATTGTCTTCTTCTTTGAGCGGAACAAGCATCGCAACCGATTTGCCAGAGTGGTCTCGACAAAGAGCCGGTTCGTTACCTAATTCACAATGGCGAAATTCGAACGGAAGGTCGGAGGGATTATGAATAACAACGGAATATTTCAGATTCTCATCTCTACGAAAACGATCTAATAAAATTTCCATGCCAATCTTTTGTTCTGGCACCAGAAACAGCATCAAGAGCTGATTGGCCTGTCTTGACTGATTCTGTGATAACATATTCAGTGCCATTCCTTTTGCTGTATTATAACGAATCTGCTGATATGCGTAAACGCCAAGAACCACGGCAAGGCTAACCACAATAAATATACTAAGGACGAGGCGCAACACCCTATGTGTTATTGAGTGCGTCTTCATTATTTATGACATTTGGGAGGAATGATGTTACCAATCACAAAACTATCACCCTGGTTTTTTACTATCACTGCTGTCTTGCGGTCATACAACACATTATTAAGACAGTAAGTTCCCGCCACACCATCATATCTATTCAGGTCTTGTAAGTACTTTTCAAGATCATCGCGCGTCATATGCCCCGTACTATTCAGTAGTGCATTGATAATTATCATCACAGCATCATATGTCAGCATAATGGTACTTGTACTTGTATAGCCGTATTCCTTTTTAAAATAGTGAAGATAATTTTTTAGTTCTGGTATCGACATATTCTCATGCCAAAAAAACACAGCCCGGCCTTCCCATGCAGTATCTCCAAGAATTGAAAAGAATCTATAACTCGGATACCCCCAACTGTCCCCACCGACAAAACGTGTATTAATTCCATGCCGGACAGTGTCTCGAATGATGCGTGCCGATTCAACCATCGGGGCTGCTACAAACATAACCTCAAAATCCTTATTTTTTAAACCAGCCAGTGGATCTCTATAATTGGGTAATCCATCAAGCACATTGAGATGTTTAACAACCATTCCACCAACGCGGGTAAATGCCAATTCAAAAGAAGATGCCAAATCCTGACAGAACGCACAATTCATCATCGCCACAACGACGGCCTTGCTGGCTTGAAATTCTGTTACAGCAGCTTTGGCCATAAGATCGCCCACATGTTGATTGCCAAAATTCAGGGGATGAACGTAGAAATTATAATGATACAATCTATTGGCTGTAGCCGAATGAAGGAGTATTGGCAACCGACCATTATGAGCAACGGGAGCGGCAAGTAATGCCTCCCCAGACGTCGTGTATCCTACCACTGCCAGGACATTCGACAATACCGCCTGCCGTGTTACTTCACTGACCATTACAGGATTGTCACCATAGTCAAATTTGACGAACTCAATTTTTATTTTTCTCTGTCTAAGTTTTTCTTTCGAATTTTCAACAGCCATCTTGGCACCCAATAACGTGTCATTCTCATAGGGGTTGGGCTGTTGAAATGTTTTTTCTGAGAAATTATTTGCAAGTCCAATCCTTACAACCTCTGATTCGGCGTATGCGGGAATCAGGTAACTGAACAAAATCAAAAACGCCTTAAAAAAAAACAAAATTCTTATTTTTTTTTTCAAAAAAAACAGAGCCAATCTCTACCTCATTTCATCCTGTACCTGTTATGATGCATTAAACAATGCTTATTATGTCAGCAACAATCTCCCCGGTAGATTTGCCATTTACGTCCACAACAACATCGGCATGATGTGCATAAAGGGGCTGTCGTTCTTCAAAGACCTCTCTGAATGATTTATCTCTGAGCCCTATAACACCGCCTGTGCCCCTGAGTTTCCAGCGTTCAAAAATATTCTCGAAGCTGTCTCTTAGATACAGCAACACACAAGACTCTTTGAGATAATCCATCAAATCGGAATGATAAATAACACTCCCCCCCGTTGCAACAACCACATTCCTCAGATCAACTTGGTACATTATATTTTTTTCGATCTGCATGAATGCCTGCTCGCCAATGTTGTCGATGATCTCCTGCGTTTTGCTTTTTCCAGCCCAATCCTTTATGCACTGATCCAGCTCAACAAACCGCCATGCCAAATGTTGCGCCAATAATCTGCCAGTTGTAGACTTGCCAACTCCGGCCATGCCAATTAAAATAATACTTTTTTTTATCATGCTTTTCCTTGAAAAAAACGCAGGAATACCGTAACCACTTCATAATCATTCACGTTTGCCTCATCAATATTGCAGCCTACTTTCCGCACTAACAGGCTGTTGAAAACTCCTAAATTTTTCCAATCATGATTGTCTGTCGTTATAGCGTTTGTCCAACCCATCTAAAATGTTGAAATAGACTGCCCGTGTGGGCGGCCACCTTACTTTTATTATTGCAGTATGGGGTTCGATGTTGCTTGATTTTTTTGTTTTTTTTCATAACCCTGACAACTTAAAATCACAATAAATATTATCAGGTTAGGGGGATGACTGGGGGGGCTCTACTTAAAAAACGGAGGCCTTTTGCCCACC